>WGSI01000029.1:0-26264 GCA_014871745.1 Collinsella sp. | reverse complement strand
AACTGCGGGAATGGCCTATTTGCTCAATGTGTTCGGCTGAGATCGGAAATCAACCCATTTCTCCATCTCGAAACAAAACGCCGCCCGGGACCCGAGCGGCGTAACAACAACTTAGGCGGCAGATCGCTACCGATCGGCAAGCTCGTCCCTGAGCATATCCCGAACGAGCATACCCGCGCGGATGCCTTTCAGATACCACCCGCCACGCTCGGTAAGGCAAATACCATTTGCAAGCTGGCCGCCATCCTCGCTATAACGCGAAACGACCTCGATCAAACCGTCAGAATCCAAGCGCTCAATTGCGGCGCGGGCTCGATACGGAGACACTCCAACGTGCTCCGCAAGCGTTTTGCGCGAGAAGCCATATGTCCCGCCACTTTCGGATTGCTGGGCAATCTCCATCAACACCAGCACTTCGACACGCTTCATATCGTTGACACTCGCACGACCCTTGCCCGCCATGGCAGCCTCCTCTAACCGAGCACGAGCATCCAGCGCGCCGTGCACGACCGACACACCTCACGATGGCAGGTAATATCCATCATGCGGCATCCCGCTAAGGATGAAACAGTTACGATTATTGTATACCGCCCAAATTGTTTTTAGGCAGGTAAACGGCTATTTTTCGCCGAAATAGACGCTTTATTGATCAAAAAGCCGTACCGGGCGCTAACCCGATACGGCCAAAATGCGATGCAATTACCGCGATACTTCAAACTTAGCGATGGAAGAAACCACGACGCTCAAACTTGGGCTCACAGCACACGTTGATACCCAGTTTACGCAACACCGTCTCGTCCGTCGGCGAGATAATCACGCTAAAGAAGGCATCGCAACCGCGCAGCTGCTCCAGGCCCGAAAGGACACGAGCGGCCGTCTCGCTCGTAGCCGAGGTGATCGACAGCGCCATAAGCGTCTCGTCGGTGTGAAGGCGCGGGTTTTTGCTGCCCAGGAAATGCGTCTTGAGCTTGCTGATGGGCTCGATCGCCTCGTCGCTGATGACTTCAAGCTCAAGGTCGACGCCCGAAACATGCTTGAGAGCGTTCATAATGAGCGAACTTGCGGCGCCCAGGCGCGTGGAGGTCTTACCGGTCACCACGGAACCGTCCGGCATGACCATGGCGCCCACGGGACCACCCGTCAGTTGCTCCCTGGTTAAGGCCGCCGAGCGCGCCGGTGAGTAGTTCTTATCGATGCCGGCCTTCTTCATAATAATCTTGAGACGGTCGACTTGCTCATCGCCCACGCCGGTACGGCGCACATTTTCGACCGCGGTAAAGTAGCGGCGGACGATCTCCATCTTGGAAGCGTCGCGGCAGGCATCGTCATCGGTGATGGCAAAGCCGACCATATTGACGCCCATGTCCGTGGGACTCTGGTAGGGGCTCTTGCCTAGGATCTTTTCCATCAGGGCACGGACCACCGGGAAGGCCTCGACGTCGCGGTTGTAGTTGACCGTGGTCTTGTTGTAGGCCTCAAGGTGAAAGGAATCGATGATGTTGGCATCGTCGAGGTCCGCCGTGGCGGCCTCGTAGGCAATATTGACCGGATGCGTCAGGGGAAGATTCCAGACCGGGAAGGTCTCAAACTTGGCATAACCGGCGGCGGTGCCGTGCTTATGCTCGTGATACAGCTGTGAGAGGCAGGTGGCGAGCTTGCCCGAGCCAGGGCCGGGCGCCGTCACGACAACGAGCGGACGCGTGGTCTCGACGAACTCGTTCTTGCCGTAGCCTTCGTCAGAAACGATCAGATCGACGTCGTGCGGATAGCCCTCAATGGGATAGTGCAGCTTGGCGGGAATGCCGAGTGCATTCAGACGATTGCGGAAGACGTCGGCAGCGGGCTGACCGGCATACTGCGTGATAACCACGGCCGCGACAGCAAAACCGTTGCCGCGGAACAGGTCGACCAGGCGCAAGACGTCCTCGTCATAGGTAATGCCCAGGTCGCCACGGGCCTTGTTCTTCTCGATATGGTTTGCATTGATTGCGATGATGACCTCGACGTCGTCGGCAATGCTCTTGAGCATGCGGAACTTGCTGTCCGGCTCAAAACCCGGCAGCACGCGACTCGCATGATAGTCGTCAAACAGCTTGCCGCCAAACTCCAAATAGAGCTTGCCACCAAACTGCGAGATGCGCTCCTTAATGTGAGCAGCCTGCAGCTCGATGTACTTCGCGTTGTCGAAACCCTGGCGCATGTGTGGCTCCCGTCCCGTTTCCATTTAATGTCCTAGGCGATTATAACGGAGCCCGCCCTCCCCGATACCCAGACCATCAACAGGCACCAACCAAACATGCCCATCGCGACCACCGGGGACCCGGGGTAGCTAATTTGAAGCAATGACCAAGTCACTCCGCACCAACAATGGAAACGTCACAGGCAGAGCCAAAGTCAACGAGCGCCCGCCAGAGCGAGCAATCTGCCCCCAGCACCAACAAGGGGAACGTCGCAGGTTGAGCATAAGTCAGCGAAAGCCCGCCAGAGCGAGCAAGGTGACGTGAAAGAGGAGGGCATGGGCCTTTTGGCCATGCCCGACGATTGAACGTCAGATTGCCGCTCTGGCGGGCTTGCAGCGTCGAGTGGTTCCGGCGTTTGGTAAAACCGCGGAACAAAAAAGCGCCCCCTCCCGCGCACGGAACGGGAGGGGGCTAAAGGTAGGAGTCTACCGGTGGGTTGACCCCACCGGACAGACGATGACCAGGTGATCCTTTACAGGATCGTCAAGGTTTCCGTGGGGTACCCGTTGGGTACTTAGAGCATCACGCAAGCGACGGTCAGGATGATGGCGCAGACGACGGAGAGAGCGACGATGAGCTTAAGGGCAAACTTGAGCCAGGTCGTCCACTCGATCTTGGCCAGGGCGAGACCGCCCATGATGGCGCCGGAGGTCGGGGTGAACAGGTTCACAACGCCGATGGCAGAGGAGAAGATCATGACCATGACCTCGGGCGAGAAGCCGAGCTTAACAGCCAGCGGTCCCATGATAGGCATGGAGACGGTAGCCATACCAGAGGTCGAGGGGATCAGGAAGGACAGGCCGAAGTAGACCAGGAAGCTCATGGGAGCGAAGATCACGCCGGACAGGCCAGCCAGAGCATTGGCGGCAGCGTCGAGGACGTAGACGTCGAGGCCGGTGTTAGCCATGAGGACGGAGATACCACGGGCGAGGGCGATGACGAGAACAACGGACATCATGTCGGCAGCGCCGGTGATGAAGGTGTTAACGATCTGCTTCTCGGACAGGCCACCGATGATACCGATCAGGACGGCCATGAGGAAGAACCAGGTGGAAGCCTCGTCGAAGTACCACTGACCAATGGGCAGGCCGGTGATCAGGGCAGACCAGCCCTGGACGACGGCGTTACCGTCGGCGTCGTAGACAGCGCCAGCGTCGAAGAAGTTGGCGACGCCCTCGTTGAGGTCGGCCAGCGGAATGAAGCCGACGATCATGACGACGAAGGTGAAGGCAAAGGCGATCAGAACACCCTTCTGACGACCGGTGAGCTTGACCTCATTGTGAACCTCGGAAGCAGCCTTGCCGTGAGCCTCTTCGGCGTCCTTGAGCTCCTGCATCGACAGGATGGTGGAACCCTTGTCAGCCTTGACCTTCTTGGCATAGCTCATGACGAAGAAGATGGACATGGCAGTGGTAACAATCCACAGGACGGCACCGAGGCCGATGATGATGGACTGGTTGACCTCAATGCCAACGCCGGTCAGAGCGTCGACGGCAGCGCCGACGGCGAACGGGTTAACCGTGGAGCCCAGGCAGCCGCAGCCAGCGCCGAGCAGGACGGTGGCGGCACCGACCATCGGGTCGAAGCCAGCGGCCATCATGGTAGCGGCAAGCAGGGCGTAGAAGGGAACGGTCTCCTCGCACATACCATAGGTGGTACCACCGAGGGAGAAGATGAGCATCAGCACGGGAATGAGCATGATCTCGTTACCCTTAAGCTTCTGCACCAGGACGGCGATGCCGTTGTCCAGGGCGCCGGTCTCGGTCATCATACCGAGGAAGCCGCCGAGGATCATAACGAAGAGGCAGACGGGCAGAGCGTCAGCGAAGCCCAGAATCGGGGCGGTGCAGAAATCGCTCAGACGGGCGGCAGTAACCTCGCCGCCGGACGTGCCGGAGACGATAACGGTAATCACTGCAACAATTGCCAGCAGAGCAAGAAGAATGGTGAACGATGAAGGCATACCGCGCTTTTTCTTAGCGGTCTCAGTCATAGTTCTCATCCCCCCTTCATAAATCATTTACTGATCTCGCCCGAAGCGGCTCTTCCGTGCCGTGCCCGCCGCTTGATGCGAGATTTTTACCAGATAAAACCGCTCGGGGTGTGCTGTAATACACCCCGAGCAGGATGCTAGATGCTCTTACTTGAGCGTGGCGTACATGACAGCCTTAATGGTGTGCATGCGGTTCTCGGCCTCGTCGAAGACCTTGGAAGCGGGGCTCTCGAAGACCTCGTCGGTGACCTCCTGCTCGGTGATGCCGAACTGCTCGCACTTCTCGGCGCCAATCGTGGTGTTGGTATCGTGGAAGCTGGGCAGGCAGTGCAGGAAGATGGCACCCGGGTTGGCCATAGCCATGACCTCGGAGGTGACACGATACGGGGTGAGCTGAGCGATGCGCTCGGCCCAGACCTCGTCAGGCTCGCCCATGGAGACCCACACGTCGGTGTAGATAACGTCGGCACCGGTGACGCCGTCCTTGACGTCGGTGGTCAGCTTGATGGTGCAACCGTTGGCCTCGGCGATGGGCTTGCAGGCCTCGATGACGTCGTCAGCGGGCATGCACTCCTCGGGGCCGCAGGCCACGAAGTTCATGCCAAGCTTGGAGCAGACAACCATGAGGGAGCGAGCAACGTTGTTCTTGCAGTCGCCCATGAAGACGAGGGTCTTGCCCTTGATGTCGTAGTTGAAGTTCTCCTGGACGGTCAGGATGTCGGCGAGCATCTGGGTGGGATGCCACTCAGTGGTCAGGCCGTTCCACACGGGCACGCCGGACTTAGCAGCGAGCTCCTCGACATCGTCCTGGGCAAAGCCACGGAACTCGATGCCGTCATACATGCGGCCGAGAACGCGGGCGGTGTCCTCGATGGACTCCTTCTTGCCCATCTGCGACGAACCCGGATCGAGGTAGGTGACACCCATGCCCAGATCCATGCCGCCGACCTCGAAGGCGCAGCGGGTACGAGTGGAGGTCTTCTGGAAGAGCAGAACGATGTTCTTGCCCTCGAGATAGCGGTGCGGAACGCCAGCGCGCTTCATGTCCTTGAAGTTCTTGGAGAGCTTGAGCAGGTACTCGATCTCCTCGGTGGTGAGGTCGAGGAGCTTGAGGAAGCTACGGCCGGAGAGGTTAACACCCATGGTTCGTTTCCTTTCGAAGAAATGAATTACGTAAGTAATTAGTGTTGCCCGTTTGACGGGCGAAACCGGTGCGGTTGTAGGGGGACCGCACCGGAAACGGAAAGACTTAGAGGTCCTCGCGCCAGAAGGGCATGCTCATGCAGCGCGGGCCGCCGCGGCCGCGGGAGAGCTCGGCGGAGGGCACGACGAGAAGGTCCAGGCCCTCCTTGTACAGCACGTCGTTGGTGACGGTGTTGCGGGCGTAGACGCAGATCTTGCCGGGCTCGACGCACAGGGTGTTGGAGCCGTCGTTCCACTGCTCGCGGGAGGCCGCGATCGGGTCGCCGCCGCCGCAGGGGATCAGCTTGACCTGGTCGACGCCGGTGGCGTCCTCCAGGACGTGCTCGAGGGTGTCCTCGATCAGGCGGATGTTCACGTCGCCCGGGTTCTTGCCGGCGGTCAGCTCGTAGACGCGCAGGGTGCCCATGATGGCGGGGTGGATCGTGAACTTATCGACGTCGATCTGGGTGAAGACCGTGTCGAGGTGCATGAAGGCGCGCGAGACCGGGATGTCGAAGGCAAGGATGCGCTCGACCTTGGAGTCGGAGTTCCAGAAGATGTTCTGGGCCATGATGTCGATAGCGGCGGCCTGGGTGCGCTGGGAGATGCCGACGGCGAGGGTCTTCTCGTTGATGTTCAGCACGTCGCCGCCCTCGGTGTGGAACTGGCAGTCGCGGCGGAAGTACAGGGAGACGTCCTTGTAGTCGGGGTGGTACTTGAAGATGTACTTGCCGTACAGGGTCTCGCGGTTGCGGGTGACCGAGTACATGCGGTTGAGGTTGACGCCCTCGCCGACGACCGCGAACGGGTCGCGGGTGAAGTAGAGGTTGGGCATCGGGTCGATGATCAGGTCGGACTCGGACTCGGAGTTGACCAGGGAGTCGAGGGTCGTGGACGCCGTGAGGGGCATGTCGATCTCGGCCTTGGTCATGCCGGCCATGGTCTTCTTGACGAACTCGAGGTTGTCCTCGATGGAGTCAAGCTTCTCGCGGACGATCTGCGGCATGTGCTGGCCGCGGATGCCGGCCTCGGCGATGTACTGGTCGGTGAACTCGGCGCGGGCGCCGGGGACCTGGTCGAACACCTCGGCGACGAGGTTCTCGAGGTAGAGCACCTCGACGCCCTGGTCCCTCAGGATCTGGGCGAAGGTGTCGTGCTCCTGCTGTGCGACCTCCAGGAACGGGACGTCGTCGAACAGGAGTCGCTCGAGCTCGTCGGGCGGCAGGTTGAGGAGCTCGTCGCCGGGACGGTGCAGGCAGACCTTCCTGAGCTTGCCGATCTCGGAAGGCACGTGCAGACCTTTCGTCATGGCCTCCTACCTTTCTTTCGGGCCCCTGTCAGGGCCGATTCGTTAGCGCCCCTCCGTGTGAGGCGTTATTGCTGACGACATATTTATATCCAAAATCAATCCATACTTCCACCTCGCCCCCGAACGGTTTTATATGAGGGGTGAACGGCATACACATATACTTCACGCATGGCATACTTTGATTAAATAAAGTGGATTTACGTGCTTAAACGCTTTTTAACCGCAAGATCAATTGAAACTAACCATTGTTAAACCACCCCCAAATTGCATATTTCACGCAACGATATGAATATAATTCGCAATTCTCGCTGTGTCTCAACCATTTTGATTTTTATTCAGAAAAAAGTGCGTCCTATTCATTTTTGACAAACAGATTACCGTTTACCAGACGTTGGATACCGTTCACCGGAAGCTCAGTATAAGGCCCATCGAATACCCGATCGATCTTGCGTCTCCATTTGTAACAACTTGACTTTTTCGGCAGCAAAGACAAACAGACCCGTTCCCCAAAAGGGAGCGGGTCTGCATTCGGTACACCTAGGGTCCAGCAAGGTTTAGGCCTTCGAGAACCTCAAGGGACTAGCGATCGAGCTCGGCCAGTGCCTCGCCCAGAAGCCTCAGGCCCTCGCGAAGAACATCTTCGCTCGCGCAGTAGCCCAGGCGCGCTCCGCAGGGAAGCTCAAAACGGCTACCGGGGACCAACAGCACTCCCCTATCGGCCAGCAGGCGCTTGCAGAACTCCTCGTCATCCTCGGGAATATCCAGCTGGATAAACGAGGTTGACACGCCCTGCGGGGCCGTCCAGGAGACACGCTGCTGCGTATCGATCCAAGCCTGTGCGATATCTCGGTTACCAAACACGATCTTGCGGTTGCGCTCGAGAATCTTGTCCTTGTGCTCGAGCACGTAGGTCGCCAAAGCATCGTTAAACACGCCACCGCAGATCATGGTGTAGTCGCGGTAGGTGCGGATGCGGTTGGACACCTCTTCATCCGCAACGACCCAGCCCACGCGGGCTGCAGGCGTCGAATAGGTCTTGGACACCGAGTTGGTGACAATGGCCCTCTCGTACACGTCTGCCATCGACATAAAGGACTCGGTGTTCTCGAGCGGCAGATACACCTCGTCGCACAGCACGTAGGCGCCCACCGAGCGGGCAATCTCGGCAATCTGCCCGAGCATGTCTGCATCGAGCACCGTACCGATGGGGTTCGATGCGTTATTGATGCAGATAAGCTTGGTATTGGGGCGAACGAGGCGCTTGAGCTGTTCGATATCGGGTTTCCATCCGAGCTCCTCGCGAAGCTCCCAATACTCGACCTCGGCACCAAGCGTACGCGGGATCTCATAGAGCGGCGCATAGGTAGGCCACTCGGCAATCACGTGATCGCTGGGCCCGACAACGGCCATGATGGCGTTGAGGTTGGCGCCCGTGCAGCCATTGGTCTGCAGAATGTGATCGGGATTGACCTCGCAACGATACAGCTTGGCGACCTCGGCCTTAAACTCCGGCGAACCCTCGATCCAGCCGTAGTTCATCTTCTCGCGATCCAGACGCTCGTAGAACGTAGCGCCGTCCTGCTCGTCGAGCGCGCGAAGCTCGCCCATGGTCAGCGACGAAATCGTCGACTGGGCAATGTCCCACGTAGCGCTCTTCTCCCAAACGTTGAGCCATTCCTCAACGCCAATTGTCTTGATATCCATGACTAAGCTCCAATCGCTAGAACACGGGGATGATGCCGGCAAAGGTCATGGGAATCGAGATGATGCCCAAAAGACAAAGAAGCCGACACCGTTGGGGTATCAACGTGACCGCCTCTAGACATAATGGACACCTTATCTGATGCTAATTTAACTTATTAGACAAGAATGGGGCGGTGCGAAAAACCCGCACCGCCCCATTGGGAGACATCTAATGGCAGCTAGATGTTTGTATTAAGACCCGTACGGTCTATGAAAACCTTAGAGGTCCTCGCGCCAGAAGGGCATGCTCATGCAGCGCGGGCCGCCGCGGCCGCGGGAGAGCTCGGCGGAGGGCACGACGAGAAGGTCCAGGCCCTCCTTGTACAGCACGTCGTTGGTGACGGTGTTGCGGGCGTAGACGCAGATCTTGCCGGGCTCGACGCACAGGGTGTTGGAGCCGTCGTTCCACTGCTCGCGGGAGGCCGCGATCGGGTCGCCGCCGCCGCAGGGGATCAGCTTGACCTGGTCGACGCCGGTGGCGTCCTCCAGGACGTGCTCGAGGGTGTCCTCGATCAGGCGGATGTTCACGTCGCCCGGGTTCTTGCCGGCGGTCAGCTCGTAGACGCGCAGGGTGCCCATGATGGCGGGGTGGATCGTGAACTTATCGACGTCGATCTGGGTGAAGACCGTGTCGAGGTGCATGAAGGCGCGCGAGACCGGGATGTCGAAGGCAAGGATGCGCTCGACCTTGGAGTCGGAGTTCCAGAAGATGTTCTGGGCCATGATGTCGATAGCGGCGGCCTGGGTGCGCTGGGAGATGCCGACGGCGAGGGTCTTCTCGTTGATGTTCAGCACGTCGCCGCCCTCGGTGTGGAACTGGCAGTCGCGGCGGAAGTACAGGGAGACGTCCTTGTAGTCGGGGTGGTACTTGAAGATGTACTTGCCGTACAGGGTCTCGCGGTTGCGGGTGACCGAGTACATGCGGTTGAGGTTGACGCCCTCGCCGACGACCGCGAACGGGTCGCGGGTGAAGTAGAGGTTGGGCATCGGGTCGATGATCAGGTCGGACTCGGACTCGGAGTTGACCAGGGAGTCGAGGGTCGTGGACGCCGTGAGGGGCATGTCGATCTCGGCCTTGGTCATGCCGGCCATGGTCTTCTTGACGAACTCGAGGTTGTCCTCGATGGAGTCAAGCTTCTCGCGGACGATCTGCGGCATGTGCTGGCCGCGGATGCCGGCCTCGGCGATGTACTGGTCGGTGAACTCGGCGCGGGCGCCGGGGACCTGGTCGAACACCTCGGCGACGAGGTTCTCGAGGTAGAGCACCTCGACGCCCTGGTCCCTCAGGATCTGGGCGAAGGTGTCGTGCTCCTGCTGTGCGACCTCCAGGAACGGGACGTCGTCGAACAGGAGTCGCTCGAGCTCGTCGGGCGGCAGGTTGAGGAGCTCGTCGCCGGGACGGTGCAGGCAGACCTTCCTGAGCTTGCCGATCTCGGAAGGCACGTGCAGACCTTTCGTCATGGCCTCCTACCTTTCTTTCGGGCCTTACTGGCCGAATGTATCAGCGCCCCTCCATATGGGACGCTGCTTGCTGACAGCTCTAGTTATATCCAAATTCCATTCGTAATGCTACCTCGCCCCCGAACGGTCAGCAAAGTACGATGAACGGTATATCGCATATGATTTCCCATGATGCACTTCAGTTTTGTAAAGCAGATTTTCCTAGGTAAACGTTATTTTTCTAGGAAATCAAGCTTGAACACTCAAAGTTATCCATGATTCAAAATTGCATAGTGAAAACGGTTTTCTGCATATAAATGACGCTTGTCCTCGATTCGACCTACATTCGATTATATTCAGCTTACTATCATTCTTATTCATAGATTCTCACCAGTTGAGTGAGGATATGGATCGTTTGCGAACGAGCAGGGCGTCAGTCCTATGACTTGTCAGCGTAAGAAGTAGGTAAAGATACCGTTCACGCGATACGTCCGTGCCAGTGGTCGACTAAATTGAGACAATAGTGAATTAGAGTTAGGCTACCGTCCCCTGCGGGGACTGAACGGACAGATGCATATGCCGAGCAAAATCGAAAAGAAACAAAAGGCCGCCAAACTGCGCAAGCCGCCGCGCGACTTCTCGTACACGCAAAACCGAGAGCTTAGCTGGCTGCGCTTTGACAACCGCGTGCTTGACGAAGCCTTCGACGAGACCGTTCCGCTGTTCGAGCGTCTAAAGTTCGTGTCGATTTTCGAGTCCAACCTCGACGAGTTTCTCATGGTGCGCGTGGGCGGCCTATCCGATCTGGCAGAGCTCAAAAAACAACCTGTCGACAACAAGAGCAATATGACCGCCTCCGAACAGGTCGATGCCGTCATGGCAGAGCTGCCCGGGCTCCTTTCCCGTTGGGAATCTATCTTTAAGAGCATCGAGGGCAAGCTCGACACCCTGGGCGTTCACCGCGCCCGCATCGATTCGCTTACGCCCGAGGAGCGCACCTTCGTAACCCGCTACTTCCAGGCCTACGTGTCGCCGGTCATCTCGCCGCTGGTCATCGATCCGCGCCACCCCTTCCCCAACCTGCGCAACGGCGCGCTCTATCTGGCCTGCGGTCTGGACGGCGCCACCGACGAGGAGAGCCTGCTGGGCCTTATCGAGATTCCCGCCTCGATGAACCGCGTGGTCGAGATTCCCTCGCCCACCGGCACCTACTCCTACATCTTGCTCGAGGACGTCATCCTCGCCTGCCTGGACAGCTGCTTTGGCTCCTACAAGCCACTCGACCGCGCGCTGATCCGCGTCACCCGCAATGCCGATATCGACCCGGACGGCGAGGGCGTCGAGGAGGAAGAGGATTACCGCCAGCACATGAAGCGCATCCTCAAGAAGCGCTTGCGCCTGCAGCCGGTGGTACTCGCCGTATCGGGCTCCCTCGAAAAGCCAACGCTCAAGACCATCCGCAGGGCGCTCGAGCTTTCTCGCCGCTCGGTCTTTACCTGCGATATCCCCCTTGACCTGAGCTACGTCTTTGGCATTGAGGGCAAGATTCCCGAGCATCTACGCAACGAGCTGCTCTTTACGCCGTTTAAGCCGCAGCCCAACCCCGCCATCGATATGTCCCGCTCCATTCGCGAGCAAGTGCTGCAGGGCGACAAGCTGCTCTTTTATCCCTACGAGGCCATGAATCCGTTCCTGGACCTGGTGCACGAAGCAGCCTACGACCCCGAGTGCATCTCGCTGCGCATCACGCTTTACCGCGTGGCCAAACAAAGCCGCCTGTGCGAGTCGCTCATCGATGCTGCCGAAAACGGCAAAGAGGTCACGGTGCTCATGGAGCTCCGCGCACGCTTTGACGAGCAGAACAACATCGAGTGGGCCGAACGTCTGGAAGAGGCCGGCTGCACCGTTATCTACGGCTCCGAGGGCTTTAAGTGCCACTCCAAGATCTGCCAGCTCACCTATCGTGAGGGCATGGCGCTCACCCGTCTCACGCTGTTGGGCACCGGCAACTTTAACGAGAAGACGGCCAAGCTCTACAGTGACTTTATGCTCATGACCGCCCATCCCGGTATCGGCGAGGACGCCAACCTGTTCTTCCGCAACCTGTCGCTGGGCAACCTGCGCGGCGACTACCGCTTCCTGGGCGTGGCGCCCGCCGGACTGAAACCGCTCATCATGCGCGGCCTGGACCGCGAGATTCAGCGCGCCCTTGTCGGCGAGCCCGCCCGCGTGTTCTTTAAGCTCAACTCGCTGACCGACCGCGAGGTTATCGATAAGATCGCCGAGGCATCGTGTGCTGGAGTCCGCGTGGACATGATCATCCGCGGCATCTCGTGCCTCAAGCCCGGTGTTCCGGGCAAGACCGAGAACGTGCATGTCCGCTCCATCGTCGGACGCTTTTTGGAGCATGCGCGCGTCTATGCTTTCGGCGTGGACTCGGACATGATTTACCTGAGCTCGGCAGACATGATGACGCGCAACACCGAGCACCGCGTGGAGATCGCCTTCCCCGTGCTCGACCCCACCTGCCGCGCCCTGGTGCACGAGTACATGGGCATGCAGCTGCGCGACAACGTGAAGGCACGCAGCCTGACGAGTGACGGCACCTGGGTTCCGGTGGAGCGCAAAGAGGACGAGAAACCCTTCAACTCGCAGGAAGCTCTGTTGGAGCGTGCGTATCGCAACGCCGAGGCCGCCGCGCAGCAGCGCGCACAGGAAAAGGAGCACGCGGCCGAGGAAGTTATTCGGGCCGAGGTTGAGCGCGAGGCAGTTGTCGAGCCCATTGCCGAGCAGGAAGCAGTTGCCAAGGCAGAACCCGCGCTCGCATCCCAGCCTGAGCCCGAACCGCAGCCGGCCGCTCCCGAGGTCCAGAAGGTCCAGGCAACCGTCATAGAGCCTGAGTCCGAGCCTGCTCCCGCAGCCCAACCTCAGGCACCCACAACAACCCCCGAGAGCAACGCGCGTCACAAGAAGCCCGCTGGCAAAGCCAAGGCCATCGAGCGCCATCGCCCCGGTCGCGTGCGCATAGGCCTGGGCCTGATCGGCCTGGGTCTTAAGACGCTCATTACCGGCAAGACGAAATAGTCGTTTGTAGAAGCGCCCCGCATTTGAGGAAAGCCTCGGATGCGGGGCGCTTTTCCCTGCTACCATGGTTGCGGACAATACCGCGAATGACAGGCAGGAACATGAAGCTCACCATAGAATCGATGACGTACGGCACCGACGGTCTGGCACATGCCGACAACGGCAAGGCCACATTTGTGCAAGGCGCCGTGGCGGGCGACACCGTCGAAGCCGAGGTCGTGCAGGACGGCAAGTCGTTTATGCGCGCCCGCACGACCGAGATTCTGGAGCCAAGCCCCGATCGCATTCAGCCCCCCTGCCCCTTCGTGGGCATCTGCGGCGGTTGTTCGTGGGGCAATCTCTCGCGCACTGCTCAGCTTGCCGCCAAAGAGCAAAACCTGCGCTCCACGCTCGAGCGCATTGGCAAGTTCACCCCCGACCAGGTCAACGAACTTGTCCAGCCTATCCGCCACACCAAGGACGACTGGGGCTACCGCAATAAAATTGAGTTGGAGCCCGCCCTCGTTAACGGACGCGTGCGCCTTGGCATGCACGGCGTCGATCCCAGTAAGATCGTGACTGTCGATGCATGCCCGCTGTTCGATAAGCGTTTTCCCAAGGCACTCAAATCGGTCGTCGGCGCGCTCAACTATCTGAGCGGCAGCCACGACCTGGGTCTGGAGCGCGTGGGCATTCGCGCTTCGCGTCGCACCAAGGCGCTCGAGATCGCGCTTTGGACGCCCACAGGCTCCTTCCCGCGCTCACAGGTCTCGCGCGTGCTGGCAGACGCCGCACACCCCACGAGCGTCGTGCGCGTCATGAGCAAGGGCGAGAAGAAGGCCCGCCGCGTTTCCAAGGTGGAGATGCTCGCCGGTGAGGGCTCGTGGACCGAGAACATCGCTGACGGCCAGATGCGCTTGTCCGCCCCATCGTTTTTCCAGGTCAACACCAAGGGTGCCGAGATTTTGATCGAGCTCGTTATGGACGCACTCGATCCGCAGGAAGACGAGCTTGCCGTGGACCTGTACTGCGGCGCCGGCACCTTTACCCTGCCGCTCGCCCACCGCTGCGACTTTGTTGCCGCCGTCGAGGCCTACGGTCCGGCCGTGCGCGACCTGCGCCGTAACCTCGAGATCAACAAGCTCGACAACGTCGACGTCATCGGCGGCGATGCCGTGCGCGAGTTCCCCGACCAGGACGCCGACGTCCTGGTAGTCGACCCGCCGCGTGCAGGTCTGGCGCCCGAGGCTATCGACCTCATCGCCAGCACAAGCGCTCGCGATGTCGCCTATGTGAGCTGCGATCCGGCCACCCTGGCGCGCGATCTTAAGCGCTTTGTCGAGGAAGGCACCTTCTCCCCCGTCAAGATCACGCCGGTCGACCTATTCCCGCAAACCTTCCACTGCGAAACGGTCGTCCACCTCAAGCGCAACTAGACTGTTTGCCCAAGACCGCGCCCGATGATTTTTCTAGGACGGGGACTAAATAATCAATTTATACCGAATGATTATTTAGTCCCCGTCCCTTTTTAAACATTGGGAAATCGAGCGTGGCAAGCGTATGTCTTCGGGGTATAAGACGGCTAATTGTATGCCGCCTTACGAAAGGAACTCACATGCCCAGCGTTGCCGTTCTCGCCGCCGATGGCTTTGAAACTATTGAATGCCTGACCATGGTCGACGTCATGCGTCGCGGCGGCGTGCGCGCCACGCTCGTCTCGATTATGCCCACACGCGAGGTCGTGAGCTCGTTGCAGATTCCCGTGACCTGCGACGCGCTCTTTGACGAGATCAACTTTGACGAGTATGACTGCGTCGTGCTGCCCGGCGGCCTGCCCGGTGCCACCAACCTGCGCGCCGACCAGCGCGTCTGCGACGTAGTTTGCGATTTCGCCGCGACCAAGCACGTTGCCGCCATCTGCGCTGCCCCGTTTATCCTGGGCGAGCTTGGTCTACTCGAGGGACGCCATGCCACGTGCTTCCCTGGCTTTGAGAAAAGCTTCCCCGAGGGTGTTTATACCGGCGAGAAAGTCACGCAAGACGGCAACATCATCACTGCCAGCGGCATGGCACAGTCACTCCCCTTTGCCTTGGAGCTGCTGCGCACGCTCGCCGGCGAGAAGGCCGTCGAGAAGGTCGCCGAGGGCATCCAGCTATGATCTTGGCTTCGCAATCGCCGCGCCGTATAGAGCTGATGCGCGAGGCAGGCTATAACATTCGCGTGATTCCCGCAGATATCGATGAAACGCCTTTTGATGGCGAAGCTCCGCTTACGCTCGTCGAGCGCTTGGCGCGTGCCAAAGCCGCTGCCGTCGCCGCCGAGCATGCCGAGCCCAACGAACTGACCGTCGCGGCCGATACTATTGTCACCTTTGACGGCCAGATTTTGGGCAAGCCGGCAAACGAGGACGAGGCGTGCACCATGCTCCGCGAGCTTTCCGGCCGCACGCACCAGGTGGCAACCGGCGTCTGCATCGTTAAAGCCGGCGACGCTACAGCTCCGCATGCCGCCGAGAGCCTGTCGTTTGTCGATGTGACCGACGTGACGTTCTATGAGCTTACCGAAGAGCAGATCGAGCGCTATGTTGCCTCCGGCGAGCCCATGGACAAGGCCGGAGCCTACGGCATCCAGGGCACAGGCGGCCGCATGCTCGTGCACGACATTTCGGGTGACTTCTACAACGTGGTGGGCTTGCCCATCGCCCGCGTCGCGCGCGCGATTCAAAAACTCTCGTAATTGCATCTGGCGCTGGGTATTCCCCAGCGCCTACAATTTTGGCGTACCGTACGGATCCCGACCGGGCACAAGGCGCGGCGGAAAACCGATAGGAGTTAAACATGGATACACTGCTCGAGGCCATTGACGTCTGCGATGTCGATGGCTTTTGCTATGGCAACTATACGGACGAAGAGGCCGGCACCGGTTGCACCGTAATCGTGGCACCCGAGGGCGCCACCGGCGGCGTTGACGTTCGCGGCGGTGCTCCAGCATCGCGCGAAACCGACCTGCTGCGTCCCGAGAACACCGTCGACAAGGTCCACGCCGTCTGCCTTTCGGGTGGATCGGCCTTTGGCCTCGAGGCTGCAAGCGGCGTCGCTCGCGAGCTTGAGAGCCGCGGCATCGGCCTTCCCGTCGGCCCCACGCAGGTGCCTATCGTGTGCTCCAGCTGTATCTTCGACCTCGCCTTTGGCGATCCCACCGTGCGCCCCGACATAGAGGCCGGCATCGCCGCCGTGCGTGAGGCACTCGACAACACCCCCACCACGCTCGAGCAGGGCAATGTAGGTGCCGGCACGGGTGCCACCGTCGGAAAGCTCATGGGGCCTGCCACCTGCATGAAAGCCGGCCTCGGAGCTGCCGCCGTGGCGCTCGGCCCCGTCAAGGTGGGCGCCGTGGTCTCGGTCAACGCCTGCGGCAACGTCGTCGACCCCTTCACCGGCGAGTGGGTGGCGGGCATGCGCGCCGCGGCCGATAGCGACCAGATCGTCGACATGGAGCTCGCCGCCTTTGCCGCCGCCGGATCTATGCAGATGCCGCTCGACCGCACCAACACCACCATCAGCTGCATCGTCACCAATGTGGAGCTCACTAAGGCCCAGGCCACCAAAGTCTCTCAGATGGCCGCAGACGCCTACGCGCACGCCATCCGCCCCACACACACCACCAACGACGGCGACACCATCTACACCCTCGCCAGCGGCAAACTGGGTGCCCAGGCAAGCGCCGCCGTTCCCCTAGACCTGCTGGGTATGCTCGCAGTAAGGGCCCTAGAAGCTGCCATCGTAAACGGAGCCAAAACCGCTAAAACCTCCCACGGCATCCCCGGCGCCGCGAAGTAAACTAACTCGTCCGGTTGCCCGGTGGGTCTTGGTTATGTTTGCTGCTCTACAGTCCTGGCTCGCACGAAGAGCACATTAAGTGCTCTTCGGCTCGTGCGGAACTCGCGACAAACATAACCAAGACCCACCGGGCAACCTACTCAACTAAATCCCTTTCAGCCCAGGCCCCTGTGTACCGCGCGTCTAAGATCTTCAAATTCTGGCAGCCTGACAATCGATTCTTGTAGCAGAGGCCCCTTGGCCTTTAGTTTGATACAAGTTCCGCACGAGCCGGAAAGCACTCAATGTGCTTTCCGTGCGAGCAGGACTGTTCGCAGTAGCAAACTAAAGGCCAAGGGGCCCAGTCAACCCATCAGCAGCGATTACTCAGCAGCTAGTTGAATTTGAAGATCTTTGAGGCAAGACGGTATAGGCCGAGTGTGGTTTTGTCTCCGGCACGGCCGCGCAGGTTGGTGAAGAAGCCGACCACACCGTAGCGTGCACGACGATACATACGCTCGTCATAGGCCTTTAAATCACTCCACAACGTCTTCAGGCGCTCGTCGGCACAATCCTCGTCGGAAAGCTTAGTAAGCACCGAGCAGATTGCCATCATCATGGTGAAATAGCCCATCATGTACGAACGCAGACGCGAGGACTCAACGTCCTGGTACAGGTGGAACGATTCCATCATGATGCGCGTTACGCGGAACTGCTGGCCCAGGCGCTTGACCATCGTGGCCTCATTGACGCTCTGGCCCTCGCGACCGATAAAGTAGCGATAGAGGTCGATGTCGGCGTAGTACATGGTCTTGCAGCGCGGCAGCGGCACGTAGGCGTAGATGTTGTCTACGTAGAACGTGTGCGGCGGCATGGGCAGATTGGACGCGCGCAGCACATCCGTGCGATAGCACAGGCTGTGCATAAGCAGATTCTGGTCCAGACGGAAATGACCAATCTGGTCCCAGGTAAAAATCTTTTTTCGCGGCAGGGCAAACTTGTAGCCAATAGCGGTATGCGTGCCCTCGTAAACCTTCTCGTACACATAGTTCGAGATAAAGAGGTCGACGCGCTGGTCGCGCTCCTCAAAACCGCGCAGGATCGAAAGCATAGTCGATAGGGCTGCGCCATCGAGCCAGTCGTCCGAGTCGACGACCTTGTAGTAGGTACCCTGCGCCTCGCGCAAGCCCGAGAGGACGGCAATGCCGTGGCCGCCGTTCTCCTGATGCACCGCGCGGATGATGCCGGGATAACGTGTCTCCCACTCGTCGGCCTTGGCTGCCGTCTCGTCCTTGGAACCGTCATCGACGATGATGATCTCGATATCGGTGGCGTAATTGCTCCCCTCCAGAATGGAGGTGATGCAATGGTCCATGTCCTTGGCAGCGTTATACGAGGGAATACCAAATGATATGACTTTATGCATGGCAGGCGATAATCTCATCCGAAAGATCGAGGGCAGAGTTGGTCACGGCATCCATATCGTAGTAACGATACTCGGCCAGGCGACCCACCGGGTGGAAGTTCGTCAGGTTCTGGACACGCTCAAGATAGCGCTCGTAGAGCTCGCGGTTCTCGGGCTCCAGAATGGCGTAATAGGGCGTCTCGCCCGAGCCAGGCGTATAGGCCTTGGAATACTCCTTCATGATGGTGGTCTTGCCGGGCAGGACCTGACCAGTCATGTTCTTGAACTCGGTGATGCGCGTGTAATCCTCGCTCGTGGTGTAGTTGACGGTGCCCACGGGCTGGAACTGGTCCATATCGAGCGTCTCGAACTTCATGTCGAGCGTACGGTACGGCAGAGCGCCCAGGTCGAGGTTGAACAGCTCGTCGAGCGGACCGGTGTAGACGATCTCGCCGCCATAGACCTTGCCGTCGATCTTGACGGTGGTCTCGTCGATCTCGAAGAGGTCGCGGGCGTCCACGTCGCAGAACACATCAATCAGATCGTGGTCGAGCATGTGCTCGAACAGCGCGGTATAGCCGTCCTGCGGCATGCCCTGGAAGGGAGCCTGCGGGAAGTAGCGGTCATCGTCGCCCACAAAGACGGGAACGCGGCCGGTGATCGAGGGATCGATCTGGTCGGGCGTCTGGCCCCACTGCTTCATGGTGTAATGCAAAAAGACGTTCTCGTAGACGTAATCGGCGACCTCGGCAAGATCCGGGTCGTTCTTCTTGCGCAGCTCCATGATGGGCACCTTGACGTCCTTGCCAAAGGTCTCCACGAGCTTCTGATACAGCTCCTCGCCACGCTCATCGCCAAAGGCGAGCTTGAGGCTCGCGTGGTTAAAGGGCACGGGCATAAGGGTGCCGTTGATATTGGCAAGCACCTTGTGCTGGTAGTCCGTCCACTTGGTAAAGCGCGACAGGAAATTGTGGACGCGCTCATTAAAGGTATGGTAGATGTGTGGACCATACTCGTGGACCAGGATCCCGGCCTCATCAGCGCAGTCGTAGGCGTTGCCCGCAATGTGGCTACGGCGCTCCAGAACGGCAACGCGATAGCCGATGGTCTCGGCGAGACGGCGGGCACAAACGGCACCGGCATATCCGGCACCGACGACAATCATGTCGTATGCGCCGGCGTTAAAGCCTTCAGGCAGGCCTGAGGTAATCTGCATCGATACTCCTTGTCAAAAGCCACGGGCTCGTTAGCTGGGCTTTTCTCGAACATTCTTCGAGACATATTTATCAGAGCGATTATAGCGCTAATGCGTCCTATAATGAGCTTGCCACACAAGGAAAGCTCAAGCACCGCGGCGTACATAATTGAAAGGTAAACCCGCTAGCAGCGGGTTTATTCGTGAACAGCCGGGCGCCTGGAGCTTAGCGAAACGCTTGTAAGGAGTAACATGAGCGATTTCCTAAACCGTATGAAGTCTGCCGCCAAGGCCGACCTTAAGACGATCGTCCTGCCCGAGGGCGAGGATCCGCGCACCATCGTCGCAGCCACCAAGATCATCGAGGAGGGCCTGGCAAAGATCGTCATCCTGGGTAACCCCGACGAGATCAACGTTCCCGGCGCTACCGTCATCGATCCGCGCAACGCCGAGAAGCACGAGGAGTACGCGCAGAAGTTTGCCGAGCTCCGCGCCAAGAAGGGCGTTACCATCGAGCAGGCTCGCGCCCAGGTGATGGACGCCACCTACTTTGGCACCATGATGGTCAAGATGGGCGACGCCGACGGCCTGGTCTCCGGCGCCTGCCACTCCACCGCCGACACTCTGCGCCCCGCGCTGCAGATCCTCAAGACCGCCCCGGGCACCAAGCTGGTCTCTGCCTTCTTCGTGATGTGCACCGATACCCCGCAGTTCGGCACCGACGGCACGCTGATCTTCGCTGACTGTGGCCTCAACATCAACCCGTCCTCCGATGAGCTCTCCGAGATCGCCATCGCCTCCGCTCACTCTTGGTCCACCTTCATGGGCAATGTGGAGCCGCACGTGGCCATGCTCTCCTACTCCACCATGGGCTCCGCCGGTGGCGAGGTTGCCAAGAAGGTCCAGGAGGCCGTGAAGTTCTGCCACGAGAAGGCTCCCGAGCTCGCCATCGACGGCGACCTGCAGCTCGACGCCGCCATCGTCCCCACCGTCGCCCAGCTCAAGGCTCCCGGCTCCTCCGTCGCCGGTAAGGCCAACGTGCTCGTGTTCCCCGACCTCGAGGCTGGCAACATCGGCTACAAGCTGGTCCAGCGCTTCGCTGGCGCTGACGCCTACGGCCCCATCCTGCAGGGCATCGCCAAGCCGGTTAACGACCTGTCGCGCGGCTGCTCTGCCGACGACATCGTGGGTGTCGTGGCCATCACCGCCGTCCAGGCTCAGATGGCTGAGTAGCGGACGCACTCGCCCGAAGGCCGCACGGGCTAACCCCTGAAAACGTCCTCGACCAATGAAACGCCCCCGTTCTGCTCCTCCGGAGCTACGAACGGGGGCGTTTCTGGTCTGCGGATTGTTTTCAGGGGTTAGCCCGTGCGGCCTTCTGCCGTCACGTGGCAATCAGGGAATCCGGGGTGGACGGCGGCTTGGCTACGAGCTAGGCTGAGAATCTGAATGACTGGATGCCGTTGTTGGGAGCGCAGGCGTTGCTGGTGACGATCACTTTGGGACTGGAATTTCCGCCTGCTAGTAAAAAGGCCTCCGGAGCTGTTGCTCTGGAGGCCTTTCGTTTACTTGCAAATGCGCGCGTTAGTTGTTCTTGGTCAGACGCTCGACGTCGCGGGCGATCATGTATTCCTCGTCGGTGGGGATGACCATGACCGTGACGGAAGAGCCGGCGGCGCTGATGACCTGCGGGCCGTTGCCCACGGCCTCGCGGTTCTTGTTGTTGTCGATGCGCACGCCCAGCCACTCAAAGCAGTCGCAGAAGGCCTTGCGGATCGACCAGTCGTTCTCGCCGATGCCGGCGGTAAAGGTAATGGTGTCCACGCCCGCCATGGAGGCGATCATGGAGCCGGCCTGCTGCATGGCCTTGTAGGCGAACATATCGAAGGCGAGCAGGCAGCGCTCGTCACCCTCGGAGGCGCGCGTACGGATGTCGCGGGCATCGTTGGAGATGCCCGAGATGGCAAGCAGACCGGACTGCTTGTTCATCATGTCGTCGACTTCCTGGTAACTGTAGCCGCCCTCGCGCTGCAGGTAGCACACGGTGGCCGGGTCGATGGAACCGCAACGGGTGCCCATCATCAGGCCGTCAAGCGGCGTGAGGCCCATCGTGGTATCGCGGCACACACCGTCCTCAATGGCGGCAAGCGAAGCACCGTTGCCCAGATGGCACGAAAGCAGGCGATGGCAGCGCGAGCCCAGGATTTCCTTGGCCATCATCCACTCGTAACGGTGGCTCGTACCGTGCGCGCCGTACTTGCGCACATGGTACTTGTCGCACACGTCCTTGGGCAGGGCGTAGGTGTAGGCGACCTCGGGCATGGTCATGTGGAACGAGGTGTCGAAGACGGCCACGTTGGGCAGCTCCGGATACTTCTCGCGGCAATATTCGATTGCCGCCGCCTCGCCGTAATTGTGCAGCGGAGCGAGCGGGGCCACCCCAAGGATCTTAGCCATGACCTCGTCGTCAACGACTGCGGAATCATCGAAGTGCCAGCCGCCCTGAACGATACGATGCCCAATGCCATCGATCGTAAAGTCGGTCTTCTCGAGCTCCTCGAGCACGCGCGCAATGGCGCTGCGATGATCGGGAAAAGGAATCTCCTCGGTCTGCTTGGCACCACCGTTCTCGGAGTGGCCAAAGATGCCCATGTCCGATCCGATACGCTCACAGTTGCCCTTGGCGAAAACCTCGCGGGTATCGGTATCCAAAAGCTGATATTTAAGGCTCGAGCTGCCGGCGTTGACAACAAGTACGTTCATGAGACTCCTTTGTGATTACAGTACGGTCGGCAAACCTATAAGGCGGCCGTACCCTTAATAAGAAGTTATCAGAATTCAATAAATATCTATTAATCTCTTAGCCCAAAGAGCATAAAAGGGGGCTGAACGGCACAATGCCATCCAGTCCCCTCCCCTTGTATCAATTACTTGCCGCTGACGATGCGCTCGACGTCGGAGGCGATCATGAACTCCTCATCCGTGGGGATGACGAAGATCTTGACCTTGGAATCCTTGGCGGACAGGCACCAAGCGCCGTCGCCGCGCAGGGCGTTGCGGGCATGGTCCATCTTGACGCCCATAAAGGCCAGACGGTCGGCCACGCCAGCGCGGACAGCCGGAGCGTGCTCGCCGATGCCGGCGGTAAAGACCAGGGTGTCCATGCCGCACATGGAAGTGGCCATCTCGGCGGCCTTGGCGGCAATCTTGTAGACGAACATATCGAAGGCGAGCTGAGCCTCGGGGTCACCGGCAGCGGCGAGCTCCTCGACGTTGCGGCAGTCGTTGGTCTTGCCACCGGTCACAGCCAAAAGGCCGGACTTCTTGTTCATCATCTCGTCGACCTCGTCGAAGGTGTAGCCGCCCTCGCGCTGCAGGTAACACACGGTAGCCGGGTCGATGGAGCCGCAGCGGGTGCCCATCATGACGCCGTCGAGCGGGGTGAGGCCCATGGTGGTGTCCATGCACTTGCCGTCCTCGATAGCGCACAGGGAAGCGCCGGAGCCGATGTGGCACACGACGACCTTGCGGGCCTCGCCGTTGGTCATCTCGGCGACCTTCTTGGAAATGTAACGGTAGCTGGTGCCGTGGGCGCCGTACTTACGGATGTGCAGCTTGTCGCAGACGTCCTTGGGCAGGGCGTAAGTCTTGGCGACCTCGGGCATGTTGAAGTGGAAAGCGGTGTCGTAGACCGTGACGTTGGGCAGGTCGGGATACTGCTCCAGGCAGTACTCGATAACGTTGGCCTCGGGGTTATTGTGCAGCGGGGCGAGCGGAGCGACCTCGCGGATCTTGGCGAGGACGTCCTCGTCGACGAGGGAGGAGTCGCCAAAGTACCAACCACCCTGAACGATACGGTGGCCGATGCCCTCGATCTTGACGCCGTTGGCCTCGAGGTCCTTCAGGACGACCTCGATGGCGACCTTGTGGTCGGGGAACTCGATGTTCTCGGTCACCTTCTTGGAACCGTTGGCAGCATGGGTGAAGGTACCGCCGGTAAAGCAGACGCGCTCGCAGGAGCCCTTTGCGGACACCTTGTGGGACTTGGTATCGATGACCTGATACTTAAGGGTCGAAGATCCTGCGTTGACGACCAGAACGTTCATGTGTCTCCCTACTAACAGGCGGTGTGGCGCCGCCAGGTTACATACGCTTCAATAATAAACCCAAACGCCCTCGCGCTCGGGTTTATTGCGTTGATATATAAGTTATCGGTGCCCAAATACTCACGGCCTTTGACTTGTAAGACGAAATAGCGCGGGGATATACACCAAAGAAGATATCCCGAGCGCTACAAGCAATATGACTCGAATACCCGCGATGCTGCTCAACACAGCATTGAACAGATAGAAAAGGATGGCACCCACCGCCACCATCTGGCTTTGGACCGAAATCAGTGAACAGCGCATCGAAGAATCGACAGCATTTTGAAAAATTGAGTATTTAATTGGAGCAAATAACGAGTAAGCAACCGTCTGCAGTACATAGAACACGGGCAGCAAATAGACCGGAGTAAAGGGAATCAAAAACAGAGCAGTCAGGAAAAGGCGCACGATGCCGCAAATACGCGCAAAACGGCCCTTGTCGACATGAGCAATCACACTCGGCACAATAAGCCCCATGGAAGCCGAGGCAAGGAGCTGGACCGCAATGGTCACACCCGAAGCGACGGCATTCATTCCGCGACCCGCAAGCAGCAGTGAGAAAAAGTCTTCCAGGGCGACAAAAGCAAATGCCTGAGAGCAGTCCATGATGAACGCTGAACGAAGAATGCCGTTACGCGCAATAGCGGCACCGATCATCTTCGGGCTAATTCCACGCTTAGGTGTCGCTGCAGTGTCCCCTCTTCGCATCTCAGGAATGCAGGCAACGACAACCAACGTCAACACCATTGCGATGATATCTGCCGAAAGACCAATGAGATATGCACCGACAGACGAAATGAAACCGCCCACGCAAGCGGAGATGGCATAAGAGGCATAGAAAACAAATCGCTCAACGACATTAAGTCTTACGAGCTGGTCCTGAGAGACGCTGTCAATGTAGATCGCTTCTATGGATCCGCTCACACATGCAACTGCAAATCCTTTGAGAGCAAACGCGCCGATTAAAAGCAGAGGAGAACGGGCGAAAAGTAGGGCGGCGTAGTATCCAAGCATTCCCACGACGCCAACGAGACCGCTTGTCTTTCGTCCAAACCTGTCAGCAATATAACCAGTAGGAACCTCAAGAATGAACTTACTCACTTGGTATGCAATCATCATGCTAGAAATCGCCACCATCGAGAATCCGACGAATTCAAGGTAAACCGTCAGAAAATACAAAATGGTGCTGAAGTTCGACAGAAAAACGAACGTCATATAAAGCAAAACCGTACGGTTTTTCATGCTCCGCCCTCCAAGAGCCAATAGCCCAAACCGAAATCTTGGAAAAGCATGAGGGCAAAGCCGTCAGTCATGTGTTACAAGGCGTCAACATTCACTTGACGCCACGAGGCCAAATGGCCTCACGAAGCGAGATGACGCAATAGGTGAAGAAATACCGTCTGGTGTCGATCGGTCCAGGCATTTTGTCGATAGCAAAAATAGATGGGCAAGGCCACGTCATGCGAGCCTTCAATGGAGCACTCGCTCACTTCCAGTCCATCTGTTGCGAGAGAAGAGCCAGAAACACTCAATATCAATCCCCCGGCTTGAAGAAACTCAGTCTGCGCCCTGTTTTCGTATTCGACGTCGCGGAAGCGGAAATTAACCAGCTGAGCCTCGGGACATTGGTTGATTGCATTGAGACAGGGTGACAAATTAATGGGAACAGCGAGCCTGCCGCCCAGCAACTCACGAACGGTCATAGCACCCACAGATTGATGACCCGCTGGACACGAAAGAACCTTGAGCTCCTTTTCACCCAAGTATTTCGAAGAAAGGACACTATCCCTTGGTTCCTCAAATGAGATGGCCGCATCCGAAATGCCAAGCACAAGTGATTCAAAGCATGTGGCCGTTGGCTGATGCCAAACATCAAGGTGAATCTGGGGGTGCAAGCTTTCAAACGAGTCGTACCAGTTTTCGGAAAAAAGACGCCCCCGCCCGTGAAGACAGGGGGCGTAAAGACGGAAGTGGCCGTCGGGCGAAACGCCGCCGTTCCCCGATTGAGCGTACTTTTTGAGATCGTCGACTTGTGCCAGGATCACGCGTGCACGACGCGCAAATTCTCTGCCCGCCGGAGACAAAACAGCCTCCCCCGCCGATCGGTCGAGCAAAACAATCTGATACTCAGATTCCAACTTTTTGATTGCCGACGAAACGGCCTGTGGGCTCACGTGAACGGCGCGAGCCGCTTTGCGCACGCCGCCGTAGTTCGCTACCGCTTGAAGGTATTCGAGTTGAGAAAGCTGCATAGGTTACTCCAAAGGCAGCCAAGGCGACGGGCTGTGCGTCCTCAGATGAGGTTCTCGCCCAGGTTCTTGCCGCCGAGGACGTGCATGTGGAAGTGCATGACGGTCTGACCGGCGTTGACGCCCTTGTTGGAGATGACGCGGAAACCGTCCTCCAGGCCCTTGGCCTTAGCGACCTCCTGGATGGCGTGGGCCATGGCGCCCATGGTCTCGGCAGGCACGTTGTCGGCGATGTCGCTGTAGTGCTTCTTGGGGATCACGAGGGTGTGGACCGGCGCCTGGGGGTTGAGGTCGTCGAAGGCGATGACCCGGTCGTCCTCATAGACAACGGTCGAGGGGATCTCGTGGTTGGCGATTTTGCAGAAGATGCAATCACACATGGTAGGTTCCTTTCTCACAGACCAAGGTAGTCTTTTTGGGACGGGGCTTTTTTGACTACTTTTTCGCAAGCGCAAACACTCGGCAAGCCGTCGCGCAAGGGT
>WGSI01000028.1:0-26674 GCA_014871745.1 Collinsella sp. | reverse complement strand
GGATAGCGCGTCTCGGAGCTCATGGAGATCGCTTGGAACACCCGGTCGTTGCAGGGAAGCTGATCGACGATTGGGCGTTGCGGCGCGTCATTGTTTTCCGGTTGCTGTACACGATGCATAAGCTTATAGCGATACATCTTGCGATCGGCGTCCATCGTCATCTGGCGACGCGTGTCGCCGGCAAGTGGATCGACGCGCGAGCAGCCAAAGCTAAAGCTGGCGATCATGGGCGCCTTGCCATCTGAGCTCGCCTCGATCAGCCCGGCACGTACCTGCTCCAAGCGCTGCTCGAGTTCAGTCTCGTTTGCGGAGAGCGAGATAAGCACAAACTCGTCTCCACCGATACGGAACAGCATCTCATCGTGCTCCATGGTTTCGGAGAGCGTGCGGCAGATGCTCAGAATATAGCGATTGCCTTCGGCGTGGCCAAACCTATCATTGCAATGCTTGAGATGGTCGATGTCAATATAGGCGCAGGTGAAGGGGTCGCCTTTGAGCCAGAGCTGCTCGACGTGACGGTCGAGTCCGCTGCGGTTGCCCAAGTTGGTGAGCGGATCGATATAGGCGTTGCGCTCAAGCAGCCGGCGCTCTTGTTGCAGGATGGCATGCGTCTTTTGCAGTTGCTCACCAACGGCGCGTAGCTCAGCAGGCAGCGCGGCAACATCGAGTTCGGCGGTCGAGATGCCATTCGCAAGTCGTTGGAGATAGGCAATAATCAATTGCTCACCCAGGCGATATGGCTCGTTCATGATGGATAACCTCCTTGGGCGGAACAACGGTTTGTATCATATCCCCAATTCGGTTTGAACTGGGGATATAAGTTAGCTAATGGAGACAAATGCCCCCTTCGGCGGTGGCGTTTTGCGCGCGAGCGTATCAGTTGTTATTGCCGCCATCGAGTAATGCCTCAAAATCCTTCGCCGGCATGGGGCGGTAGTAGAGGAAGCCCTGAGCGTAGCGGGCACCCATGTGGCGTAGCATGTTCGCCTGCTCATCTGTCTCGACGCCTTCGATTACAATGGGCAGATGGAGCGACTGCGCCATCTCGAGCATCGATGACACGATCTGCGCGCTGCGGCCTTGATCGCGGTCGGTGGGCACAAAGGTGCGGTCGAGCTTGATGACGTCGACGTTGACGTTCTTGAGCATCGCGAGCGTGGACTGACCGGTGCCAAAATCGTCCATATAGGTCGAGAAGCCGCGGGTGTGCAAGTCAGCTGTCAGTTTGTCCACGGCTTCGGACTCTCCCGTATAAGCCGTCTCGGTGATCTCGATACGCATGAGCTCGGGCGGCAGGTTGTATTGGGCGGCGAGCGATCCCATATGCTCGGCAACGTCGCAGGCAAGGATATCCACGCGCGACACATTAAGCGAGACCGGAACCACGCGAAGACCGCGATCGAGACACTCGCGAAGCCATATGGCGACACCCTGCCAAATGTACTTGTCGAGCGTCACCACAAAGCCGCTTTCCTCGAGTGCGGGAATAAACGTTGCGGGCGAAATGAGAGAGCCGTCCTTGTCAATCCAGCGGGTGAGTGCCTCGGCGCCAATGATCTCGCCGGTTTCCATATCGACCTGGGGCTGCAGGTAGTACGTGATGCGGCCATTTGAGAGCGCGTACTGGAACTCGGTCAGCGTGCGGTGGAACGCAATCTCGTGTTCATATTCTTCGGGGCGGAAAATAGCAATGCGCTCCTTGAAGTCGTTTTTGGCGCGTCGATTGGTAAACATGGCCTTTGCCTGCGCATCGATGGTGATCTCCTCATTGGAGTCGATGGGGTAAATGCCCATGGACGGCCAAAAACCTACGCCGTCATCATGCCTGGCTACTGCCTCGCGAACGCGGTTGTAGATTTGATGGACGGTGATGTGCTTAAAGGGGATGAGTACGCAAAAGTCATCTTGGCCCCAGTACCCTGCGACGCCCATATCGGCATTCTCGATGTCCTTGAGGACCGTGCCCACATCGGCGAGTACGCGGTCGCCCTCGGCCTGGCCGTGCCATTCATTAAACAGGCGCATGTGACCCATGTCGACGGTGGCGATGCACCAGGTGTCGTCGCGCCTTGCCTCGAGAAATGCGTTGGCGCGCCGCATAAACTCGCTGGGTCGATAGAGGCCCGTGAGCGAGTCGATACGTTCGGCGATGGCGCTTTTGCGCTCCGCCTCGGGTATGGGGAGGCTGTCGTTGGGAACAAGCCCGCCGGCCGTGCGAAGGCGACGGTCGAGTTCGCCTAAAACGGCGGTCGCTTGATGGGTTAACTGCTCGTAAAAGGCCGGGACGACAAGGCAGACGGGAGTAATGGTGTCGCCCGCGATTTGAACAGGAGCGAAAACAGCCTCTTTAAGGTGGCGGGTCAGTTGCTCGAATGCCTCATGGTCCAAATCGTTGCTGAGCACGACGAACTGGACGCTTCGTGAACGGAAGACCCGGCTTCTGCCGCGGGTGATCGACAGCATGCGGCCTGCGTATTCGGCAAGCATGTTGTCGACAGCCTCGGCCCCGTAGAGCTCGTTGAGATTCGCCGTGCCACGAATGCGCACCGCTATAAGCCCCGTCTCGCAGCGGTCGCGACGGCAGGCATCGATAGCGTTGACCAGCATGCGCTGCGTTCCGAGGCCTGTGGCGGCGTCGACGGTTTCGGCAAGCGAGTGGTTGACGAGTTCGCCGACATAGAGCGAGGGGACATTTCCGTCGCCGTCGATGCGAAACCCGCGAGCACGGCAGAGAACGTAGTCACCCGCGGCATTGCGCATGCGGTGCTGCATGACGCGGCGGTGTTTGGAGCCGTTAAAGATCTGGTTGATGTCGTTGGCGTAGGCCTCGAGGTCATCGGGATGGACGCGTGTCTTCCAGAAATCGCGGCAGCTGTCTATGTGCTCCGAAGGAAGACCGAGATCGCGCAAGGCACCTTGCGACCAAAGGGTGCGGTCCTTGTCCAAGTTCTCGATAAAGAAATAACGACCTTCGTTGAGCATCGAAAAGGCGTCGAAAATGCGATCGCTTATTTCAAAGTCATCGGCGTGGACTTGCGTAATATTGCGTCGATCGAGGTGCACGGCATGACGTAGCTTGTAGTCGTACATGCGATGGTCGGCATCGAGCGTCATACGATTGGAGGCTTCACCCAGGGCGGGGTCGGCGTGTGATACTCCGTAGCTAAACGAGTGAGGCATCTCGGAATCGTTGTTTTTGAGCAGGATCGTTCGGCAGTGTTCCAGACGTTCGGCAAGGTCGTCCTCGGTTGCAATCGTAGACAGGATGGCAAACTCGTCGCCTCCCAGACGAAATGCCGCCTCGTCCACTTTCATATACAGTTTGAGATAGAGGCTTACCTGCAAGATATAGCGGTTGCCCTCGTCATGCCCAAAGACGTCGTTGCAGTGCTTGAGATTGTCGATATCGATGAACGCCATGGTAACGGGGGTGTCCTGCTCCCAGAGCTCCTCGAGGGAACGGGCAAAGCCGCCACGGTTGCCAAGCCCGGTAAGCTGGTCGGTAAAGGCGGTCCTGATCAGATCCTCCTGACGCTCGAGAAGGTCACGGACGGTCTTTTCGAGCGTTTCGGTGTAATTGCTGACAGTATCCATGTTCTAAGCGGCTTTCTGAAGTCGGAGCGGATTGCGTCGGGCGAGCCCGTTGTGTACACGCATCGTTGCTCAGCGTTTTGCGTGTATCCAGGCCCCCGCCTTGCTGCGTTGTTGGGTTACTTTGCCGGCTAATGTTCGCTGTTGATAACTGCTGAGTAGTATAAACAACAGTGCAAAATTATATAGGGGTGCACATGCTGTGGGTGGCTATTATTCGACAAACGGCAGCGCGATGATGCGATGTTCGATAAAAATGCGACTGGGGCGGTATATGTTGATGGGTATACTTGTTCCGTTTAAATTTGCGGGGACGGAGATGGTCGCATGGCACAGCCAACTATGACGCGCACGGTGGGGCTGGCACTCGAGGGAGGCGGCTACCGCGGTATGTATACGGCGGGCGTGCTCGACGTTTGGATGGAGCACGGTTTGACCTGCGACCATATGGTGGGTGTCTCGGCGGGCGCGGCGTTTGGCTACAATTTTAAATCGCGCCAGATCGGCCGTGCCATTCGCTATAACAAGGCTTATTGTGCCGATAAGCGCTATGCGGGTGTAGCAAGCTGGCTGCGGACCGGCGATATGTTCAATGCCGATTTTGCCTATCACGAGGTGCCTATCGAGCGCGATCCCATTGACTTGGAGGCGTATCGCGCCTGCCCCATGCGATTTACGTGCGTGTGCACCGATATCGAGACGGGCAAGGCCGTCTACCATGACCTGCCCTATGGCGACGAGCGGGATATCGAGTGGATCCGGGCATCGTCGGCGATTCCCGTGGCGACGCGTCCCGTTGCTATTGACGGGCATAAGTATCTGGATGGTGGCGTGGCTGATTCTATTCCCAGTGCATGGCTGTTTGCGCAGGGGTATGACCGCAATATCGTGGTGCTCACGCAGCCGGCGGGCTTTGTGAAGCAGCCCAACAGCGTGATGCCCATGCTGCGTCGCGCGTTCCGTCGCTATCCGGAGTTTGTCGCAGCGCTTGAGCATCGGCATGAGGTCTACAATGCCACGCTCGATGACTTGGCACGTCGTGAGGCTGCCGGCGAAATCTTTGTGGTGCGGCCGAGCGAATCGGTGAAAGTGCCGTCGCTGTGCCGCGAGCCCGATGAACTCGAACGCATCTATCAGATCGGCCGCCGCGATGCGGAGGCAACCTTGCCGGCGTTGGAAGCGTATCTGGCGGGGTAAGGGTCGCATGCGGAAAGCGCATCCCGGAATGGACGTTCGAACCGGGATGCGCTTTCCATTGTTGAAGACATGAGGCTGCGAATCAGCTGCTCGGCCTATACCTATGCCTGCTGCCAGGTGTCGACGAGCTCCTTGGCGGCGGCGTGGGGGTCGTCGGCACTGCAGACGGCGCTCACCACAAAGAAGCCGTCGACGCCGGTGGCCTTGAGCTGCGGCAGGTCGGCCGTCTTAACGCCGCCGCCTACCACGATGGGCACGGGGCTTGCCGCGTGGAGTGCGGCCAGGTCCTCAAAGCTTTTGGTGATGATGGAGCCGTCGGCCGCGCGTCCGCAATCGCGCTTGGTCTCGGTCTCGTGGAGCGGGCCGATGCCCAGGTAGTCGACCAGACTCATGTCGGCGGTCTTGACGTACTCGAGCATCTCCTCGCAGCGGGCCGAAAGGCCCACGATGGCATCGGGGCCCAAAAGTTTGCGGCAGACCTCGACGGGAATATCGCTCTGGCCTACATGCACGCCATCGACAGCAATACCCTGCTCGCGCGCGGCGAGTACGCAGTCCAGACGGTCGTCGATCAACAGGGCGACCTGGCCGGTCTTGCCGGCCTGTGCGATTGCCTGCGCGGCGTCGCCGGTCAGTGCGATGATCTCGCGGGCGCTTGCCACCTTGGAGCGCACCTGGATGCAGGTAAAGCCGGCGTCGAGCGCCTGGGCCACCACATCGCCCACGGGGCGCCCGAGCGTGTTTTCGGGGCCGAGTACCAGATAGGCCGAGATATCAAGGTTGTCGCGGATGCTCATCGTGCTTCCTCCTGCTTCTTGATCTGTGCTTCCATGCGCTCGAGTTTGCCGGTCATGGTGTCGGTAAATCCGGGCCGAATATCGGCTTTGAGCACGACTTCGGTGCGGATGCCCTTGCTCGCCAACACAAAGGTTGCGTCGCGCACGACCTGCATGACCTCGTCCCAGTCGCCCTCGATCTCGGTGAACATCGAGGTGGTACGGTTGGGCAGGCCACTCTCGCGAATGACGCGCACGACCTCGGCGACCTCGGCGGACAGCTCATCGCCGGTGCCGCACGGGGCGATGGCCACGGCGACGAGCGTGTTCATGCCAGCAGTGGTTGCGGGCTCGGACATGGCCTATGCCTCCTCGAGCTCGAGTCGGTTATCGGCAATGTCCTGGGCGGTCGCGCGGTAGAGCTCGTCGATAAAGGCGACCTTAAAGCTTGCCGGGGCATCGGCGACGGCGGCGGCACGCGTGCCGGCCACGTTGTAGACGGCGGTGCCGCAGACGGCTGCCGTAAACGGGTCGGTGGCACAGGCGTACACGGCCAGCACGCCGCCCTGCGAGCAGCCGCAGCCGGTGATCTTGGACATGAGCGGGCTGCCGCCGTGGGACTTGGCCACGGTCGTGCCGTCGGTGATCAGGTCGACTTCGCCCGAGACCACTACGGCGCCGCCGGTGTAGCGGGCGAGCGCCACGGCGGCATCGCGGGCGGCGTCGACCGTGTCGGTGGTATCGACACCGCGTACGCGGCTCAGATCGGCCGCCTCGCCCTCAAGACCCCACAGGCCGGCGAGCGCGATGATCTCGGAGGCGTTGCCGCGCACGATGGCGGGCTTGTACTGCTTGAGCTCGTTTACCAACTGGGTGCGCAGGCTACCGATGCCCAGGCCTACCGGATCGAGCACCCAGGGCTTGCCGGCGTCGTGTGCCGCCTTGGCCGCGCGGGGAATCGTTTGCTCGTAGATGGGGAAGAGCGTGCCCATGTTGAGATAGATGGCGCCGCCGCCGGCAACGAGCGCCTCGCCCTCGTCGGGCAGATAGACCATGGCGGCCGAACCGCCCACGGCGAGCTGCGCATTGGCGACAAAGTCGATCGTCACCGTGTTGGTGATGGAGCCGGCCATCGGATTGGTGGCGCGAATCTCCTCCACGGCCTTGACCATATGTTGCTTAAGCTGTTCCGAATCAATCACTGCACATGCCTCCTTGGCATAGAAAAGGGGCGCTGTGCATAGACAGCGCCCCTGTAAAGGCGGCATGCTCCCTACGCCAGCATTAACTGACAGGTTCAAAGGATTGGGCCCTATGCCCTCTCAGCCTTGTGGCTTGCACCGCCGGCACTCCCGCATCGAATCTGTTGTTCCCTATACTAACGCACCTGCCAAAAAGGGACAGGTTTATTTTGGCAGGTCGTTACAATAGGTAGGACCGATACGAATGGGGGCCTTATGATTAAACTTGTGCTGACCGATATGGACGATACGCTGATTCCAGCCGGGCATGACGGAGCCAGCGACTACGCCATCGAGGGCATTCATGCCATGCAGGCGGCGGGCCTGCACTTTGGCCCGGTTTCGGGTCGTCAGCCGTCCGCGATGGGCTGGATGTTCAAAAATCGTTCCGAGTGTTTTTCGACTGGCGCGTTCTGTAACGGCCAGGTGATGTTTGTTGACGGCGAGGTTGTTGCCTCCCGTGCGAGCGACAACGGTGCCCTCATGCGTCTTGCCGACTATCTGGAGCAAGAGACCGACGATACCTATCTGAAGGTCTATAGCCTGGGCGATGACTTTTGGGGCAACGATGCCTATTGTGTGACGAGCGACCCCGAGCGCGTTCGTCGCGCCATGGAGTCGGGCGGCAACGCGTGGCTCAAAGGCGAAGAGGCCCCGTGCCGTCCCGTCGTCGATGACGCGCCGGTGTTCAAGGCGAATATTTGGAGTGCCCGTTCGCGTGAGGAGCTAGCGGAGCTACGCGAGCGCGTTGCCGCTGAGGTGCCGGAACTCTCGCTCGTGTTTCCCAACAACCGAGTGCGCCTGTTCGACATCCTTCCGGCTGGTTGGGACAAGGGTTGCGCTGCGCTGGAGTTGGCGCGCGCTTTGGGCCTGACGCCCGACGAGGTGGCCGTATTCGGCGATTCCGATAACGATCTGCCCATGATCGATGCCGTTCCCAACTCCGTTGCAGTCGCCAATGCCAACGAGGCCGTCACGGCTGCCGCGCGCTGGCATATTGGCGCTGCGGCAGATGATGCGGTCGCCGGGGCCCTGCATCAGATTGCCGCCTGCGCCGCGACGGGGGAGATGCCGCCGTTTATGCGCCAGGAGGGTGCGGCCGACGCGAATCTCGCGAACAGCTAAGGAGACAGCCATGAAGCTCCAGCAGCTCAGATATGTCGTCAAAGTTGCCGAATGCGGCAGCATCACCGAGGCCTCGCGCCGACTCTTTGTGTCGCAGCCTTCGATTACCGCGTCGATCCGCGATCTCGAAAACGAGATGGGTGTGCACATCTTTGAGCGCACCAACAAGGGTGTCATTGTGTCCGAGGAGGGCGAGACCTTCTTGGGCTACGCTCGACAGGTGCTCGACCAGGCCGATCTGCTCGAAGGCAAGTATAAGGGCGCGTCCGAGCAGGTGCCGCACTTTAGTGTGAGCTGCCAGCATTATTCCTTTGCCGTTAATGCGTTTGTCGATGTGATCCGTGAGTTCGATGCAGCGCGCTACGACTTTACCCTGCGCGAGGAGCAGACTCACGAGATTATCGAGGACGTCGCGCATATGAAAAGCGAGCTGGGCATCCTGTATCTGTCGGAGCACAATCGCGAGGTCATCGAGCGCATGCTCGCCGCCAACGAGCTCGTATTCGAGGGGCTCTTCTGCGCCGCGCCGCACGTTTTTGTGTGTGCAGACCATCCGCTGGCTGGCCGTTCCAGCGTGACGCTCGAGGACTTGGAAGACTACCCGTTCCTGTCCTATGAGCAGGGCAGCTACAACTCGTTCTACTATTCCGAGGAACTGACCTCGACGTTTGAGCGCCGCAAGAATATCCGCGTACGCGACCGTGCGACGCTGTTCAACCTGGCTATGGGCCTTAACGGCTATACGGTGTGTTCGGGCGTGATCAGCCATGAACTTAACGGCCCCGGTATTATCTCGATTCCGCTCGATGTGGACGAGTACATGGAGATCGGCATCATTACGCGCAAGAACACGACGCTCACGCGCTACGGCCAAGCCTATATCGACGCGATTCGTCAGCATATCTAGGCTGCTGTGCTCCGCACGGTTCAAGTCTCTTTATGGCAGTCCAGACTGATATAGGAAGCATCTATATCAAACTGTTATAAACGTATATTTTACGATGGCCATATAAGCGCTCATACTCTGTCTCGGTAAAGCAACCAATGCAAAGGGAGATATCTATGAGCACTTCGATTCAACCGAACGCGCCGTTTCGCGCCGATATCGTCGGCAGCTTTCTTCGTCCGCAGGCCGTGAAGGACGCCCGTGCCGCCTACGTCGCGGGTACGCTCGATGACGACGGCCTTAAGGCCGTCGAGGATGAGGCCATTCGCGACTTGGTGGCTAAGCAAAAGGCCGCCGGCCTACAGGTCATCACCGATGGCGAGTTCCGCCGCAGCTACTGGCACCTCGATTTTATGTGGGGCCTCAATGGCATTGAGCGCCGTACCTCGCGTACGGGTTATATGTTCCATGATGAGGAGACGACGGCCGATACCGCCGTGGTGACCGGCCCCATCAGCGGCGAGAACCACCCCTTTGTCGAGCACTTTAAGTTTGTCAAAGCGCTCGAGGGCGAGGGCCACGTTGCACGCCAGACCATCCCGGCGCCGATCCAGACGTTCTCCGAAGTCACGCTCGACCGCTGCGACGGCCAGCAGGAGAGCCTGCGCGCTGTCTATAAGACCGATGAGGAACTTGCCGACGCCATCGCAGCCGCTTATCGCACGGTGATCGCCGACCTGTACGCAGCAGGCTGCCGCAACATCCAGTTTGATGACTGCACCTGGGGCATCTACTGCGACACCGATTTTGTCGCCAAAACCGGCATGAGCCCGGTCGACCTGCAAAAGGTAAGCGAGCTGGGCGTGGCGCTCAACAATGCCGCCATCGCGGACAAGCCCGACGATCTGGTCATCAACACGCATGTGTGCCGCGGCAACTACCACTCCACCTATGCCTTCGAGGGCGGCTATGACCCCATCGCGCCGTACCTGTTCGCAAACGAGGATGTCGATGCATTTTACCTGGAGTTCGATACGCCGCGCGCCGGCGGTTTTGAGCCGCTCAAGTACGTTGCCCCGGGCAAGAAGGTCGTGCTGGGCTTGGTAACCACCAAGGCGGCAGAGCTCGAGAACGAGGATGTTATCGTCGAGCGCATCCGTGAGGCCGCAAAGTACGTGCCGCTCGAGAACCTGTATCTGTCGCCTCAGTGCGGCTTTGCCAGCTGCGAGATTGGCAACAAGCTGACCGAGGACGAGCAATGGGCAAAGATCGCGCTGGTCAAGCGCGTTGCCGAGCGCGTTTGGAAATAGCGGTAACGTTCGCAGGTGACGGCGCGTGCGAGGCATGGCGTATCGCGTACAATGGTTCGGATTGTATCGTTCGGGCAGGTTATCCGATATGCCCGATCGCCCTTCCATTCGAAAGGACATCCATGTCCCAGTCTTCGACGCCCGCCGTCACCGATGCCATCTACGATGCATCGTCGCTTGGCCGCCCGCGCATGTTCCTGCTCGGCCTGCAGCACCTGTTTGCCATGTTTGGCGCCACGGTACTGGTGCCCGTGCTCACCGGCCTCTCGGTATCGGCAACGCTTTTGTTTGCCGGCTTGGGCACGCTGCTGTTCCACTTCCTGTCGCGCGGTAAGGTGCCGGCATTTTTGGGCTCATCGTTTGCCTTTATTGCCGGTTATGCCGCAATCGCGCCCAACGGCGAGACCGAGCTTTTGCCCTACGCCTGCCTGGGCGTAGCTTGTGCCGGTCTGCTCTATCCGGTGCTGGCGGCCCTGTTCCGCGCGTTTGGCGCCAAGCGTGTCATGCGTTTCTTTCCGCCGGTGGTGACTGGCCCCATCGTCATTTCCATCGGCTTGATCCTGGCAAGTTCCGCTATTGCTAACTGCCAGACCAACTGGCTTGTGGCTGTCATTGGCGTTGCCGTTATCGTCATCTGCAACATCTGGGGCCGTGGCATGGTCAAGATCGTGCCGATTTTGCTGGGCGTTGTGGTGAGCTATGCCGTTGCGGCTGCGCTCGGCGGGGTTGATTTCTCGGGCGTTGCCGCCGCTCCGTGGGTCGGTCTGCCCATCGTGTGGGACAACACCGTGTTTGCACTCTTTGGGCCGCAGTTCGATAGCGGTCTTGCCACGACGGCCATCATCACCATCATGCCGCTGGCCTTCGCGACCATGATCGAGCATATCGGCGATATCTCTGCTATCGGTTCGACTTGCGAGTGCAACTACATTGCCGATCCCGGTCTGCATCGCACGCTGCTCGGCGACGGCCTTGCCACGATTCTGGCTTCGCTCTTTGGCGCTCCGGCCAACACTACGTATGGTGAGAACACCGGCGTGCTCGCCCTGACGCGCGTGTTCGACCCGCGCGTAATTCGAATTGCCGCGTGTTGCGCCATCGTGCTTTCGTTCTGCCCCAAGTTCGCGGCTGTCATTGCGGCCATGCCGGCGTGTGTGATCGGCGGTGTGTCGCTCGTGCTCTACGGCATGATCAGCGCTGTGGGCGTCCGCAACCTCATCGAGAACCAGGTCGATTTCCAGAACAACCGCAACGTGCTGGTTGCCGCGCTGGTGCTCGTGCTTTCGCTCGGCATCGCGTACAGCACCGCCGGCGCCATCGTGTTGGAGCTGGGCGGCGTGACCATTTCGCTGTCCGGCATTGCCGTGGGCTCACTGGTGGGCATTGTGCTCAACGCCATCCTGCCGGGTAACGACTTTGAGTTTGATGTCTCCGAGCTTGAGGAGGCTGCTGAGTAGCAGCTGCGTTCAGCTAAAACAAGATATGGTGCCCATGCGTATATGCGTGTGGGCACCATTTTTAATGTGTCAGTATCCAGTGGATGCCGCGGGCCATGCGTAAGTCGGTTTGGGCAAAGTGATTGCCGGGGTTGAGCTCCAGCGTTGTTGGAATGCCGCGCTCGACGAGCAACGCTTCCATCGCGCGTGTGTCGTCGAGTACATGCCGCATCATGCGGTTGGGCGTCTTGGTTTCCTTTTTGCCGAGTGACAGGTAGACGGCTTGCGGGCTGCCGGCAAAAGGGGCCGTGCTGGCACGGTCGACAAAGTCGGGAAACCATAGCGACCCCGATGCGCTCGCGGCGCGGTCAAAGGCGTCGGTTTGCCAGAGGGACCAGAGTGCGAAGAGGCCCGCGAGCGAGTAGCCGGCAATGCCGCGCCAGGTGGGCGGCTGAGGAATCGACGACTCGACCTGGGGGATTATCTGATTCAGCAGCTCATCAAGAAAATCGGCAGCTTGGCCGCCGAAAGGCTCGGCATCGCGTACGGTCCCGTCGCATGCCCAGGGGCTCAGCTCGCGATTCCAATCGAGCCCGCCAATGGTGACGAGGACGAATGGCGGACAGTCGAGCTCTCGGCAACACTTATAAACCTCGCTGCCGTCGCCCACGACCACAGGAAGGTAGATGACAGGCGCGCTTTCCGTATGATTCGAATAAACGGTTATCTGCTTTTGATGCGCTTCCATGACGGGCCTCTCTCAGTGTTGTGATATCGGCAGCCCCAATTGTCGCACGCCAACGTATGCCGGTTGGGCTAGACCAAAGACAATCTCGTGCATCCCCTGCGGACGCATATGGAAAACGCCACCGCCGGAGGGGAGCTCGGCGGTGGCGTTGTTAAACGGTGCTGGGGCTCGGGGCCTTCGCGGGAGCTGCCATGTGCGCAGAGGCGTCTAAGAACGCTTACGGCTCGCCATGGTGCCTGCGGCGATAGCGGCTGTTCCCGCAAGGACGGTTGCCACGATGGCCGCACCCGAGGTGTCGCCGGTTGCCGCGAGCACGCCGGTAGTCTTGGCTTTCGTGGTTGAAGCCGCAACGGCCTTGGTCGGCTTTGAGCCCTCAGGCTTGGGGTTCTGCTTGGACTCCGCGGGCTTGCTTTCTGCGGGCTTGGTCTCGTCGGGCTTGGGGTCTTCCGGCTTGGCTACCTCGGGAGGTGCGATGGTCGTACTTTTGGCGACTGCTTTGATATAGAGGGAGTCGACCGTGGCGTCGCCCGTGCCGATGGCTTGGCCTGCCTCGTAGATGCCGTCACGGAGCTTGCGATAGTCAATGACCTTGCCGCCTTCGGGCGTCTGGATGGCGGCGTTCTCAATCTTGATGGTGCCGATTGTCTTGCCGTCAGCGCTCATGGCACGGGCAAAGATTGCCGCTGTATCTCCTTCGGCCGTTACCTTGCTGCGGATGATCGAGATGACTGCGGGTGTGACGCCCTCGCTGGTCTGGGCGATGATGCCGATGTTCTCGCCTTGGGGTTCGCGCCTCGTCTCGCCATCTTGGTTTTCGCTGTAGGGGATGGGGCCGTCGCCGTTCTCGACATAGCGGGCTATGGCCTTGACAACGGAGTCGCTGATGTAGATGTGGCCGCCCTTCTCGTTGGGTCGATCGTTTCTGGTGGAGAATGCAGCCGAAACCTCGCCTTCCGCAAACGCGTCCACGGTGGAGCCGTTCTTGACGACGATGTCGTCCTGGTAGGTGAAGAGGGCGTTGGCGCCACCGTATCTGCCTTTACTTGCACGGACCGTCACGTTTGCATGATCGAGGGTGATGCCCTTGTGGGCATAGACGCCATATTCAACACCGTTTACGTTGAGGGAGACGTTTGTGGCTGCGAGGCTGCCCTTGGCCTCGACGGCAGCGTCTTTCTCGGAGCTTGCCTTGACCTGGCTGCCGTCCGAGATGTTGATATTGCCGCCGCTCCAAAGGGCCTCACCATCGGCTGAGCTTGCCTCGACCGTCCCGCCACCCTTGATGGTGAGGTTCTTGTCGGCTCCAATACCCTTGTCCTTGGTAGCCCTGGCGGTGACGGCTCCGCTGTCGTCAATCGTGATATTGCCGTTTGCCCTGATGCCATCCGATGCACCCGTGGCGTTGACGTTGCCCGAACCTTTGATAGCGAGATCACCTCCGGCATTGATGGCATCAAACCCAGTGCTCGTGGCGTTGACGGATCCGGCTCCGTCGATGTTGATATTACCCGTGGTGAGGATAGCGTCCTCAGTAGATGTCACGCTGAGCGTGCCGCCCTCGTCGCCTTGGATATTGAGCTCGGCATTCTCGTTAGTGCCATGAGAAACGTTGATGCTTTCGATCCATTCGGCAGTGACGATGTTGGTTCCCGAGTAATTCACGTTGAGCTTGCCTGCGGCCTGGATCTCGCCGCCGTTATAGTTGTTGAGCTTCAAGTCGTCGGCGCCGTCCCACGACCAGGTACCGGCCTCGTCGCTCGCCGCGGTGTTGTACTTGTTGCCGCCGACCTTGACCCATTCCGCTGCGAGCGAGACGCTCGGCATGAGCAGCGAGCTCACCGTGAGCGCGCACACGGCGCCCGCGACGATGCGGCGCGTCACGCGGCGCCAGCTGCCGTGCGCGAGTCCTATGCGACGGCGAACGTTGGGTTCGGCAACATGGGCTCCGGCGGTAGTGTCATTGCGTTTGGGGGTCGTGAACAAGGCTGCCATGGTTGCTCCCGTTCTCATAGGGCCTATACGACTAGATTCAGCGTATCTGCTGGATGTTGCCGGCGGTAGTGCCGTTTGGAGGGCAAAATGTCCAAAACTTGGGAAGCAAAACATCGCGCGTCTGTGCGTTGCCTGGCTTTAAAAGAAAAGCGCGGAGCCGCTCGATGCGACTCCGCGCTTTGGTGTTCTGTTTTAGCAGACTATGCCGTTACGCTACGAAGAAGTAGACGAGGAAAGCGAGAGCTGCGATCCACATGAGCGGCTTGATCTTGGAGGCCTCGCCCTTAAAGAGCGCGACGATCACGTAGGCGATAAAGCCTAGGCCAATGCCGGCAGAGATGGAGTAGGTGAAGGGCACGCCGGCGACAATCATGAACGCCGGGAAACCCTGCGACACGTCGGACCAGTCGATCTCGGAGGCCTCGCTCATCATGAGGTAGCCGACGTAGACCAGAGCACCGCAGGTGGCGGCGCTGGAAACGATGGTGACGATGGGGGAGAAGAACGCGGCGAGAATGAACAGCACGCCGGTGGTGACGGAGGTGAGGCCCGTGCGGCCACCGTCGGCGGCGCCAGAAGTGGACTCGACGAAGGTGGTGATGGAGGAGACGCCCATAAAGCCACCGGCAGCAGCGGCCACGGAGTCGACGACCAGGATGGGGCGGATGTCCTCGACATTGCCGTCCTCGGTCAAGAACTCGCCCTGCTTGGCGACGGCCATCGCGGTGCCCATGGTGTCGAAGAAGTCGCTCATGAGCAGCGAGAAGGCAACGACGAGCAGCATCGGGTCGGTCAGAACCTTCACGATGGCCATGTTGCCATCAGCGGTGCTGGCAAACGGGGCGCCAAAGGTCGAGAAGTCGAGCGGAGCGATGAGGCCCTCGGGCGCATGGGTGACGCCCAGCGGGATACCGGCGATAACGGCGATGATGATGCCGATGAGCAGCGAGCCCGGCACGTTGCGGGAAGCCAGGGCAACCGTCACGACGATGGAGATGATGCCGACGATAAAGGTGGGGGAGGCGATGTCGCCCAGGCCGACGAGCGTACCGGCGCCAGCGGTGATGATGCCGGCGTCGCACAGGCCGATCATGGCGATGAACAGGCCCAAGCCAACCGAGATGGCGTGGCGCAGGACCACGGGGATGGCGTCCATAATGGCCTCGCGCAGGCCGCACAGGACGAGCAGCAAGATGACGATACCCTCGAGGAAGATAACGCTCATGGCAACGTGCCAGTCGCCGCCGCACATGGTGGTGGCGATGCCCGCGATCATGGCGTTGATGCCCAGACCCGACGCGCAGGCGAGCGGGCGGTTTGCGAAGATGCCCATGCAGATGGTCATGATGCCGGCGCCCAAGCAGGTGGCGCAGGCGAGCGCTCCCGCATCGATGCCGGCGCCCGAGAGCACCGCAGGGTTGACGGCGATGATGTAGGCCATCGCCAGGAATGTTGTCAGTCCAGCGCGAAGTTCGGTCCCGATTGTGGACTTGCGCTCACTGACGTGAAAAAGTTCGTCCATGCATACCCTTTCCTTGTTCGGCCCCGAGTTTAGGCCGATTGACACGAACGTTCTCACTATAGCCCCTTTACGACGCTGTTGTTCCTCGCATGTTGATGTTCGGCGCTTTGTAGCAGACGGACGGTATTTTTCGCATGAAAATGTGTGGGTACCGTATACTTAAGCGGTTACAACGACCCCTATGGAGGAACGTATGATTAAAGAGCTTTGCCACGACGAGGCTATCCTGTCCCAGCGTTGCGAGGTTGCGACCGTCGAGGACGAGTCGGTTGCTCAGGACCTGATCGATACCATTAAGTCGCTCGACGATGCCGGCTGCCTTGCCGCTAACCAGATTGGCGTTACCAAGAAGGTCTGCGTCTACCTGGACGACGCCGGCGAGCCCCACGTGCTCTACAACCCCCGTCTGGTGTTTGGCCTGGGCGCCAGCAAGATGGAGGAGAGCTGCCTGACGCATGAGGAGGTCACCAAGTCCACGCGCTATATCAAGTGCAAGGTCGCTTATGACGTGATCGTCGACGGCAAGATGCGCGAGCGCAAGCAGGACTTTGTGGGCTTCGAGGCGCAAATGATCCAGCATATGATCGACCACTGTCTAGGCAAGCTTGTCTAGGGTGACCACAGCACCACACCTCGCCGCTCACTCGTCGCTTGCGTACCATTAGTACGCGGCGCTCCTCGTTCGGGGCGATCTGTGGCACTGTGGCACCCTAGACCGACCTGTTAGGGTGACTTTATTACGTTCATATGTGGTTTTTGGTCCGGGCGTGACATTGTTGTCATGTCCGGGCTTTTGTGTTTAGCGCCTCTTTGTTTGGTGACAATAACCTTGGCAAGAACGTAAAGCTGGGAGGCGCTATGTGTACGAGCATTCGATTTACCGATAATTCCGGCCACATGTATCTAGGCCGCAACCTCGACTGGAGCTTTGACTATGGCCAACAGGTTCGCGTGATGCCTCGCGGGTTTCACATTCCGTATTCGTTTATCGACGACGCGGCAGCGGCACACGCGGTGATCGGTATGTGCATCGATTACAAGAACTATCCCATGTTCTTCGACTGCGGCAACGATGCGGGCCTCGCCGTGGCGGGTCTCAATTTCCCGGGTTATGCCGAGTATGCCGAGGACCCTGTCGACGGCAAGACCAATATCGCGGCCTATGAGTTTCCCCTGTGGGTGGCAGCGACGTTCTCGACGGTCGATGAGGTCGAGGCCGCGCTGCGCGACACGGTGATTGTCGCCAAATCTGCCGGAGAGGGGCTGGGCGTGTCGCTGCTCCATTGGATTATCGGCGACAGCCAGCGCAGCATCGTGGTCGAGATGATGGCTGACGGCCTGCATGTATACGACGATCCGGTCGACACCCTTGCCAACCAGCCGACCTTCCCGTGGCACATGGAAAACCTACGCACCTATATCACCGCCACAAGCGATTTTCCGCAGACGGCGACGTGGCGTGGCGCCGAGCTTAAGCCCTATGGAGCCGGTGCCGGCATGCGCGGCATTCCCGGCGACTGCTATTCGCCGAGCCGTTTTGTAAAGGCGGCGTATCTCAATGCCAATTACCCGCAAAAGGAGAGCGAGACCGAAAACGTCGTCCGTATGTTCCGCTCGCTCGAGGGCGTGGTGATGATTGAGGGGGCGTCCAGGATGGGCGATGGCAAGTTCGAGAAGACTATCTACACCGGATGCTTTAGCGCGCGCACGGGCAATTATTACTACGCGATATATGGGGATCCGTCGATTCGCTACGTGAGCCTGATGGATGCCGAGGGCGCGAGCCCCGATAGACTCGTGGTTCCCGAGCCGCGTCGTTCGTAGCTGCTAGCTTTACTGCAATGCAAGGCGGCCCTGCGTCTCCCGTGAGATGCAGGGCCGCTGTCGTTGATTTGTGACGTCGCTAGAAGTTGGCGTCGTTGAGTTGTTCGCTCTCGAGGCCGTCGAGCAGTTGCTGTTCGGGCGTATCGGCGACGCTCTCGAGTAACTCGGTGGGGTCGACGTTCATGTTCCTACCGGCTTCGTTGCCGTTGACCAGGTCGTCCGAGAAGATATCGACTTCCATTTCCTCGGCCTCTTCGATCTGAACCTCGAGCGGCACCTGGGTGCGCACGAGCTTAACGGCCGGGCGCATGCGGGCAAACAGCGGCACGTACTCGATGATGATGGCCGAGTTCTCAAGACCGTACCAGCGTGCCGGGCTTCCGCAGGCGCGGCGGACGGCGTACTTGATGGCCATGACGCGGTGGTCGTTGCGGTTGATGTCCGTTTCGGGGGCAAGCATCTTGCGCAGCATGCAAAAACGGAAGTCGCCCACGTTGCCGCGCGTCTCGTAGATGGAGTAGGTGTGATGCTGCGGCGGCAGCTCGCCCGATGCCATCAAGTCGCCAACAATCTGGCGCAGGTAGGCATTGATGCGCTGGTTGACCTTAAAGCCCAGGTCCAAGCGCACGCGGAACAAAAAGTCCGTGCCAAAGGTCTCGACGGAATACTCGTGCGTATAGGGCTCGTCGGTAACGTGCACGTTGATGAACCAGTATGCCTTGGCGCGCTTGGGATGCTTATCCAAGATGGAATAGAGCACGTCGCGGTCGAGCGTGAGCGGGTCGGGACTGTTGGTAAGGAACACCAGATTGTCGGCGAGCACGGGGTAGGTCTCGTCGTTGCGCAGGCGGTCGAGCTGGTCAATGTACTTGGAGACGGGCAGCAGGATCGTCTGCGTGCGCTCGATGGCGGTGCCGCGGCGCCACACGTACATAAGGCCAAACAGCAGCGAGGCCAAGAAGATCATGACGTAGCCGCCGTCAAAGAACATGGTGAGGCACGAGGCGAAGAAGCACAGCTCAATGGCGCCAAAAAGTAGGGCAAAGACGCAGGCGCCCAGCTTGCGCTTGAGAATGCCGGCGATATAGCTCGTCAAAAGCGTCGTGGTCATGAGCATGGTCACGGTAATGGCGAGGCCGTAGGCGCTCTCCATGCGCTCGGAGTTTTGGAACAGCAGCACGATGAAGATGCAGCCGACCCACATGATGTTGTTGACGAGCGGAATATAGAGCTGGCCCTTGGTGTCGCTGGGGTAGTGGATGCGCAGGTGCGGCATAAGGTTGAGGCGCGTTGCCTCGGATACCAGCGAGAACGAGCCGGTAATGAGCGCCTGCGAGGCGATGATGGCCGCTACGGCCGAAAGCACGATGGCAAAGGGGCGCAGGGGCTCGGGAAGCATCATGTAGAACGGGTTGACGATATCCATCGCGAGCATCTGGGGGTTGGAGTTATTGGCGAGCAGCCAAGCGCCCTGACCCAGATAGTTGAGGATGAGGGCCGCCTTAACAAACGGCCAGGATGCATAGATGTTAGCCTTGCCCACATGACCCATGTCCGAGTAGAGCGCCTCGGCACCGGTTGTCGACAGGAAGACAAAGCCGAGCACCATGATGCCCGAGTGGTTGATGGGCGAGAACAGGAACATGATGCCGCGGATGGGGTTGAGCGCGCGCAGGATAGACAAATTGCCGAGCATGTTGAACAGGCCAGCGCCTGCCAGGAACAGGAACCACAGCGTCATGAGCGGGCCGAACAGCTTGCCGATCGACGAGGTACCGGCGCGCTGCATGGCAAATAGGCCGCAGATAATGATGATGGTAATAATGATGACGTTAGTTTGCCCGTCACCCAATAGCGCGTGGCCCCACTCGATGGTGCGCAGGCCCTCGATGGCTGTGGTGACCGTGACCGCGGGGGTGAGGATGCCGTCGGCGAGCAGCGCCGCGCCGCCGATCATAACGGGGAGAATCAGCCACGGTGCCACCTTGCGCACGAGACTGAACAGGGCGAAGATGCCGCCTTCGTTGTGGTTATCGGCCTTCATGGCGATTACCACGTACTTGACCGTGGTCACGAGCGTCATGGTCCAGATGACGAGCGAAAGCGCGCCAAGGATCATATCTTCGCTGACGGTGCCGATGCCGCCGTTGTTGGCGACGATTGATTTCATGGTGTACATGGGGCTCGTGCCGATGTCACCGTAGACGACGCCGAGCGTTACGAGCAGCATGCCAGCGGAGAGGGGAATGGCTCCATGCCCGCCTTGACTACGCTGGTCTTGGAGGCTTGCCTCCAGCTTGTTCTGTGCCACGTGGACTCCCTTGGACATCTGGCCTCTGCAAAGAGCAGTAGACCTTTATGCCATCTTTATACATATAAGAGCAGTTTGGCACATCGGGGTGTTTTAGACAATAATCCTCATCTGGGGATTATTCATATACGCAGGTAGTATTTCAGAGCAGGGGCTATTAAGCACGTGCTGTCTGGGCGATGCCAGCCTTGGTGTTTGCGCGTTTGCCGGCGACTTCGCAAAAGATCGCGCCGCCGATGATCAGCGCGGCGCCCATGAGGCGGATGGGCGTCACGGTCTCGCCCAAAAGGGCGACGGAGAACACGACGGCCGAAAGCGGCTCAAGGTAGCCGACGACCGCGACGGTCTGGACGGGCAGCTTGGCGACAGCACTAAAATAGAGTAGGCAACCGATACCGGTGTTGACAATGCCGAGCATGGCGACGGCACGCCAATCAATGCTGGCGGCGACGCCGGCGGACAGGAATGAGGGGGCACCCTGCGTGAGGAGCGTAAGGACCAGCGCGGTCAAAAAGGCGGCGCTCACCTGGAGCGTGGAGTTTTCGAGGCCTTCGATGTGTGGCGCACCCTTGCTGGCGATGACCATCAGCGCATAGCAAAATGCCGAGGCGATGCCGCAAGCGATACCCGCAATGGGCATATTGCCGCCTAGACCTTGTGCCGCAATGAGAAAAGCACCGCAGGCGACGGCGATAAAGCCGGCGATTTTGCTACCGGTCAGCTTTTCGCCAAAGATGAGCGGGGAGAGCGCCATGACGATGATGGGGCCGCAGTAGTACAGCAGCGAGGATACGCCGACGCCAATCGTCTGGTAGGCGCGGAACAGAAAAATCCAGCTGGCGCCCAGCGCGGCTCCCGAGAGGAGGAGGGCTGCGGCTTCGCGGGGGCGGGATGGCGCCTGCAGCTTATGGCGTTGGGTGACGGCGAGGATGGTGACAAGCGAGAGTGCGCCCAAAAACGTGCGCAGTAGCACGATATCGGAGCTCGGCAGCGCAATGGCAGCGGCGATGATGCCGTTGGAGCCAAACAATAGCAATGCTGCTAAGTACGCAAACAGTCCGTTGTTCATGCGCTGAAATCCCCTCTATATCCGAGCATGTTCACTATGGGTGAACTGGCTATAGAAGAAAAGCGAATATAATTCATAGATAACATGACAAAAGCTCATGCATATGTGGAGGGGTGCCGTGGAAACGAATGTTCAAAAGATGCAGGTCCTGCTCGAGACCGTGCGCGCCGGCAGTTTTACGCGCGCCGCCGAGCGGCTGAGCTATTCGCAGTCGGGCGTGAGCCGTATGGTGGCCGATCTTGAGGCCGACTGGGGCTTTAAAGTGCTTGATAGAAGCCGCGAGGGCGTAGTGCTTTCTGCCGACGGGCGGCAAGTTATGCCGGCGGTTGAGGCGCTCTGTGAGGAATTCACTCGCCTGCAGCGACGGGTGGATGAGATGCGTGGGCTCATGCGCGGCAAAATCTGCATCGGTACGTTTTCGAGCGTGGCGACCCACGTGCTGCCGCCGGTGATTGCGCACTTTCGCGCCGATCACCCGGACGTCGATTACGAGCTGCTGATGGGTGATTACTCCGAGATTGAGCAATGGGTGGCGGAAGGCCGCTGCGACTTGGGCTTTATTCCGCGCGAGCCGCACGGTGCCGGCATGGCGTCGCGGCCGTTGGTGCAAGACGAGCTGATGGCCGTGGTGCCAGCGAACTCTTCGCTTGCCATCGCGGAGGTCGTTTCCCTTGCCGATTTGGCCAACGAGCAGTTTATTCTGCTGGAACGCGGTAGCGACGACGAAATAACGCCGCTGTTTCGCCGCGCGGGCCTGGCAGTGCGCTCAAAACTGTCGACCTGGGATGACTATGCGATTATGGCCATGGTCGAGGACGGTCTGGGCGTGAGCGTTCTTCCGGCGCTCATCTTGCGCCGCTGCCAGTTCGATGTCGCCGTGCGCCCGCTCGAGGGACATCCTCATCGGCAGATCAACGCCATATACCGCACCGCTGACGTTTCGCTTGCGGCGGCTCGTTTCCTTGAATATCTCTAAAAGCGCGTACCTGTTGTCTACTTTGGGACAATTCTCGGGGTTCGGTACATTTTCTTATGAAATTGAACTTTCGGATAATGCGCCGCGCTATACTGCTGCCTAAATTGAACTCAGGTTCAATTTGTGTTCTATAAATTGAACTTTGCCAGCAAGGAGGTTCTAATGGCCCAAGAGACGTTTAGCGATCGCCTGCGACAGACCATGTCCGATCGCGACGTTCGCCAGTCGGATGTAATCCGCGCATCGGAGATGCTCGGCAAAAAACTCGGCAAGAGTCAGATGAGCCAATATGTGAGCGGCAAGACGATCCCGCGGCGCGATGTGGCAGAGCTGCTCGCCCGTATTTTGGAGGTCGATGTTTCCTGGCTGCTCGCCAGTGACGCCGATCAAGTCGAGACGTCCTCGTCCCATAACGTTGCCAAATCCGAACCTAGTCCCTCAGCTCAAATTCCAAGGAGCACCACCATGCGTACTTTTTCTAAATCCACCAAGCTCGATAACGTCCTGTATGACGTGCGCGGTCCCGTCGTCGACGAGGCTGCCCGTATGGAGGACGAGGGCGAGCGCATCCTCAAGCTCAATATCGGCAACCCGGCGCCCTTCGGTTTTCGCACGCCCGACGAGGTTATCAAGGACATGCGCCAGCAGCTGCCCGACTGCGAAGGCTATTCCAACTCGCGCGGCCTGTTCTCTGCGCGCAAGGCGATCATGCAGTATTCGCAGATCAAGGGCCTGCCCAATGTTCAGATGGAGCATATCTACACGGGCAACGGCGTGTCCGAACTCATTCAGCTTTCGATGAACGCTCTGCTCGACAATGGCGACGAGATTTTGATCCCCAGCCCCGACTATCCGCTCTGGACGGCGTGCGCAACCCTCGCCGGCGGTCATCCCGTGCACTATCTATGCGATGAGCAGGCGGATTGGTATCCCGACCTGGAGGATATGGAGTCCAAGATCACGAGCGCGACCAAGGCCCTCGTCATCATCAACCCCAACAACCCCACGGGCTCGGTCTACCCGCGCGAGGTGCTCGAGGGCATCGTCGAGGTTGCGCGCAGGCATCAGCTGATGATCTTTGCCGATGAGATCTACGACCGTCTGTGCATGGACGGCTACGAGCACGTCTCGATTGCCTCGCTCGCTCCCGATCTGCCCTGCGTTACCTTTAGCGGCCTTTCCAAGTCGCACATGATTGCGGGCTATCGTATTGGCTGGATGGTGCTTTCGGGCAACCAGCGCTGCATGAGCGACTTCATCATGGGCATCAACATGCTCTCCAACATGCGCCTGTGCTCCAATGTGCCGGCTCAGTCGATCGTTCAGACGGCGCTCGGCGGACACCAGTCGGTCAATGACTACATCCGTCCCGGCGGTCGTGTCTACGAGCAGCGCAACTTTGTGTATGAGGCACTCAACAAGATCGATGGCATCTCGGTGGTCAAGCCGCGCGCGGCATTCTATATCTTCCCCAAGATGGATGTTAAGAAGTTCAACATCACCGATGACGAGCAGTTTGCCCTCGACCTGCTGCACGAGAAGAAGATTCTGATCACGCGCGGCGGCGGCTTTAACTGGGCCGAGCCCGATCACTTCCGCATCGTGTACCTGCCGCGCATGGAAGTGCTCAAAGAGTCGCTCGAAGACCTCGCCGATTTCTTCGATCATTACCGCCAGAGCTAAGGGATAGAGGCCCCATACAATCGAAAGCTCCCTGCAGTTGCTTGGCTGCGGGGAGCTTTCTTGAATCGGCGGAACTAAATAACGATTCCGTTGCAGTGGTCGATTTCGTGCTGGATGATCTCGGCGGTGTAGCCCGAGAAGTTTTTGATGCGGCGGACAAAGTTCTCGTCCAAATACTCAACCTTAATGCGGCGATAGCGGGTACAGGGACGCTCGCCGATCAGCGAGAGGCACCCTTCGCTCGTCTGATAGGCATTGACCTGCTCGAGAATTTGAGGGTTGTACATCAGGAGCGCCCTGGTGCCGTCCTTTACGCAGATGATGCGTTTGCGCACGCCGATCATGTTGGCGGCGAGGCCCACGCACTCGTGCTCATGTTCGTTGAGCGTATCCAGGAGGTCCTGCCCGGTCGCGGCGTCGTCGGGTCCCGCGTCTTCGGAAGGAAGGCGCAAAAAGAACTCGGATTTCATGATGGGCTTGATCATGGCGGGCTCCTCATGTCTTATGCTTTCGTGGACTTTTAATAATAGCGCGGAAGGAAAGCTGTGCGTCCGCGTTACAATCTTTCGATGTTGGACCATGTTGCCAGACTCGTCGTGTACGGCGTCTGGCGTAAGTCTAGGGCTCATTTTTCGCCCTGGACTGTTCCTCTGGGGCGATGCGACTGTCGTTCCAAGAGGAAGGAAATGCATGGGGAGCAAATCTCAGCAACAAGTTCAAGTAACGCCATCGGCCACTGCGGCGCTTCTCGCCGTAATGTATATCGCAGCCTTTGTTGCCGCGTTTAACGAGAACATCATTAACGTGGCGTTGCACGACATTATGGCGGCCTTTTCGGTGAGTGCCACCACGGCGCAGTGGCTCGTTTCGGGCTACATGATCGTGACGTCGATCTTTACGGCCATCATGGCCTTCCTGTCCGGTCGTTTCTCGACGCGCAAGCTGCTGTTTTTCGCATGCGGATGCATGGTCGCCGGCGAAGTCCTGTGCCTGGTCGCTCCGTCGTTTAGCGTTTTGCTGCCAAGCCGTATTTTGCAGGCTGCAGGATCGGGCATCTTGTTTCCGCTCATGATGAACGTGGTGCTGTCTTGTGCCCCGCGTGAGAAGCTCGGTCTGTATCTGAGCCTGGGTGGTGCCTGCATTACGCTGGGGCCGGCGTTTGGACCCGTGATCAGCGGTCTTATGTGCACGTTGTTTGGCTGGAGGGCGGTGTTCGTAGTGCCGCTGGTGGGCGGTATTGCGGTCGCAGCGGCGGGCGTTAAGCTTGTTCAGAATGTCGGAGAGCGTTCGAACACCACGCTTGATATTCTGTCGGTTGTTTTGCTCGCGGCCGGCATTACGGCATTTGTGTATTCCGTAGGCGAGTTCTCGACCAATCTGATTGCCGGTATCGTGGCGCTGTTCGCCGCCATTGTGCTGCTCGGCCTGTTTGCCGCCCGTCAGCTCAAGCTCGAACATCCGGTGCTTAACGTGCGTCCCATGGCGAGCGTTCGCTTTTGGCCTGCGTGCCTGCTTGTGGTGGTGTCGATGATGACGACGTTCTCGATGAGCGTTTTGTTGCCGCTCTATTTTGAGGGCGCATACGGCATGACCGCACTTATTGCGGGCCTGCTCATTTTGCCGGCGATTGCCTGCAACGCCGTGACCTCGATTGTGGGCGGACGTGTGATGGACGCCCGTGGCGCATGGCCGCTGCTGCCGGTCGGCTTTGCCCTGATTGCCGTGGGACAGACTGCCATCTCGATGACGGCGGCAAGCATGAACATCGGCGTCGTCGTGGCGCTGACCGTTGTGGTGTATGCCGGAGTCGGTTTGGTGCTGAGCCCCTCGCAAACGGCCGGCTTGGAGACGCTGCCCGCCGCTGAGCATCCTCACGGAACGGCATTGCTCAACACGTGGAACATGATTGCCGCATCGTTTGGCCCGTCGCTGTTTATCGGCCTGCTCTCGAGTTCTGCGGCGACTGCCGGTGTCGCTGGCGCTGCGACGGACGTTGCCCAGGCGATTGGATTTGCAGCTGCCGTGCGTGTGGCGGCTGTAATTGCCGTGGTTGGGTTCGCGACGTCGCTGGTGTACGCTCGTCGCGAGTCGCACATGTCGCATTAATGTGTGCACATAGATTCTGCAGCTAGATTGAATGGCGACACCATAAACTAATGGACGTTTTGCCGAGAGGCATGAATGTTTAAAGCGCAAAGAGTGCGCGACGGGCCCCGCGAATGGGGCGATGATGCCCGAGAGGGCCAAGAAGGAGTCTCATGTCCGAGAACGAAGAGATCATGAACGAGACCGAGAACGAGACCATGGCTGCCGAGGTCGAGGCAGTCGAGACCGTGGAGACCGAAGCTGCTGAGGTTGAGGCTGCTGACGAGGTTTCCGCCGAGGAGGAGGCCGAGGTTGTCGAGGCCGCCGCTGATTACGATGACGAAGAGCTGATGGATAAGATGCAGAAGGCCGCCCGCCTGCTGCGTAGCCGTCGCTTTGCTATTTCCAAGGAGGAGGAGGCCAAGGCCGAGCGCATGGCGAACATCGAGCGCGCCATCAAGCTTCTTGACCTCAAGCCCAAGATGGAGCAGAAGGAAATGTCCGACCTGCTGGGCATGCGCCTCCGTGAGCTCGATGGCCTGATGGCCGAGGCCGAGGCTGCCGATCTGGTCGGCCGCATCGACGACGCCGAGGGCGATATGCGCAAGATCGTCGTCTTCGCCGCCGAGGATGCCGCTGAGGGCCTGGTCGAGCTTGCCAACAAGAAAGAGAAGCTCCTGCCCGAGCTTTCTTACGAGGAGGCTACCGAGCTGATGGCCGCTCTCGATAAGGTTATCGCTCCGCTCGTCGCCATGGGCCTGGACGAGGACCGCGGTCCTCGCGGCGGCCGTGACGACCGTGGCGGTCGCGGTGGCGATAGAGTCGGCCGTGGCGGCATTGGTTACCGCGGTGGCCGAGGCGGCGACCGTGGCGGTCGAGGGGGCGAGCGAGGCCGCCGGGGC
>WGSI01000027.1:0-27438 GCA_014871745.1 Collinsella sp. | reverse complement strand
CCCCCCCCCCCCCCCCCCCCGGCCGCGTTTTGTGATCCGTTTTCCTCCGTCCCCTTCGGATTACGTGATCTGTTGGGGACGGAGGAAAACGGATCATTTCGTAGGCCCGTGGCCGCCTTGGAAACCGAATGATGGTACGAGCATCCATTCGGCTTCCAGGGCAGCCACGGACAGAACGGAGCGAACAGAAAAGAGCACGTAGACCTGCCAAAGCTCGCCCACAAAGCTCATGCCGACAAGCACGGCAGAGGTGGCGATAACGGTGAAGGAGCCCAGAACGCGGCCGCTCACCTTATCGGCCACATGGCCGATCACAAGCGAACCCACAACGCTCACCACGGTGGAGATGGCATTGGAAATGTTGTACTGCGCAAGGGAAATGCCCAGGTCGCTAACGATCAGCGGCTGGAACAGGCTCATGCAGTTGACGAAAATCGTGTAGCACGTGGCCATGATCACAAAGCCGGAGGCCACCACGAGCCGGCCGGGGAAGAGCTTACGTTGCTGGGACATACTGCTCCTTATTTAACAAACGAATAGCCGGCGCCGGGCGCCGGTAGTGCCCAAGATTGCCTTGAAAGACAAGGGCATAGGCCTTACGGCCATGCCCGCAGGCTTGAAAGGCAAGGTTGGGTGCTACTGGTGGTCGGCGATATAGCCCAAAGCGACGGCGGTATAGGCCGCGGCACCGAGCGGCAGCTCGACGTCGTTAAAGCGCGCCTTGGGATGGTGCTGGGCAAAATGCTCATCCGTATCGGTTACAGCGGCGCCCACGGTAAAGTACGCGCTCGGGATCTCGCTCGAGATAAGCGCAAAGTCCTCGCTCGCCATGGCGTGGAACAACGGCAGGAAAGCTGCCTTGGGCAATGTCGCACCCACATAGCCCAGCGATGCCTGGGTCATATCGCCATCGAGTACGAGCGGCGGAACATCCGAGAGCGTCTCGATGGTCGCCGGCGTGCGATACGTTGCCGCTACGCCATTGACGACCTCGGCGATGCGGGTCTTAAGATGCGCCATGAGCTCGACGTCAAAGCCGCGCAACGTTCCTTCGAGCACGCAGGTGTCGGGAATGACGTTTGCCGCCTGTCCGCCGGCAAACTTACCCACGGTGAGTGCGATCTCCTTGGCCGCCGGCACCTCGCGGGAGATGAGCTCCTGAAGCGCCAGATGCACATGGACGCCAGCCGTGATGGGGTCGATGCAGATCTCGGGGCTCGAGCCATGGCCGCCCTTGCCCTGCAGTGTAATGCGGAAACCGTATACGCCCGAAAGCGCCGGGCTCCCATAGAGCACCAGGCCGAGCGGCGATTGGCTGTTAACATGCATGGCAAAAGCCGCCTGGGGACGCGGGTTCTGCAGAAGGCCATCGGCGATGGCAGCGCGTGCTCCCTCAAAGGTTTCCTCGCCCGGCTGGAACAGCAACTTAACCGTGGCGTTGGCATCAACAAGCTCTGCCTCGCGTGCTTTGAGCATACGAGCCGCACCAAGCAGCGCCGTCGCGTGCATATCGTGTCCGCATGCGTGCATGCAGCCGTTGGTGGATGCAAAGGGCTCGCCGGATTCCTCGGTAACGGGCAGGGCATCCATGTCGCCACGCAGCATAACGACCGTACCGGCCTGATCGTCCGTGCACGTACCGTTGCCCTGGGCCGCCACGGCCGCACCGGCACCGATGAGGCCCACAACACAGGAGCCGTCGACGAGCGTGGCAAACGGGATGCTCATCTCGGTCAGACGTGCCTGGATATACGCAGAGGTTTGCGGAAGGCGATTACCCAACTCGGGCGTCTGGTGCAGGTCGTGGCGCCACGCAGCAAGCTTGTCTGCAAAAGCTTGAGCCTCGGCAACAAGACCGTCACCGATAGCGGCTTGCGCTGCCGGGGTGGCCTTGGGCGCTGGTTGCGGTTGAAAATCGGACAGAGCTGGTGCCATAGACGCCCTCCAGTATTATTTGTGCAGTAAACACTTTGATAGTCTAAAGTGCAAGGCATAACTGTAAGGGCGTTACATAAAAAACGCCGCCCCAGGAGGGCGGCGCAACAAGTTGTTTACAATTGCGGGCGCGGCTTTTTGCGCAAAAAATCGAAGTGAGTCTCGCTCAAGATAATCGACAGGAAGATAAGCACGAAGCCGGCGAGCAGACGCGAGGTGAGCGCCTCCCCCATCAGCAGCACCGAAAACAACACGCCCGAAGGGGACTCCATCGAAAGGAGCAATGAGCCCGTCGAGGCCGGGACATGCGCCAGGCCGACGTTTTGGATGAGCAGAGCCGCGCATGTGCAGCCCACCGAGAGAAACGCCATCGCGCTGATAAAGCTCGGCGTCCACACGGACAGAGGCGCTTGGGTCTCGAATAGCAGCGACGTTGCCAGGCTCAGCACGCCGTTACCCACAAACATCCAAAACGTGATGACGTTGATGTCCATTTTGCGACCGTACTTGGCAGTCACCGCCATCTGGATGGCGAAAAAGGCCGCACCCGCCAGCGTAATGACGTCACCGATGTTGAATTCAACGCTATCGAGCGCCACCAGGCCAATGCCCGCCAAGCACAGCAGCGCCGCGCCCAGGTTATAGCGGGTGAGTTTTTCGCCGCTCAGAAAATAGCTCGCGAACGGCACAAGGATGCAATACGTGCCCGTCAAAAAAGCATTCTTGCCCGCCGTAGTATGTGCCAGACCGACCGTCTGCAACGCATAGGCCGCCCACATGAGCACGCCCATACTCAGGCCAACGATCAGGTTGCGAGCGTTGAAATGTGCAATGATGCGCTTGTGAAAGACGGCAAACATGACCAACGCTGCGGGCAGAAAGCGTACATAGAGCAGCGCGAACACCGGAATGGTGCCGAGTGCGTCCTTCATAGTGGTAAAGGAGTAGCCCCAGATGACCGCCACCGAAAGGAGCAGAACCTTCCAGAACAGCGGAGAGCGTGCGCCGGCGCCGCGGAAGGTGCCGCCCGCGCCCAGGTCTTCACGGGCTACAGGGCTATCGGGCAAGTTTTCGATTTCGTTGGCAGCGTATTGGGCCATGGAACATCCTCGCACTCAATCTGGGCGTGGTGTCCGCACGCGTATGGCTGCATGCCGCCTCATGGTCAAATAAAAACAGGGCGCGCCGGACCCCCGGCACGCCCCGCTACTGTAGCAACAACCAACACGGCATCGCAATCCAGCCCGCTAAAGTATCGAACAGAAAAACCTCGATGCTCCGGCAATGTCAGCGAAAACGACCCTAAGCGAGCAAGGTGACGTGAAATGAAAGGGCGCTGACCTTCTGGTCGCGCCCTTGAAATTGAACATCAGATTGCCGCTTAGGGTCGTTTGCAGCGTCGAGCCGTTACGCGGTTTGGTAAAACCGCGTAACTAGATCAATTTAGTACTCTCCAGCTTTTCGATGATCCAGTCGTTGGCTTTGATAACCGGGCGACGGAAGACGACGCCCAGGGCCAGCGACGGAATCAGATAGCTCGCCAGAATGCCCAACTCAACCCAGTACTCCATATGGTAGGCGCCGGCCATGGCAGCATGCATGGCGTTGATGCCATGGGTGAACGGCAGGAACGGGTAGATCGCCTGGAACACGGGGCCGGTCATCTCGATGGGGAACGTACCGCCCGAACCGCCGACCTGCATGACCAGCAGCACGACGGCGAGGGCCTTGCCGATATCTCCAAACGATACCGTAAGCGTGTAGACGATATTGGAGAACACGAGACTCGCGACCCAGCCCGCCAGCACAAACTGCAGCGGGTCGTCGCACTGAATGCCAAAGAACAGGATGTCGCCCGCACACACGAGCGTTGCCTGCAGCAGAGCCAGGCCGCCAAAGAACAGGTAGCGACCCAGGTAGATCTCGTGCAGGCGCACGGGGATGAGCTCGTTGATAAGCTCATCGTCAACCGAGACCTTCATCATGGCCGCCAGAACAATCGAGCCCACCCACAGCGACAAAATCGTATAGAACGGCGCCATGGCCGAGCCGTAGTTGCGGATCGGGTAGACCGGCTTGCGATCGAGCGCAACGGGGCCGGAAAGCGACACGGCGAGGGCATCGGGGTCGCTGCCAATCATTGTCTTAATCATGGCCAGGTCACCCGATATCAGAGCGCTATCAAGCTCGTCCTTAAAGGCACTGATCTTGTCCGACGCCTCGCCCAGCTGATCGGAAGCCTTGTTGACCAGCTTTGCAGCCTTGGAGAGACCCTTCGCGAGCGAACCAGAGGCGTCGGTCAGACCGCTCACGGCGCTATCCAAGTCACCCGAGATGCCGTTCAGGGAATCCAGAACGCCCGAAATGGTCTTCTTGAGCTCCTTGGCCTTAACCGAGAACGTAGAATCGTAGTCGGACTTGGCACCCGAGATACCCGCCTTGGCATCGGCGATGGCCTGGTCAACCTCGGCACGCGAATTGTTGACCTCCGCCATGCTGCCCGAAAGGGACTTTGCGGTCGCCGTCAGGTCCTTCGCATTGTTACGGTACTCCGCGGCAATTCTGCCCAGCGACGTCGCAGCGGACTTGAGGCCGTCTTTGAGCTTGTCATCGCTCATCTGGTCGGCAAGGTTGCGGAGCCGATCGGCCATCGCATCGATATCGTCAGCACGCGTATTGAGCGCCGCTGCGGCTTCGTTGAGCTGAGACACCGTAAGGTCAACATGCTGATTCGCGGCATCGAATGCCTTCGCAAGCTCGGCGAACACGTTGTCGAACGAGCCCGCGCTTCCGTCAATCGCCGCGTCAACGGCATCACTGGCGGCCTTGAGCGCTTCCTTGGAATCATTGATGCCGCTCTTGGCGTGCTCCATCAGCTGCTTCGTCGACTCATCAACGGTGCCCGTCTGCTTGAGCATGCCGCTCGCCGACGTCAACGAATCGGACGTAGAGCTCAAAATGCCCGCGAGCGACGTCGCGCTCGCCTGAACGTCCTGCAGGTCCTCGACCGAATCGCCCAGCGTAGAGGACAGATTGGCGATAAAGTTGCTCACTTGGTCGGTGCTCATGTAATCGAGCAGGCTGGACACCGTCTTAAGGCCGATGGACGTGATGGTCTTGGTAAAGGTCTCGTTGACCTGGCTCTGGACGGCGCTCGAGCCCTTCTCGGTCACGATCTGTGCGATGGCGTTGGCCTTCTGGTTCTCATAGAACTCGATATCGGCGTGCTTCACGTCGGTCGAGAAGAGCGTCATCATGTCTGCGCTAAAACTTTTAGGGATAACAACGGCAGCGTAGTACGCGCCCGACTTAACGCCCTCAATCGCCTTATCACGGTCGTTGAGGACGACCCAATCGAAGTTCTCGTTGCCGCGCAGGGTGGCGGTTACGTTTTCGCCCACGTTGACCTCGACGGGAATCAGATCGCTCTCGTAGCCCTCATCGGTGTTGACCACTGCAATCTTAAGGTTGCCGGTATTGCCGTAGGGATCCCAGCTTCCGGCGATGTTAAACCACGCGTACAGGCATGGCACGATGATCAGGCCCATCACAACAACCAAGCCGATCACGGAGCGAGACACGTTTTGGACATCGCGCTTAAACAGGTGCAGGATGTTTTTCATTTATGCCTCACCTCCTTTAGAGTGCTTGCCAAGCGGGGTGGTGTCCCCGTCGTTTCCGCTTACGTTGTCAACGTCGTCGGCATCTTGAGCCTTACGATGCACACCGATATGCGGCAGACGGCTCGTGGGCTGTTCGCTGTCCTTGGTGCCCCGCTCGCTGGCGTTGAGACCAAACATGCGACGGGCAGCAGGGATGGCGGCCGTGTGCTCGCGCATCTCACGGCGAAGGTCCTCGTCCGAAAGCGCCGAGATACGCATCTGGGTATTGAGGCTCGCACGGATATACTCGATGTTGATGAGCCAGCCACAGATGGCGATAACCGAAATGATCCAGATAACGAGCAGGATGATCTTGCCGTTATTGTCGATATCGAGCACCGTCGAGAGCACAAAGAGCAGGACCTGCACGCCTACCACGGCAGCAAAACCGCCCTTGATGTAGTACGGGTAGCGATGCTCAAACGCCACGGCATGATCGAGCAGCTCGCGACGGTACGAATCCGAATCGAGCATGACGCGCATGGCCGTGCGCAGCGAATAGCGCTGGCGCGGCAGGTCGTTGGACTCGCAGATCATGAGGCCCGTCGTGGAAAGCTGCTTATCAAAGAGCAGATTGAGGTTGAGCAGCAACGGGCGCAGCTGCAGACCGATAAAGAGCGCCACGATCAAGAACACGCCCAGGATGCACAGGTTGAACAGGTAGTTGAACGAGTACATGCCGCCGACCGTCTCGCGCAGCAGATTGATGCCGTAGGTAAAGGGCAGCAGCGGATGCAGCCACTGGAAGAAGCCGGGCATCATCTCGATGGGATACATGCCCGACGAACCCGGAATCTGCACGATAACGAGAATGACACCGATAGCCTTGCCGATATGCTTAAACGTGGTGGACAGCGCATAGATGATGTTGACGTAGGTGAACGAGATAGCGATGCCGCCCAGCACGAACAGCAGCGGGTTGACGCACTGAACGCCAATGACCAGGTCGCCCACCGTAACGATAATGGCCTGGAACGCACCCAGGATCACCATCAGCAACCAGCGGCCAAAGTAGCCCTGACGCGCCGTAAAGCTACCGATGCCCTCGCGGTCGACCTCGAGCTTGTAGATAGCGATGAGCACATAGCCGCCTACCCACAGCGCCAGATTGGTGTAGAAGGGCGCGATGCCCGAGCCAAAGCTCTTGACCGGATAGATTGACTTGGACGTCAGCTCAACCGGAGATGCCATGAAATCTGCCACGTCATTGACGTCGACGTCCATGAGGTCGGCTAACTCGCCCATAGACTCAGAGGTCTGCAGCGCCGCAATGTCATTGGCGGCGGTCGCGAGCTTGTCCTGAACCTTGGCAAGGGAGGCATCGGTTTGAGACAGCGTGGTCTTTGCCTGCTTGAGCGTGGCGTCGAGCTGCGCCAGCGTGCCGCGCGCGCTCGCTATCGTTGGGGTCATACCCGATACAATGCCGGTCAAATCGCCCGAAACGGCGGCAAAGGAGTCAAGCGCGCTCGAAGCCTTCGGCAGCGCGTTCTGCCCCAGATCGGTCTGAGCCTGACCGAGGTTAGCCGTACCGGTCTGAATTGCCGCGTTGAGTGCGTTGCTCGCGCTTGAGATTGCCGTAGCGTCGTTTGCCATGGCGCTCGACTGTGCAGAAAGGCCATCCTTGATACTCTGCAGCTTCTGGTTTTGCTCGCGAAGCGAATTGATGGTCGATGCGATGAGCGCGTCGGCGTTCTCCGATCCCGTCGACGTATCGTTAGCGAGAACCTGCAGGCGCTCGATGACAGCGCTGTTGTGGTCAATCGTCGCCTGAAGGGATTCGAGCGAGTTGTCGATTCGAGTGGTCGTGGACGTAACCGTACCGGTGAGTTTGCCAATCGCGGCGTTCGCAGAAGCCGATGTCTTACTCAGCACGATGCTGCCCTCCGAAAGCGCCTTGGAGAGCGAGGTGATGGACTTGCCAGCCGTGGTGCGAGCTTCGCCCAGCAGGTCATTGCCCTGAGCGATTGCCTGCGTTAGCGACGGCGCCTGCCCCTGCAGGCCCGCCAGCGCAGCATCGGCCGAAGCAATCGAGTTACTTGTCTTGTCGATGGCGGTGTTCATGTCGCCGATGGAATCACGTACTTCGCCCAGGGTATCAGACGCCTCGGACACCGAGCCCGCCAGCGAATCCTGGGTCTGAGTTGCCTTGTCTTTAAGGTCGATGCCAGCATCTTTGGCAATGCCAGCGACAGTCTCGCCCACCGTGGAGACAAACTCCGAGTTGATCTGCTCCTCGATGGTGTTGGCACCGGTATCGGTGACCTTGGGCGCAATGGCGCTCTTCTTCTCATTGACGTAATAGGTGAGCTTCGGCTGATGGTAATTGCCGTCGAGCATCGAGACGAGATTGTCGGAGAAGTTCTTGGGAATCACGATGGCAGCATAGTATTCGCCACTTTCGACGCCCTCTTTGGCATCTGCCGCCGAGTCGACGAAGGTCCAGCCAAGCTGGTCGTTCTCCTTGAGCTGGTCGACCACCTTATCGCCCGCGTTAAGCTCGCCCACCAGGTCGTTCTGGGTGCCCTGATCGTTGTTGGCAATGGCGATTTTAATGCCCTGGGTATTTCCGTACGGATCCCAGTTGGCAACGATGTTGTACCAGGCATACAGCGAAGGAATGACGCACACGCCCAGGGTAACCACCAGGGCGACGGGATTCATAAGCAGTCGCTTAATGTCGCGCTTAAATATCGCAAAGGAGACCTTTGCGTTGGATAGTTTGCTGCCGAGACTCACGCTTGGACCATCCATCCTGTCGTTGAATCGAATCGTACTATCGACAACCATTGTACGTAGACGCTTTAGCGCCTCGCGGCACAATGGTGCTGAGTTTTGCGGGTAGCAATATACTACGAAGATGAGTTAGCGTACAGATGTACAGTATCTTAAATTCCCGCAGCTCCCAAAACCACAACCCACACAAATTAGCAATCCGACTAGTCGTTGGGGACGTTCTTAAACGACTAGTCAAACAAGAACGTCCCCAACGACTAGTCATTTAAGAACGTCCCCAATGACTACTCCGTACAAAAGCAAACGAGAGTGGAAAATCCCCCACTTCAAGCCCGCGCTCGAGCCAAAAGTGGGAAATTATCCACTCTCGTTCTAATCTAGTTACGGTGCCGTATCCCCGAACTACATCAAGTTACAAACAGCTGCCGCGAAGGCTACGGGGTCCTCGGGGAGGATGCCCTCGACGAGCAGGGCCTGGTCGTAGAGCAGGCCGGAGTACTGCTTAATCTTGTCGGCGTCGCCCGCCTTCTGGGCAGCGACGAGCTTGGCGAAGACAGGATGCTTAGCGTTGAGCTCGAGCACGCGCTGGCTCTTGGGCATACCGTCGGGCGCGCCCTCGGGACCCTTCTGAAGCACCTTCTCCATCTCGAGCGAAAGCGGACCCTCGGTGGTGATGCAGGCGGGGGCGTCAGTCAGACGCGCAGAGACGGCAACCTTCTCGACCTTGTCGCCGAGCGCCTCCTTCATGGCGTTAAAGAGGTCCTCGTTCTCCTTGGTGGCGTCCTCGGCCTCCTTCTTCTCGTCATCGGTCGCCAAGTCAAGATCGCCGGTCGCGACGTTCTTAAGCTCCAGATGACGATCCTCGACCTCAGGCTCGGCACCATCGGCAACTGCCTTCTCGGCAGCCTCGCGAGCAGCGTCATCCTCGTAGACCTTGGGCATATCGGCAGCCACGTACTCACGCATGGCCTGGAAGGTGAACTCATCCACGTCCTGCGTCAGCAGCAGTACATCGTAGCCGCGGTCGAGCACGCCCTTCACGACGGGCATCTTGGCCAGACGCTCGCGCGAATCGCCGGCGGCATAGTAGATTGCCTTCTGGCCCTCGGGCATGCCCTTGGCATACTCGGCAAGGGTGATCATCTTCTGCTCCTTGGCAGACCAGAACAGCAGCAGGTCGGCGAGCTCATCGGCCTTCATGCCATAGCTCGAGTAGATGCCGTACTTAAGACCGCGACCAAAGTTCTCAAAGAACTTCTCGTATGCCTCGCGGTCGTTGTCGCGCATGTCCTCGAGATCGGCGGTGATCTTCTTCTCGACACGCTTGGCAATGGCCTTGAGCTGACGATTCTGCTGCAGCGTCTCACGCGAAATATTGAGCGTCACGTCGGCAGAGTCCACGACACCGCGCACAAAGTTGTAGTAGTCGGGCAGCAGGTCGTCGCACTTCTCCATAATCAGCACGTTGGAGCTGTAGAGCGCCAGGCCCTTCTCGTAGTCCTTGCTGTACAGATCGAACGGGGCGCGACCCGGCACAAACAGCAGTGCATCGTACTCAAGCGTGCCCTCGGCATGGAAGCTGATAGTGCGCGCGGGATCATCAAAGTCGTGGAACGTGGACTTGTAGAACTCGTCGTAATCCTTCTGCTCAACGTCAGAGCTGCGCTTTTTCCAGATCGGCGTCATGGAGTTGATGGTCTCGAGCTCCTGATAGTCCTCGTACTCGGGCTTGTAGTCGTCGCCGGCGTCCTCGGGCTTGGGCTTCTGGCGGCTCTTGCTCACCATCATCTGAATCGGGTAGCGCACATAGTTGCTGTACTGCTGAATCAGGCTCTTGAGGCCCCACTCGGTCAGGAAGCGATCGTAGGTCTCGGCCTCGCCGTCGGCGTCGAGCTTCTCGTTCTCGCGCAGCGTCAGGATGACATCGGTACCGTGCTCAGCACGCTCGCCATCCTCGATGGTGTAGCCCTCAAGACCGTCGGACTCCCAAACGTGGGCGGTATCCTCGCCATAAGCGCGGCTGACGACCTTCACGTGGCTGGCAACCATAAAGGCGGAGTAGAAACCCACGCCAAACTGACCGATGATGTCGACATCGGAGCCCTGCTGCTCAGCGTTCTCGGTCTTAAACTCCTCGGAGCCAGAATGGGCGATGGTGCCCAGGTTGCGCTCGAGCTCCTCGGCGGTCATGCCGATACCGTTATCCGAAATAGTGATGGTACGGGCATCTTTATCAAAGGAGACACGAATGGCCAGGTCACCCTGGTCGAGCTTGACACTCGGATCCTGAAGGCTCTTAAAGTTGAGCTTGTCGACGGCATCGCTCGCGTTGGAGATAAGCTCGCGCAGGAAGATTTCCTTATTGGTGTAGATGGAGTTGATCATGAGGTCGAGCAGTTTTTTGCTCTCGGTCTTAAATTGACGCATGTGCAGTCCTTTCGCGCTACCCCTGCCCGCAAAAACGGCCCGGTTGCCCGAGCCGCATCGCAGACCTGCTATGTTCAGACTTAGATTTTATAACCTATTAGCGCGCATATATACATACGGAATCGAAAAACTGTATGTTGGAACACCCGTGCGTCGATTGCCGAGGAGTGTCCCCAACTGCCGGCAGAAAAGGAATGTCCCTATCTGTCGCCCATGTGCTTGGCCATCCAGGCATGAGGCTGGCCTTCGTCTTCGTAGTCCACCGGTGCAATCTGCGTGTAGCCGGCCTTGGTGTAGAGCGGCAGCACGTACTCCCGTGCATGCAACTTTATGAGCTTGGCGCCGGCATCGCGCGCAGCAGCTTCGCTGGCTTCGACAATCTTGCTTGCCAGACCGCGACGGCGCATGGCGGACAGCACGGCGACGCGACCCATAATATAGGTCTCCCCCGCTGCGATGCCTTCGTCCATATCGCACGCCGGCGAAACCGGAGCCTCTGCATCTGCCGCGCGCTCCAGTTCCTCGGGAAACACGCGCGAGCAGCCGGTGAGTTGACCATCCACGTACAGCGTCACATGAATGCAGTCAGAAGCCTCATCGATCTGGTCGAACTCGATTTCGTAACCCTGTTCGTCCACAAAGACGGCGCGGCGCACCAGCGCTGCATCCTCAAAGCATCCCGCCTTGATTTGAATATCCATGGTCGCCCCTCCGTTCAAAGCAAACGTTAGGGACAGATTTTAGCGAAAATGAGCGCCTCGCACGCTAAACTTGGCCCGCGCCTTTGCTAGGTAATCGTAGTGACGAACATTGTGGGCGTCGCTTGCGATAAAGCTGTACAGGCCCTTGTCAAACAGGCGCTGCGCCGGCTTTTTCTCGCGACCAAAGCGCCCGCCGGCAATAAAATCAGCCGAAGCCTGCAGCTTACAACCCATATCGACCAGACGCTCGGCAATGCCCACGTCCTTTTGAATGGCGCGATAACGCTCGGGATGGGCAATAATCACCTGGTAACCGCGGCACTGCAAGTCGTAAATCGTGTTCTCGTATTCCTCAAAGTCATACGAATCGGCACGTGTCGAGAGCTCAAGCAAAAACTCATTCGATCCATCAAAGTGCAGGCGATCGGACCATTCGATGCCCAAATCCATAAGCTTGGCGTAGTTGACCTCAAAGCCCATCTGGAGCTGCATATCGCCCGCATGGGCACACAGCAACCGATAGGCCTCCCACATGTTGGCGTAGTCAAAGTATGGGTCCCGGCAGTGCGGCGTGCACACCATGTGCGTTACGCCGACGGCGCGAGCCGCCTCGAGCATCGCCAAGCTTTGCTCGCGGTTTGCCGCGCCGTCATCAACTCCGGGCAGGATATGGCAATGGATGTCTCGCATATCGCCCTCTTATCTGCGTCGTTGCTTATTTCTTAAAGCGTTTCGCCTTCGCAGGGGTGCCCGTTGCAGCCGCGCCGCCGACAGCGGGATTGACCCCAGCCGCAGCGTCGTTCTGCCCCTTATCCCCGCCATAATACGAGTAGTAGTAGTCGTGGCTCGAAGTCTCGCAGCAGTTCATGACCGTACCGATCACGTTGACCTCGGCCTTGTTAAGCTGATCGAAGGCAGCGAGGATCTCATTGCGCTTGGCAAAGTCCTGACGGATGATATAGATGGTGCCGTCGGTGATCGCAGCGACTTCGGCAGCGTCGACAAACGTACCCACAGGCGGAGTATCAAAGATGACGTACTGGTACTTTTCCTCCAGCGCGGCGACAAGCTTGGCAAAGCGGCGCGAGGCAATGATGTCTGCCGGATTGGGAATGCGCGGCTCGGCGTCGAGGAAGAAGAGGTTGGGCTGGCCGGTGTCGATAACGGCCTCATCGATCGACATCTGATCGGAAAGCACAGCGTACAAGCCGCCGGCATGACGGACGCCCAGCATGTTGGCAAGCGTACGGTGGCGCATGTCGCATTCAACGAGCAGAACGCTCTTGCCGCTGGTTGCGATGGCCTGGGCCAGGTTGAGCGCGATGGTGGACTTACCCTCGTTGGGAATGGAGGAGGTCACCGTAATGGACTTGATGGGCGTATCGACACTCGCAAAGCGAATGTTGGCGAGCAGCGTCTTGGCTGCATTGTCAAAGGCAAGGGTGTCGTCGGTTTTCTTTTTACGGGCCATGGATTACTTACCGCCCTTCACAACGGGGAAACGGCCGATGACGGGCACGCCGAGCAGTTCGACGGCGTCATCGACAGAACGGACACGCGTGTTGAGCATGTCGAGCAGCACAACAATCGCGACAGCGACAAACAGGCCGGCCAGGGCGGCAACTGCAATGTAGAGCTTGCGGTTGGGGCCGCTGGGCTGGGCGGGAACCTTTGCCTTGTCGATGACGTTGACGGCCTGGGCGGCGTCAACGTCCTGGGCGACGGTAGAAACCGAGTTGGCCATGGCGTTGGCGACAGCGGCGGCGCCATCGGGGCTGGCACCGGTCACAGACAGCGAGATAACACGGGTCGTGGTTTCGCTCGTAACGCTTACCTTATAATCGGCCAGGCTGGAAAGGCCCAGCTCCTTGGCGGCACCGCTCTTGACGCTATCGCTATCGAGCAGCGTGGCGATGTCGTTGGAGAGCATCTGGCTTGCAGACAGATCGTTGTAGTAGCTCGTCTGGCCGCCATCGGTCTTGGCGAGAATGTACATGCTCGTCGTGGCGGTGTAGGTGTTGTCCATCATGGTGAAGGAGACGACGCCCATGGCGATCGCGCAGACCACCGGAAGGGCAATGACCAGCTTGAGGTGCTTTTTAAGCAGCTGGAACAGTTCAAGAAGGGTCATGCAGTTTGCCTTTCATTTCCCTAGTTCGTATCGACAAAACTGCTCGTATAATATCGTATCTTTCTGCCATGTCCGAACTCTATACATAAGATACAGCGTCCGTGTGTAAGTTGCGCAACGACTAACGCGGCAGCGTAGGCGCGGGTAAATCGTCTAATCCTCGGTTTTTGCCATATCGCTACGCGAACGGTCCCTCTTGTTGCACGGGAAACGTTACCGTAACGGTGGTCCCCACGCCCGGTTCACTCGACAGGTCAATCGCGGCGTGATGGTACAGAGCGGCGTGCTTGACGATCGCCAAGCCCAGGCCGGTTCCGCCACGCGCCTTAGAACGACTCTTGTCCACGCGGTAAAAACGTTCGAACACTTTACCCTGCTCCTCGGGCGCAATGCCAATACCCGTATCGGCAACCGACAGATACGGGCGCCCGTCGTCGTGGGTTCCACAACGCAGCATGACCGTACCGCCAGATCGGTTGTAGCGAATGGCGTTGCTTGCCAGGTTATAGATCAGCTCGTCGATCAGACGCGATACGCCTTCGATCACCACGGGCTTCGTCTCGTGCCCAATGGTCACATTCGACTGCCGGGCAACCTGCTCAAGACGCTGTTCCACCGTCAAAATGGCGCGAGATAGCTCGATGGGCTCCGTGGACCCAATAGGCACCGCCTCGCCCTCGGATGCTCGCTCCGCCTCATCCAAGTTGGAAAGCGTGAGGATGTCGTTGACGAGCGCTGCCAGGCGTCCCGCCTCGCGGTAGATGCGGCCGCCAAAGTTGCACAGGTCGTCCTCGCCTTCAACCATGCCGCTTGCAATAAGCTCGGCGTAGCCCGAAATCGCGGTAAGCGGGGTCTTGAGCTCATGAGTGATATTGGCCGTAAACTCGCGACGCATGCGGTCATTATCGGCCAGCACAGCCATCTGGCGTTTAAGCTCCTGGCGCTGCGACTCAATGCGCTCGAGCATGGGAACCATCTCGGTGTAGGCATGTTCATAGCTACGGCGCGGGTGGTCCAAATCGACCTCCTGCAGTGGCGCAATGATGGCACGGGATTCGCGGCGCGCAAGGAAAAACGAGAGCACCGCGCCCGCCGCTGCAATAAGCAGCATCGGCGCCACCAGCGAAAGCAAAATCGCCGCGACGCCAGGCTGGGCCTGTGCCAAACGAACAACCTGACCGTTATCAAGGGCGACGGCGCGATATAGCATAATCTCGTCGAGCGTAGTGCTCGAGCGCTCCGCGGAGCCCGAACCGCTCTCAAGGGCCTCAATGACCTCGGGGCGATCGCCATGGTTGGGCAACGTGGAAGGAGACGCCTCGTTGTCATAGGCGACCGATCCATCCCTGTTGATCAGCGTGATACGAAGGTCCTCGCGATCGAGGCTTCGCAAGAATGCGATGGGTTCCTTCTGCTCGTTTAAGGCGGCGGCAATAAGCTCGGTTTCCTGCGAAAGATTGGCACTCGTGGCATCTGCCAAGGTGTTTTGCACAAAGAATGCGCCCAACACCGTAAACGCCAAAATGACGGACATAGCGCAGACAAATATCGTCGCAAACACGCGGTGCGACAGCGTATGTTTTCCCTGGGGGGCGAAGACCACGGGTTACTCCTCCGATGCGGTGGCCGCGGTGTCGTCGCCTTCGGCACCATCACCGGCAGAGGGCTCGGCCAGGCGATAACCCACGCCGCGCACGGTCTCGATGGCGCTGGCACGCTCGCCCAGTTTTTGGCGAAGCGTCTGCACGTGCACGTCGACGGTACGCGAACCGCCGTCGAAGTCCCAGCCCCACACGCTCTGCAGCAGCGACTCACGGGTAAAGACCACGCCGGGCTTGCGCATAAGATATTCAAGCAAATCGAACTCGCGCAAGGTGAGTTTGAGCGGCTCGCCGGCAACGGTCGCCTCGCGATGGCTGGGCGAAAGCACGATATCGCCCACGCTGAGCACATCGCTCGCCTGCTTGACCATACCGCCGCGGCGCAGCAGCGCACGGCAACGGCTGGCAAGTTCCATGAGCGAAAACGGCTTGGTCAGATAATCGTCGGCACCGCCATCGAGCGCCATCACCTTATCGAGCTCGGTATCCTTGGCAGTGAGCATCATGATGGGCACCGTCGCCGTCAGGCGGTCGGCGCGCAGGCGACGCATAATTGCCAAACCGTCGGTATCGGGCAACATGATGTCGAGCAGGACGGCATCGGGCGCCCGTCGCGCCACGGCAGCCTTAAACTCGCCGTCGCACGAAAAGCCCTCGGCCTCGATTCCCTGCTTGCGCAACGCATAAACCGTCAAATCCCTGATGTTGTCATCGTCCTCGACGTAATAGATCATGTTGAACCCCTTTGCGGCCGGCATGACCGCATCTTAACCCTAAAGGTGCCTGCACTAGATGGTATCAGCCAAAACGTCCCGTCAAATAATCCGCCGTGCGCGGGTCGGTGGGATTTTTGAAGAGCTGAGCGGTGGGCGCGTGCTCTACCAACTCACCCAGCAAGAAAAACGCGACCGAGTCGGAGATGCGCGCAGCCTGCTGCATGTTGTGCGTAACGACCACCAGCGTGCAGGTCTCCTTGAGCTCGCAGGCCAGCTGCTCCACCACTAGCGTCGATACGGGGTCGAGCGCCGAAGTCGGCTCGTCCATCAGCAGAATGTCGGGCTGCACGGCCAGCGCACGGGCGATGCACAGACGCTGCTGCTGGCCGCCCGATAAACCCAGGCCCGATTCCTTGAGCTTGTCCTTGACCTCGTCCCACAGTGCGGCGCGTCGCAGGGAGTCTTCGACCAGCTCGTCGAGCACGACGCGGTCGCGCACCCCCATGCCGCGAGCACCGTAGGCGACGTTGTCGTAGATGCTCATGGGAAACGGATTGGGGCGTTGGAACACCATACCCACGCGCTGGCGCAAGCGGCAGATATCGTAATCGCCCAGGATATTCTGGCCGTCAAGTGCAATCTTACCTTCAATGCGGCAATCCTTGATACCGTCGTTCATACGGTTAAAGCAGCGCAGCAGCGTCGACTTTCCGCAGCCCGAAGGCCCGATGAACGAGGTGATCTGCTTGTCGCGAATTTTGATGTTCACGTCCTTGAGCGCATGATGGTCGCCGTAAAACAGGTCAAGGCCCTCAACATCGATGCGCGTCGGCGAGGCGGCAAGGTCCTGCGCCGTGGGGCGAGTCGCATCCCCAACTTCGCGCTCGTGCGCGGCCTCGGCCTGCGCCTCTATGAGTTCCTCAAGCTCCGTAGGCCCCATCGCCGCAGCAGCCGTCATACCGCATACCTCCATATCGATATCAATTCAGCAGTATCGATAGTAGAAATCACGGCTCATACGCACGTGAGCGCATTGTCAAGTGTTTGTAAGGACACGCTGGTTATGCAGCGGGCAGCGCAATGGTAAACACCGTGTGCTCGGGCGTCGATTCGCACGCAATGGTGCCGCTGTGTGCCGCGACAATCTCCTTGGCAATGGCAAGGCCCAGGCCGGCGCCACCGCGATCGGTCGCACGCGCCGCGTCCAGGCGATAGAACTTCTCAAAGATCACCTTGAGTTTAGCCGCCGGAATCGGATCACCCTGATTGATAAAGCGAATTCGCACGCCACCGTCATCTTGGCGCCCAGCCTCAATCGTGATGGTCGATCCTTCGTAGCTATAGGCGATGGCGTTTTTCATGATGTTGTTGAACACGCGAGCCATCTTGTCGCCATCTACGAGCACCGTCAGGTCCTCACGCACATCAACTTGGACATCTTGGTGCTGCTCGTTGAGAATGGGATAGAACTCATCGGCCACCTGCGCCAGCAGCAATCCCAGGTCAACGTAGCCGCGCGTGAGCACAATATCGTGGAAGTCAAAGCGCGTGATATCAAAGAACTCCTCAATAAGCGCGTCGAGCCGGTGCGCCTTGTCGAGCGCCACGCCCGTAAAGTGTGCGCGCTGCTCAACCGGCAGGTCGGGCGCCTCCTGCAACAGCGAGAGGTAGCCCACCACGCTGGCAAGCGGCGTGCGCAGGTCATGCGCCAAGTATGTGACCAAATCGTCCTTGCGGTGTGACTCGTCACGCAGGGCTTGCTGGACTTTGTGCTCGCGGTCGCGCACACGGTTGAGCACACCCTCGACCTCCAGGAAGTCGCCGTCGATGTTGTCCCACGCGTCGGGATGATCGATCAGGCGGTCCTGAATACGGGCGGCAAGCACGCGGTCGGAATGCTGCTCACCCTGCTCATAGCCCTGGTAGTACAGAGCGCGGCCGCAAAAGAACAGGACGCACACGGCGAGCGCCAAGACAAAGCCAAGCATGTTGAATACAAAGCCGGCATCGACCAGCACCGGTCCCTCAATGCCACCGAGTGCCATGGCGCCGATCGCCAGCGTCATGACCCACGCGGCACCGCCGATCACCACGCAACGACGCACGATTTCAAAGCGATCGATCAGCAAGAAGCCGATGAGTAGCACCGCCAAGATACCGGCGATGTTACCAATGCCGATTAGCAGCAGACTCAGCAAAAAGAGCAGCACCGTCGCAAGCGCGCGATTATCGACGACCGCCCTAACATATCCAAAGTGCCGATCGGGCACCTCAAACGCCTGCTTATCGTCTTTTGTCATGTCCATGTCCTCGCAAACAAAGGCGTTATTCGATGATATAGCCGACGCCCCAAACGTTTTTGATAAAGCGCGGCTTCTGAGCGTCGTCACCGATCTTTTCGCGCAGGTGACGAATGTGCACCATCACCGTATTGTTGGAGCCGGGCATAAAGTCCTCGTTCCACACCGCGCGGAACAGGTCCTCCACGGGCACTACGCTGCCGCGTTGCTCGGCCAGATACAGCAAGATGGAATACTCGATGGGCGTGAGGCGCACCGGCGCACCGTCCACCGTCACGGAGCGAGCGTCACGGTTGATCTCGAGGCCGTCGAGCTGGAGGGTCGGCGACTCGGTCGCCTGCGCGCGGCTACCGTAGCTGGTGTAGCGGCGCAACTGAGCATGAACGCGCGCGATGAGCTCCAGCGGGCGGAACGGCTTGACCACGTAATCGTCCGCGCCAAGCGAAAGGCCTTCGATCTTATCCTGCTGGGCATCGCGTGCCGTCAACATAATTACGGGATAGGTATGGCTGGCACGGATGGTACGCAGCAGCTCAAAGCCGTCGATATCGGGCAGCATGACATCGAGCAGTGCCAGGTCAAACTCTTGCTCCAGGATTGCCTTGGCCGCATCGGCCCCGCTGTAGGCGATCTGGACGTCAAAGCCCTCCTTTGTAAGGTAGATACCAACCAGGTCGGCGATGGCCTTCTCGTCATCAACTACCAGTATGCGCTCGTTCATGCGTGCTCCTCTCGCGCTCCATTATGCCCGAGGCGGCGCCCGCCACACACAACAAGCGCGGGCGATTAAGTCGACCTTAAGCACCCTTGCGCCCGTTCGAGCACGAATGCGGGCCATGCGCGCGGCGAAACTCAACCTGAGTGAATGCATCAAGTTGATTTTGATATTTAATTACCGCTTTTCTTTTCGAATCCCTTGAGACCCGCCATATCCATCTCTGATTGCAGGCGCTCAGACAAGGCTAGAGCGGAGATACCCAATGCACGCGCATAATCAAATTGTTCGTATAGCTTAAGAGACCGTTCTCCTGTTTCGACCTTCGACACAAACGATTGCGGCACGCAAAGGGCGCGCGCAATATCGACCTGGGTCAAACCAGATTCTTTTCTCATGCGAGCGAGGCAACGACCGCACACCTTGTTAGCGTCAACGTTCATGCCGTCAAAGCTATATCCCGTATCTGGATATCCCAAATTAGGATATTCTTGGTTTATTAAACGGGGTTCTTGCCCATTCAGCTCCTACCGATTGGAATGCGATGGAAATACTCGACCAAATAAAATCCCTCAAAGAGCTGCAGGAAATGGGGGCAATTAGCCAAGAAGAGTTCGATGAACAGAAGCGTCGAATTCTCGACCATCACTTTGATGGAAGTAGATTAGAGACATCCAACACCCGTGGTGGGCAGGAACCCCGTGGCGAGCAGGGACTCTTTTATTCCAACACCGCAAACAACAATTCCCCAGCAAATTCAACGTCCCCAAAAAGTAAGATAGTCGCCGGATTGCTTGCAATATGCCTTGGCGCCCTTGGCATCCACAAGTTCTATCTCGGCTATAAAAACGAGGGTATAGCAATGCTGCTAGGGACGCTGCTCGGATCGCTTTTAATTATTGGGCCTTTAGTCATGAACCTGATTTCCTTCATCGAGGGAATCATCTACCTCACAAAAACTGATAGCGACTTTGAAGTCCAGTATGTCCTCGGCCATAAGGGGTGGTTTTAATAATGCTCACCAAGACGAAATACCTGCTTAAGAATAATAAGTTCGCATTAGCAGCAGCAATCGCAACCGTCTGTTATCTATTCTTCTCCTTCTATTACATTTTCCTTTTTAGTGATGGATCATTTGAAAATGGGTTCATTGACGCCATCGATTTAAATAACCTCTTCTCCGGCATGAGTGACATCGAACATCTTTCTGAAGTTGTGCTCTTGCCAATAACAGCCCTATTGGTTTTCGTCAAAATTGCTTGGCGCTTTGCCATGACGGCACTACCCGTTTTTCTCATCGGAGTTTACCTATTCACGAAGCATATAGGAAAGCAATCTGTTTTATACGCAGCTCTTGTCTCCATGGCGCTATCAGACATCATTATCTTGTTGCAATCCTCCCCGTTTTATCTCCTGCCACTTGATCTTCTCACCATTGCCGTATATCTAATCGGCGTAAAATTCAGCGACAAAACCGAGCTAACCCCGGCTTTCTGTTTTAGCGCACTCGTTCTTATCGCCGGATTCTGCTGGGGACTCAAGCTGGCCCCTTTTGTCCAAGGAAATGCTGATCCAACATACAACGTAAGCGCGCTGCTCCAATACATTTCCCTTTGGACGTTGTTCTCCATGGCCCTCTTTATACAGAAGCCCATTAAATCTAAAAACGTCGTAAACGAGTCTGAGCAGGCAGAAATCACCGTTGCAGACGCCCCTCTGGCTTTAAATCATCCGCGCAACAGTCCTGCGCAAGTCCCCGTTGAGCAAACGATTGCCATGCTAAAAGAGCTCAAAACGCTTCTTGATGCAGGGGCAATCACTCCCGAGGAATATGAGAGCTACAAGCAACGCATTCTGAATCAATAGCATTATTTACAAGAAAGCCCACTGGAGGCTCGATTCGTAAGGAGCAGTCCCAATGCTCGATAAGTTTAAAAAGATGGATCTTCCGAAACAAGCTGCATGCGTAATGCTGTCCTCCGCCCTCTGCGCGTGCCTGATTGGTTATCTGGGCTCCGTTGGCTCAACTATTTCACCGTATGGCGCAAACCCCGATGTTCCGGAAATATCGTCTGTAATCGACAGCGCAAACGGCTTTTCGGACAACGCCTATGACTATGGCGACTACGACAGCGATTACGATTGCTATGAAATTAGCGACGGATATGGCGACAATGTCGCATCTCTGTACTACGACGACGATGGTTGCGATATCAAGCTCTACGTAGACGCAGATGAATACAATTGCGACGAAACCCTCGAGGAGCTCTCTAGCGCAATCATTCTTGCTTGTGACCCCACGGTCGGCACCCATACGGCAGCAAAAAAGATATTTAATGATTCTTTTTATACTGGTTGTATCCACAATGGAGTCACCTATAGAGCCGACGATGACAGCAGCGTTAACTATATCTTCGAGCTTAAGCTTGAAGATGATTCGAATGATTAGCTGAATAGCATCTGGCGCGCATTTCGCGCCACAGACACCACCGTTTCGTAAAGGATTCACGGCCCGCTGTTTCGCAGGATATACTTGAACAAATATGCATCCATCGTCGAAAGCGAATAGCCGTGACTTCATATCCCTCCCGTATAACTGTCCGCCTTCATGCACTTGCCGCCGGCTTTGCCTGCGCCATCGCCCTTGTTGCCGGCGTGCCCGCTGTTGCCGGCGCCCAAGTGCTCACGACCGACGACGTCTGCGGCAAGACCGCCGACGTCCGCGGCATCACGACAGAAAACCTGCCCGATATCGAGGCGACGAATGCCCTTGTTATGGGCAAGGACGGCACCGTCTACTATGGACGCGGCGCCGATGAACAGGTCAAGATTGCCTCGATCACCAAGGTCATGACCGCAATCCTGACCGTCGAAAACTGCAAGATGGACGAGAAAGTCACGGTGAGCAACGCTGCCGCCACCGTAGGCAACTCGACTGCCGGCCTGCTCGAAGGCGACGAGCTCACCGTGGAGCAGGCACTACGCGGCCTGATGATCCCCTCGGGCAACGACGCCGCCGTCGTGCTTGCCGAGCACGTGGGCAAAAAGATCGACCCCAAGACCAAGGACGCCGTGGCCACCTTTGTAAAGGCCATGAACGAGCGCGCCAAAAAGCTCGGCTGCACCGGTACGGTCTTCGAGAATCCGCACGGCCTGGATTTTGACGAGTGGGCCGGCGATATGCACTCGACAGCACATGACGTGGCACTGATGATGCAGGAGGCCATGAAAAACGACACGTTCCGCGAGGTCGTGGCGAGCGAGGATTCTTGGATTGAGGTCACGGGCGCCGATGGCTCAGACCATTCGCATTCCATGGACACGCACAACGTTTTGCTCGGTCAGGACGGAAACATTGGCGGCAAGACCGGCACCACCGACGACGCGGGCTATTGCTTTACGAGCGCCTACAACCGCGACGGCGACGAAATCTACACCGTTATTTTGAACTCCACCACCAACGACCAGCGCTTTACCGATACAGCCACCCTTGCCAACTGGTACTACGGCCACAAGGCCACGGTCGCGATCGCCAACACGCAGGAGAAGACCGCCAACGGCAACCCGCTCATGGCACGCATTAGCCAGACAGATTGGACGGACAAGACAATCGACGCCACGCTCGCCGACCCCGCCGCGCAGGCAACGGTGTTCTCACTCGCCGGCGAAGTGACCGAAAAGGTTAGCTACGATGACCTTTCGGGCACGGTGCATGTTGGCGATAAGGTGGGCAGCGTTACGCTTAAGCAGGACGGCACCAAGATTGCCGTCATGGACCTGGTTGCCGACGAGGAAGGAACAGGGCCCAATCCCATCGAGTGGCTGCTCGTGAAGCTCGACCGCCTGGGCCGCCGCATCGACAACCGCCCGCTCACAGCCGAGAGCGAAACCGTAGCCAAGGCTCCTGAGGTGTAGGGCCAAAGCGTTATCACATCGAACCAAATGAGGCGTCCAACGGGGCGCCTCATTTCTTTGAGGGTTCGAATCCCCAGCTAACGTTCTTCTAATTAAAAAAAGGGCCCCAAATGGAACCCTTCTTCAAATTCATACTGGCGGAGAGCTGGGGATTCGAACCCCAGATGCCCTTTTGGGGCATACTCGCTTAGCAGGCGAGCACCTTCGGCCTCTCGGTCAGCTCTCCGTAACAGCCGTTCTATAGTAACCAAACAGTCGAGGATGGGCAAGGGGGAATTTGCGACGATTCCTCTTTTGCCGCAAACGCCTCAGTCAATCATCTCAATCTGTAACAGTTGCAGGCCGAATTTTCGTCCAGATGTTACAGATTGAGACAAAGATACGGGGGCAACCCCAGCGGCGGCGTCGATGCCTCCAGTCTTTATTAGTCCGCTCGAACGGTCTCCAACAGATAATCGCGCATGTACGGAATTGCAAACGAAACACAGCCGTAACCAGCAGGCTCAATCAGTCCCGCATCGATCAGGCGTTTGCGATACGACCCGACTTTATTCGCCGGCAATCCCATCTTTTTGGCAATATCACCGTTCGTAATCTCGCCGCCTTCGCATTGCGCCATCGCCGCGAGATATTGAAACTGCCGCTCCGACACCCTGCGCAGAGCGGGGGCAATCACCATGGCATTGAAACTATCAAGAGCCGCCTGGACACCCTTGCGAGCTGCCTCTTCACTCACGCTCTCCGACCCGCTGCGCGCAGCAACCTGCCAAGCGTAATATCCGACCAACTGGACCATAAAGGGATAGCCTGCTGAAGCCTTTGTTAATAGCTCAGCGGCGTCTTCATCGAGTTCCTTGCCCGCTCGTCTCATTGTTTCCTCAAACGATCCGCCGACTTCAAAATCTGAAAGCCGCGTGAGTTCGATATGCTTCGCCCTCTGAAGGAACGTCAACGTATCATCCACCACCACGCCATCCACCGAGGTTGGCAAACCAGCGAATGCAAAGGCGACATTCGCCCCTTGGCGAATCAAGAGCTGCATTTCATTACCCAGCTCGCGCATTTCCTCAGTTGAGGCGTCCTGAATCTCATCGAGTGTGATGAGCAAACCACCTCGCTTCGCGGCACCGTACATCGCCTCGCCCAGATGAGAGGCTGACTTCGACAGCTCCACGGAGCCAAGGCTGACTCCTAAAATTGATGGGGAAATCGACATTGATGCAAGACGAACATTTCGCTGCAGAGCCTCGAGAATTCTGTCGCAAAAACCGGCATTTGAGGCGACGTCGACAACCTCGAATCCTTTTTTGCGCGCAAGATCGCCCAATGCGTTGAGGAGCACCGTTTTACCCGTGCCTCGGACACCCGAGATGCGCATGAGTCGATCGGGGGCACCAGGGCCATTCTCAAGAGCCTCGGCAAAGTCATCCAAAACAGCGTCGCGTCCGATAAGCTCAGGTGGATTCATGCCCGCTGTTGGCTTAAAGGGATTAATAGCTTTTGACATTCGACCTCCTCTGCCAGTTTTAACAACTTTAACAAAGTTTAGCAACTTTAGCAGAGTTTAACAGTTTTAGCAGGCTCGGCGGCTTTATGCCTTACCGATTCTGTCGGGTCCTCCCGCCCGCGCCGATACAAATAGCGCGGTGCGGCCCCTCTATACCGCCCCTACCCCAGCGAGCGGTTGAGGGAGCCGAGCTCATCGTTGCCCATGGTGCGCCACATTTGATAGATGCAGCCGCGCGCCAAGAAAAAGAAGCCGTTATCGACGAGTTGCACGGCGGCATCCGCGAGTTGATTGGTCACGGCGGGCACCGGCGGCAGCTCAAGACCTGCCTTGCGGATGGTCTCGACAGCCTCCTCAAACGTGGGCGGTTTGATGACGCCCATCTCGTTCATAAGGCCCTGCATTTCCTCCTGCGCACTGCCGCCCGACTCCTCGCCGCGCGGTACCAGGCGATAACATGCCAGCGCCAGCTCGAGCTGGTCGCAGTTCCAGTAGGCGAATGCCAGGCGATAGAACAGGTAACCGATCGAAGGCCGGTCACTGGCAATGCGCAGGCCGTGGCGCGCTACCTCGATAATCTCGTCATAACGCTCCAGGCGTGCTAGCACGTTGATCAGGGCAAAGTGAGACTGCATGGACGAGCGCGCCAAATCGTAGAGACGGCGCACTTCGGGCAGCGCACGCTCAAAGTCCTCTTGTTCGGCGTAAAAGCTGCAAATCTCGTGCTGGGCAAAATACAGCGCGTCGGGAGCGCGAAGGATACGCACGGAACGGTCCTCCTCCATCACCGGCAGCACCATGCGCACCAACTGGTTGTCGCAGAACTGGGTCTGCACTGGGCCCGTCGCCAAAAGTTCAGCAACAGTACACTTGGCTTCCAGCTCCTCGACAAGGCGAGAAAAGCCCTCGAAAGCACCAGCTCGGTCAACTTTGGATTGCTCGCGCAGCTCGACGACACGGGCGACATACGGATCGTTGTCCTCCTCCATGACCTCAAGCTCGTCAGCCGTATCAGCGAGCAGCAAATCGCGAAGCGCAGGCGACAATGGACGATGGTCATCACGTGGTCGGGCGTGAACCTCTGCAGGCTCAATCATGTCCGGCGCATCCGCCTCATATGCCTCGAGCAAGCACTTGCAGGGCATGTCGTCCATGTCCATGCTCTCAAGATCCTTGGCGACAGAAACGCAATCGGCCAGATAGGCCGCACGGCCAAAGGAATACGTTTCGACAACGCGCTCGCCCTGCTCGCCGTCGGGAGCCGCAATCTGCACGTAGCAGCGCGTGATGCGAGCACCCGAAGCAAAGCAAGCCGCCGCGAGTGTAAGCGCAACACGCGCATCGTGCTCAGTGGCCCATGCCGCGCGCTTAGGCTCATCCACCTCGCGCCAGGCGTCATCTTGAGCATCGTATTCGCGCTGCGGCATAGCATCGACAACCGTGCGGCCAAATCGCACCAGCATGATGCCCTCGGCGACGTTAGCTCGATAGGTGTAGTCGAGCCGAGTGACCACGTTGAGCGCTTCTACGATACGTGCAAAACGGGTGCGAACGTCCCACTCGCCACCCGGCTGGCACGCAACCGTCCCCGGCTTGGCCCATGGGTTGTCATTCGACAGCGTTTCGAGCAGGCGAGGAACGTCGTTTGTCGTCTTGCTGATATGCCATAGGTCAAAGAGCGAGCAGCCCTCAAAGCTTGGCGACGAGGCAACGGGGCCCAACCCTGCCCCAATACGCTCAAGGATGCCCGATAGGCGGTTCAGGCGGCACTCGACGGCAAGCAGGGTATCGATCTCGTCCTGGTCCAGCAGGCTACGGTCAAAATTGAGATAGAAGAGCCTCGAGCGATCGATGCGCGCCAGGCTCATTTCGGTTTTGGCCGCGATGGTGCGCAGGCGAGGCAGATTAACTTCGCCCATCAAAGCGGCGGCATAGCGCTCAATGCCACTTGGATTATCTGTATGGTCAATGCGGTAGAGCAACGTTTCGATTGCATCGGGCAGCGGCGTGGAATCAAAACCCAGCAGTACCTCAACCGGCTCGGGGAGTTTTACAAGTTTGATCTTGTCGACAGCATTTTTCATGCCCTCGTCAAGGCCGTCACCGTCTGCCGTGCCTGAGACAACGTTTTCAGAATCGGCGAATATCACGTAACGCAAGAACATCGAGGCCATGAACTCGCCGTAGCGAAGGCTGCGCGTCGAATTCCACGTCTCGCGATCGGATTGTTCGCGCATGGTGCCTTCGGGAGAGCCGATGACTCGCGCCCGGGAGTGCATCGTCCCATCGGTACCCCTGACCGCAATCTCACCGATGGTGGAATCGGACTCGTCAAGAATCAGTTGCATGTCGGGATCGTCGGGTAGCGATACCTCGTTAACGGGACGGTCCACCTTATAGACCTCACCCGAAACGCTCACGTAGCCCAAAAGCGACACATGGCTTTTGCCGACAAATTCGACGACATAACATGATTCATGCGGGTCCTCGCCAAAGAGCTTCCAAACCACGCCATACGAGCGTCCCGCAGGCTGCTCGGGCATGGCCGGAAAGCGCTTTTTGGGATCGAGAAACCTGAGCTTGTATGTCGGACGCTCTGCCACGAAATATCACCCTGATCGGTCGTCTAAAGAAAGAGCGCGCCACGGACTCACCGAGGCGCATACTCGAAATCTTACACGAGTCGATGAGAAATAGTCCCCTTTGACCGAGGTTCGAATCCATGCGGTGTTTACGTAAAAGAAAAGCCCCCGTTGCCGGGAGCCTTAATCTCAAATGGTGCGGCGTATAGGATTCGAACCTATGACGTTCTGATTCGTAGTCAGACCCTCTATCCAGCTGAGGTAACGCCGCGACTTGTTGATTATTATGCACATGAACTGAATATAGGTCAAGCAATTTTTCGAAAAAAGTTATCAAATTTGATTTTTACTCATTTGGCGTAATTACGGCCAGTTTGGATCAGCCATATTTCGATGCTTGCGCTCAAGCGAATCGCTATATAAGAAAAGCTCCCGTTGCCGGGAGCTTTAAAAAGTCAATTGGTGCGGCGTATAGGATTCGAACCTATGACGTTCTGATTCGTAGTCAGACCC
>WGSI01000026.1:0-30502 GCA_014871745.1 Collinsella sp. | reverse complement strand
TAACGGCTCGACGCTGCAAACGCCCCTAAGCGGCAATCTGACGTTCAATCGTCGGGCATGACCAGAAGGTCAATGCCCTCCTCTTTCACGTCACCTTGCTCGCTTAGGGGCGTTTTCGCTGACTTCGCCTAAACATTGGCGTTGCCGTGATTCAACCTGCCAAAAAGGGACAGGTTTATTTTGGCAGGTTTTATTTGGGCAAACGTTGTTGGCGCAATGGGGACTGGTTTATATTCACCAAGTTGGTGCAAAGTAGCCTGACCCCTTTGCACCAAAAAGTTGCGGTGAGATAGTTCTTGAATTGGCCTTTTTGATGGCTAAACAGGAACTATCTCACCGCAACTGCCTTGAGTGTTTTTTGGCAGCTAGTTTACTTGCTCGCGAAGAGCCCGATCAGGACGATCACGAGGATTACGGCGATGATGCAGACGATGGCTCCGGTGAATTTGATGCGTGAGTCGCGGGTGCGCTCGCGCACGTCGTCCTCGGCGGCTTCGAGTTGAGCCACTTCACGCTCAGTTTCGGCGTGCTCGGCCTTATCGCGGGCCAGGGAGCCCGCGAGCGATTCGGTAATCTCGGGATGGTCGTGCACCTCGGTCGCCTGCTCGATGATCGACTGTGCGTGCGCGACGTCCGCCTGGGCATTGGCAATAGCCTGCTCTTGCTCTCGACGCGCTTTGTCCTCGGCGGCGATCTTCTCGCGCAGTTCGCGCTGGCGCGTTGCGGCGGCGGCTTTTGCGGTCTGCAGCTCGTCGCGCGCGGCATCGGCCTCGGCCGTCACGGCCTGATGGGCACGCCTGGCGTCAGCGATGGGGGCTTGTGCCTGCTCGACGGCGTGCTCGGCGGCCGCGAGTGAGTGCTCAAGATCGGCGGTGATGTGCGGGACATCTTCCTCGGCTTTGCGCAGGGCATCGGCCGTGTCGGAGATCTGCATCGAAAGCTCGCTGGTGCGCACCGTGTAATTGGCGGGATTCGCCGAAGGATTGCGCTGCAGCTCGGCATACTCGCGGCGCAGCGTTTCGAGTTGAGCGCGCGTGGCATCGACGGTTTGCTGCGCTGCGGCAACGCCGGCGTCGCGCTCGGCCTGCACCTTGTCGCGGATGCGCTTGGAATCCTCGAGGCGGCGAACGAGGCGGTTACCGGTCTCGCGCGAGCTGGCTTCGCGCGCCTCCACGGCATCGAGTGCGGCTTTGAGACGCCGCTCGGTGGCATCGTCCTCTTCTTTTATTTGCTCGAGCTGCGCCTTGAGCTCTGTTGCCTTGGCAGCATGGGTATCGCGGCCGATTTCTGCCGCCGCGGCGGCCTTTTGTGCCGTGTCGATAGTCTGGCGCTGCTCCGCGACGATTTGGTCGTAGCGGCCTGCGATGTCCTGGCGTGTCTTGAGCTCCTCGCCTTGATCGGCGATGCGCTGCTCAAGTTCGGCCAGGTGGGCACGGGCGTCCGCGAGTGCCTTCTTTGCGGCGTTCATCTCGCGCATGGCCGAGGCACCCTGGGCGATAAAGGCGCCCACGGCGCTGGCGGTGTTTGAGACGGCGCCTCCCAGATCGCGGCTGGCTGCTGGGGTGTGCAGGGCGGTCGGGTGAGCGGCGTTCGCCGTGCCCGCATCGGGCGTCTGCGGCGTGGCGATGCTGCCGGTGCCGCCCTCGACTACGGAAAAGCCGGCAGCGTGCGGGTCGACTGCATCGGCACCAATGGTGGGGTGCTCAAGCTGCAGGAACGAGGGCAGGGTGCTGCCTTGGTCGGCAACGGGGGTCTCGCCGGGCACGAAGGTCGAGGCGGCCTCGGCGGCCTCCTCTTCTTCGGCGTCAATATCGGCGTCGGCCACGGCGTTTTTCATCGCTTTGACGGCATCCATCATGGAGTCCATGACGGCATCGAGCTCTTCTTCCGAAGACACCTCGATAGGGCCTTCTGCTTGCGGGGCGGCGTCCTTTTCGGGGGCGTCGTCCTGAGCGGCCGAATCGTCGTTTTGCTCGCCGGCATCTTCGGCCGTAGGGATTTCCGTCGCAGCGCCGTTATCTAGAGTGGCGTCGTCGACGTCGGTATCATTGCAGGTCGCAGCGTCAGTATCTGCGGCGACGTCTGCTGAATCATCAATATGCTGTTGAGTCTGGGGGTCCAGCTCGTCTGTCATAGGCATGTGCTCCTCATCGTTGTTTGTCACCCTATGATAAAGTCTCGCGCCGACATCCCGCGCCCCGCAGCAAAGTTTCAAAACGTGTTCGATGACTCGCTTGGATAGCAAAAATTCGTCCTCTAAATTCAGTTTACGCTTGACATTCCCTTCGCCGAATGACGTTGCGCCGTTCGCCTGGTGCGGTCTTTATTTTTCACTTGAACCCGCTAAAGTTGCATTTCAGCTTTTGGCGCGTGAAGTTGGATACGCGCAGTCGGCGGGCGTGCCCGTCGCGATTCGAAAGGACTTTGTATGGGACTTTTCACTGGTAAGACCGTGATCGTCACCGGCGGCGGCAAGGCCACGCTTAAGGACGGCTCCGCTGGCTCCATCGGTTACGGCATCGATATCGCTTTTGCCAAGGAGGGCGCAAACCTCGTCATTACCGGTCGCAACGTTGCCAAGCTCGAGGCTGCCAAGGAGTCCCTCGAGGCCGAGTACGGCGTCAAGGTTCTGCCTGTTCAGGCCGATGTCTCGGCTGGTCAGGACAACGAGGCCGTCGTCCAGAACGTCATCGACAAGGCCATTGAGGAGTTCGGCCGCATCGACGCCGTCGTTAACAACGCTCAGGCCAGCGCCTCGGGTGTGACCATCGCCGACCACACCATGGATCAGTTTAACCTGGCCATTTATTCCGGTCTGTATGCTACCTATCTGTACATGCAGAAGGCCTATCCGCACCTGAAGGAGACCAAGGGCTCCGTGGTCAACTTTGCCTCGGGCGCCGGCCTGTTTGGCAACTACGGCCAGTGCAGCTATGCCGCTGCCAAGGAGGGCATCCGCGGTCTGACTCGCGTTGCAGCCAACGAGTGGGGCAAGGACGGCATCAACGTCAACATCGTGTGCCCGCTTGCTTGGACCGCTGCGCTCGAGAACTTCCAGGATGCTTATCCCGAGGCGTTCAAGGCCAACGTCCACATGCCGCCGGCAGGCCACTACGGCGACGTCGAGAAGGAAATCGGCCGCGTGGTCGTTCAGCTCTGCGGTCCCGACTTTAAGTACATGAACGGTGAGACCGTCACCCTCGAGGGCGGCATGGGCCAGCGGCCCTAAGAGTTACGGCGTTTTACCAAACGCCGTAACGGGCCGACGCTGCGCGGTCGCCAGGGCGACAACTTGTCATTCAAAGAGGGCGGCATGACCAGAAGGTCTATGCCGCCTTGTTTCAAGGCACCTTGCTCGCTCTGGCGGGTTTTCGCTGTCGTTGACAAAGCACCGGCGTTACCTGGGCTGTTGGATGTAGTCTTTGGGGACGTTCTTAAATGACTAGTCGTTTAATGCGCCAGTTTCTGTCGAGTCGGTGCTTCTTGCGGGTTGCCCGTATAATGGTTTGCGTATGAACCGCAACCAAGGAGTTCCAGTTTATGGACCAGAGCCTCTTTAAATTCGACCTGATCGCCGAGGACCCGACGACGCACGCGCGTGCCGGCGTACTGCACACCCCGCACGGTGACATCGAGACGCCGATCTTTATGCCCGTGGGCACCAAGGCAAACGTCAAGGGTATTCCTACCGAGACCGTCAAACAGCTCGGTGCCCAGATCGTGCTTGCCAACACCTATCACCTGTCTATGCGTCCCGGCGAGGACACCATCGCCGAGCTGGGCGGCCTGCACAAGTTTATGAACTGGCACGGTCCCATCCTCACCGATTCAGGCGGCTTCCAGGTGTTCAGCCACAACGACGCCGTCAAGCTCACCGACGAGGGCGTGCGCTTTATCGTCAATGACTACGACGGCCGCCACGTGTTCTGGACGCCCGAGGACAACATGGAAATCGCCATGAAGCTCGGGTCCGATATCTGCATGCAGCTGGACCAGTGCCCGGGCTATCCCGCCACGCGCGCCTACGTTGAGCACGCCGTTGAGCTGTCGAGTATGTGGGCCGAGCGCTGCTATAAGGCGCATACCCGCGATGACCAGGCGCTCTTTGGCATCGTCCAAGGCGGCATGCACCTGGACCTGCGCCTGCGCTCGCTGCGCCATCTGGAGGAGTGCGGCGACTTCCCCGGCTATGGCATCGGCGGCTACTCGGTGGGCGAGGACCACGAGACCATGTTCGAGACGCTGGCGCCGCTGGTTTCCGAGTACATGCCTAAGCACAAGCCGCGCTACCTCATGGGCGTCGGCAACCCTACCACGCTCGTGCGCGGCGTTGGCGTGGGCATCGACATGTTCGACTGCGTGCTGCCGACGCGCACCGGCCGCATGGGTACGGCGTTCTCCAGTGAGGGTCGCCTTAACTTCCGCAACGCGCGCTTTGCGCACGACGACGGTCCCATCGATCCCACCTGCACCTGCCCGGTGTGCACGGGCGGCTACAGCCGCGCGCTCATCCGCCACATGGTCACGCAGAAGGAGATGCTCGGCGGTATTCTGCTGTCGATGCACAATATCTACTACCTGCTCAACCTTATGCAGCGTGCCCGCCAGGCCATTATCGAGGGCCGCTACGGCGCGTTTGTGAGCGACTGGATGAACAGTCCTGCGGCGGTGGACTACTAAGAGCGGCGTGGGCGCTTGCAGAGCGCGTGCAACGGCAAAGGTCAAGCGGTGATCGGTCGTCGCGTTCGCCAGCACGGTCTGCGTGACCGCTGACCGATGCCTTGCAAGCACTTGATGCATCGTGGGTACCATACCGAATGGTTGATGTTCGGGCGGGTGTTTGGCGCATGGCGTCGACCCCGCCCGTTTCTGTTTTCGATAGGAGTACCCATGATTAAGAATGAGAACGTCGAGGGCGAGCCCGCCTACGACGAGACGTACCGCCGTGGCCCCGTGGTCATGCGCGGCCCCATGATTCCTAAGGACAACACCTACGCCAATCTGCTGGCGCCCGAGGATTCGACCGACTGGTTGCACGCCGACCCCTGGCGCGTGCTGCGCATTCAGGCAGAGTTTGTCGATGGCTTTGGCGCGCTTGCCGAGCTTGGCCCCGCAGTGACCATCTTCGGCAGTGCCCGCACGCCTAAGACCGATCCGCTCTACAAGGCGGCGCGCACGGTCGGCCGCAAGATCGCCCAGCGCGGCGTGGCGGTTATCACCGGCGGCGGCCCTGGCATCATGGAAGCGGCCAACAGGGGAGCGGCGAGTGTCAACGGCAAGTCGGTCGGCTTGGGTATCGAGCTTCCGCACGAGCACGGGCTCAACAAATACGTGAACCTCGGCATGGACTTCCGTTACTTCTTTGTGCGCAAGACCATGTTCGTCAAATACAGCTCGGGTGCCATCGTGTTTCCCGGTGGTTTTGGCACGCTCGACGAGATGTTCGAGGTGCTCACGCTGGTGCAGACGCACAAGGTTAAGCGCATGCCGCTCGTGCTGGTAGGCAGCGAGTACTGGCAGGGCTTATTCGACTGGCTCAACGGCCCGGTGATGAACGCCGGTATGATCAGCCCGCTCGATCCGGAGCTGGTGCACATTACCGATGACCTCAACGAAGCCGTCGACATTGCCCTGAGTGGGCTGATGTAGGGCGAGCGTGCCCACCGCGATATGAATATGTATGGCACTCTGATGCTTTCTAACGTCAGTTTGCCATTTATATTGGGTATACTGATGCAAAAGACGAGGGCGAGGAGGTCGCGTATGTCTACTGCAACGGTTAAGCCTACGACGGTTCGCATCGAAGAGGGGCTCAAGGAGCAGGCGACTGAGTTCTTGGATTCGGTCGGCCTCAGCCTCAATTCCTATCTCAATCTTGCCGTTCGGCAGCTTGTAAATCAGCGAAAGATTCCTTTTGAGATTGTAGGAAGGGCGGAAGTGCCCAACGAGGCGACGAGGCGTGCCATGGTAATCGCCGAGGCTCATGAGTTGGGGATTTTGTCGGACGATAGCCCGTCATTCAACGACGCTGATGAGCTTATGTCGTTCCTCGATGAGGAATAGCGATGTTCGAGATCAAAGTCGAGGCTCAATTTAAGGCGGACTACAAACGAACGATGCGCATGCATCCGCAGCTAAAGAGTGAGTTTAAAGCGGCGGTTGCAGAGCTTGTGGCTCATGGGTCGCTTCCGGCGGAGTACGGCGCCCACGAGCTCTCAAACCCGGGCGGCAATTACAACGGCCACATCGATTTCCACCTATCCGATGGCTTGGTCGATGTGGTCGTTCTGTACTTGCCGCATAAGACTAATCCTGTGATCCGGCTGGTCAGAATGGGCTCGCATGAGGAACTGTTCCAGGGCCCGCAGGGCTGATTGCCCGCTCATAATTTGCGGTGGAATAGGGATTGATTTGCGGCTGATAAGCCAAAAACAGTCCCTATTCCACCGCAAGTGGTGGGGATGTCCTGCCTGTTGACGTGGCATCTGGCTTTCCCTTGTGGTTGATTTCGTCTAAGAGCTCCGCTGCGATCTCGCTGTTTTTGAACCTGATGCTGCAGTCTTCTTTCTTGGGGAAAGCTAGTAGCGGGATCGTTCCGTACCAGATAGTTTCTTCGTCAATTATCGCTGCACACAAACGTCCTTCTGCTCTAATGGCATGCTCGACGTTCATTTTTGCCAAAGTCTCGCTTGCATCTTCGCGCAGAGTCGAGGCAATGAAAAACTCAAGAGCAATCCCTCGGGCAGTGGCACCTTTGATTGCATCGCCGAGCTTTGCGAGGCAGGCGGCGGATGCGTAGGGCGCGGCAATGAAGATGCTCTTAGCGGCGCCAACGATGTCTTCAACCAGAGTCTCTACGGCATTAGCCGGTTCTATGAGAATGTTTTGATCGGACTGCTCGCTGCCTCCGGTCACGTAGACTTCGTACCCGAGCTTGGCGTAGGTCTTGAGTCTCTTCTGGTACATGCGGGCGAGCATGGGTATAGATAAATCAACGTAGTCGAATATCTCAACCCGTCGCTTGCCCTCGTGGCTTCTATGGAGCCTGCCTGCCTGCTGCGTGATGCTGCCGTCCCACGATATCGGCGTGGCAATGAGTAGAGTGTCAAGGTAGGACAGATCGAAGCCCTCGCCCAAAAGGCTTTCGGTGGCGACGATGATTCGATGTTCATGCTCGAAGCGGGGAAGACTGCTCAGTATCGTTTTTCTTTCTTTGGCGTCGATTTCCCCGGTCAGGAGAACGGGTTCGTGTCCTTGGTTTTTGAGCATCCCGAACAGCTCCTCGGCATGCTTTTTCCTTTTAGTCAGCACGAGCGGATGCCGGCCGTTTGACGCAGCTTCAATAGCGTCGTTGACAATCAATTCGTTTCTAGCTGCATGCGTGCACAGCAGGTCGAGAATCTGATTGAAGCTTGCACCTGGCTCGTAGGCGGGTAGTCGAATTCCAGTAAAACGAGGCCGTACGATGCGCTGGATGCCCTGCTGAATCGCTTGCGCTTTTGGATCGATAACATAACGGAGCGGGCCGCAGAGCATGGAGAGCGCCCGCGTAAGGCCGTCGGATCGTTCGGGCGTCGCAGAAAGGCCGTATACGTATTTGGCCGGGGCGGACTTGAGAATAAGCTCGAGCTGTGGTGCGGCGGCATGGTGGCATTCGTCGCAGATAATGAGGCCGTAATTACGAACAAGGCCCTTAACTATCGGCTCTCCGGTTTGACGGTCTTTGCCAGATAACGACTGGAACGAAGCGATGTCGACGAGGCCGCTTACGGCCATTTTGCCTCCTCCTATTTGTCCGATGACCGGAGGCTGCCTTTTGCTGATTCGTCCTTTTGGGGTTCGGACGGGCTCCCTGTTGTCCGTAATGTCGATAAATCGCTCGAGCTGGGATTTCCATTGGGTTATGAGTGCGGTTTTGGGAACGATGACGAGCGTTGGAAGACCAATGGATGCAATAAGATAAGCTCCGACGACTGTTTTACCGAAGCCTGTCGGCGCGGACATGATGCCGTCTTCGTATATGAGCATCTGATCAGCGGCGATTTGCTGCTCAGGGCGAAGGACTCCTTTAAATGCCATAACAATCGGATTGCCCGATTTGCGCTCGTCTGAATAGTGGGCGGTAACGCCGGTCTCTTGAACTAGCCGCTCAAGTTGAGTTTTGCAGCCCCGGGGAATTGCAACATGACCATCTCTCAGTTCGCTAAGGTCTATGAGTCGCGGTTTGCCGAATACTGATTGATGCATGGACTGCGCGCGATAGAATGCCGGATTGGCAAATGTCGCAAGTCCGCGGATTTCCATTTGAGCTGCTGGACTCAGAGACTTCTCGGGGATGTACAGCATATCGGCTTGAATAACGGGCAGCGATGAGGGAAAGTCCCGCGATGTGAGTGGTAGTCGCTTTCGTGGTCTTTGGGCATACCGTTTGCCCTTGTTTGCCACCGTAGTTGTTGCTGGTCCGTGTGGGTTGTTTCCAGGGGCCTCAATCAGATCTTGCACCGTCGAGCGCGGAATCAGCTGGACTTGTGATAGATAGAGCCATTGGTCGGGAAAGGGCTTGAATTGTTCGTCTACAAATACACTGTTTCCTTCACGTTGCGCCTTGCCTTGAAAGGGGAGTGCGATGAGGTTTCCGAAGCCTCCATCGGGAATAGTGGCCTGAGCGGGTAGCATTCGATCAAAGGCCTCGAACGTGATTGTCTTATTATGCGCCGCAGCTTCGGTTATGAGGCAACTTCCAAACTCTCGGGCAGCCTTTGCGCTGATTGGCTCGAGGAAGAAAAACCAGATGTGGGCGCCGTTGCCGGACCTTGAGCGCTCAACGGCGGCGTTAATGCCCCGTCGTATTGCAACAAGCCGTACGGCATTTGTTGCCTCTTTCCAGTCCGCTTTGTCAAAATCGATGACGAGAACTTTCGTGTTGCAGTTCCTATCGAGAACATATTGCCCGAGGACATCGCGGAACCGGTCATCGTTGCCTTTAAAGTGAGCAATGATTGCGGCATCGCTTAATTCCGGGAAGACGCGATTGCTGCATTCTACACATTTAACTCTTTGATGGGCTGCTTTGGGGCAAATTCCTGGCTCCCACTCATTAGCACAAGCAGGCGTATAGCCAATGCCCCCGTCCTTTCTACGATATCCATGAGCGTAAACATCTTTGCGCCCGGTAAAGAGACTGCGAAAGAGCTCGAGTTTATCGCGTGCTGGGCTCGCGCTGGTGACGATGCCCTCGATTTGTGCTCGTTCATCGAACAAAGCGCCAGCTTCTTCCCACTCTTCTAGCGTTGCGTAGCGTACGTCTGAACCGTTGTTGCAAATGACGATTTGTCGGTGTTGGTCCGATATATGTGTGATCGTCTGATCGTATTTAAATTGTGCGGTCCCAAAGAGGGCGTATTGATGCATGGCGTTGCCCATTTGAATGCCGTCCTTGTATTGGAGTTGTTGAGACGAGGGTACGGCATTACGGCTTTTTGGGATATGTAATTTCGATTCAAGTTTGCTAATGGCAAGGGATTATTCTGCGAGCGGCTTTCGGTCGATGCCAAGGCGCGCGACGGCCCTTGATAATCAGGGTTTGCGGTCATATGGGTAGCCGGAGGCGTAAAGAGCGGACCTCATTCAGACCCGGTGGGCAAAAAATGGCAAATATGAGTACTGTTGCCCGGTTAGTCTCATATCATTTGAGAAGTATCTAAGACCAATTGACTGAGTTTTAGTATATTCACCCCCCCTAAACACGACGATTCGGGGCTTTATGGAGCTTGAAATCGGTGGGAGCGGGCAATTTCAGCGAAATTTTGCTGTTACTAAATTTATGACAGTACTCATATTTGCCATTTTTTGCCCACCGGGTACCGCTAGGGGCTAGTCGAAGCTCCCCTAAACAGCTGGGAATGCGCCGATCGTCAGCATATCTTGTATATGGATGGCTCAGCAAAAGAAGTTGCGGTGAAATAGGGATTGATTTGTGGCCATACGCCAAAAAACAGTCCCTATTCCACCGCAAGTGGTAAAGGTGCCCCTAGTGGATGGGCTGGTAGCGGGGGCAGTAGCTGATGGCGATGGCGTCGACGCCTACGTGGGTGGCGATGGTGCAGCCGATGGGGCCGGTGCCGGCGTCCGCGTAGTCCTGGCCTGTGAGCGCTTGGCTGACGAGCTCCTGCTCCTCGGCGGCGCCGGTCGTGAGTACGCGCACGCTGGAGCCCGGATGCTCGGCCAAAAATGCGAGGCAATCGGCCATGGTGTTGGCGACGATGCGCTTGGCGCCGCGGCCCTTTTTGATGGCCTTGATCTCGCCCGATTTCCACTCCGGCGAAACGGCCAGGCGAATGTTGAGCATCTGCGTGAGCTGGCCGGCGAGTTTGGGCGCGCGGCCGTTCTTAACGAGGTTCTCGAGCGTGCGGGGAATCAGCAGCAGGTGGGCGTCGGGCAGCGTCGCTCGGATCTGCGTCTCGGTCTCGTCCAGGCTGCGGCCGTCCTCGCGCATGGCCAGCGCGTACTCCACCAGCAGGCCTTCGGCACCCGAGCCGGTGCGCGAGTCGATGCAGCGAACGTCGAGCTCGTGCGTTTCGGCCGTCAGGCTGGCGTTGGCATAGCAGGCGGACCACTCGCTGCACAGCGAGATAAAGATGGCGCTGTCGTGGCCGTCGGCGAGCACGCGGTCAAAGAGTGCCTTGAACTCGCCGGCGCTCGGCTGCGAGGTGTGCGGCAGCTGCTCGGAGCCGGCCATGCGCGCGACGTATTCCTCGGCGGTAATCTGCACCTGGTCGAGCAGGTCCTCGCCCTCGATAATCACATGCAGCGGAATCACGTAAATGCCGAGCTCTTGGGCGCGGGCGGGGGAGATGTCCGACGTGGAGTCGGTTATGATGGCAAAAGACATAATTGCACCTTTCGTTGGGACGCTTGCGCGCCGCCTTCTGAGAGCAAAGTGCGACAAGTATAGTAGAGTCGTTCCACATTGCTAGGTTCAATTGTTGAATAGTCAACAGTTTGAAGTCTCGGTGTGGAAATCGTCAACTGGGGAAGAGGAATGCCGATGGAGGCGTTGGAGATAGGCAAACGGCCGGTCGTGTTGTTTGATTTTGACGGCACAGTGGCAGATACGGGCCGGGCGGTGATGACCTCGACGCGCAAGACGCTGGCTGCGCGCGGGTTTTCGGAGGCGCAGATGGGTGATCTGCGCCGTATGATCGGGCCGCCCCTGTGGAAGAGCTTTCACGACTTTTACGGCTTTTCGCGCGAGGAGTCGCTTGTGGTGGCCGACGAGTACCGCGCATTTTTTGATGAGCTGGGGCCGGAGGAGTACCCCGTGTTCGATGGGATCCCCGAGCTGCTGGATGGGTTGGTCGCCCAAGGCAAGCGTATGGCCGTGGCGACGTCGCGCATGGAGGCAAAGTGTATCGACATGGTGCGTGAGCTCGAGCTTTCTCAGTTTGAGTCGGTGGTTGGCATGAATCCGCCGCAGGGACGCGAGACCAAGGCCGATTCGGTCCGCGATGCCCTGGCGGCGCTCGGTGCGACGGCCGACGATACCGTGATGATCGGCGATCGCTTTAACGATGTGGAGGGCGCGCACGCGATGGGCGTGCCGTGCATTGGCATCTATTCGGGCGCGGCGGCGCCGGGCGAGCACGAGGCTGCGGGTGCCGATGCGGTGGTGCACTCGGTGGCCGAGCTTGCTAAACTTTTCGCTATCTAATGACGTGATGTGAGGGACGGGCGTGCCCGTCGCTCATTGCTAAGGAGGTCGTCCATGAATCAGGTGGAGCAGAGCGTCGCCGAGTATGTCGACGAGGTCTGGGAGGATGTCGTCGCCGATATCGAGCAGCTGGTGAGCTATCCGTCCGTGGCCGTTGCTGCCGATGCGGAGCCCGGCGCGCCGTTTGGCCGCCCGGTCCGTGACGCACTCGATTGCGCGCTCGGCATCGCGCAGAAGCTCGGCTACCAGACGAGCGATGACGAGGGCTTTGTGGGAATCGCCGATATTCCGGGCCGCGGCGATAAGCAGCTCGCGACCATCTGCCATGTGGACGTGGTACCCGCTGGCCCCGGTTGGAACACCGACCCGTTTGCGATGGAGCGCCGCGAGGGCTGGCTGCTCGGCCGTGGCGTGATCGACGACAAGGGTCCGGCGGTGCTGTCGCTCTACGCTGGTGCTTATCTGCTCAGGCACGGCATTGTGCCGCGCTATACCTTCCGTGCGCTGCTGGGCTGCGATGAGGAAGTGGGCATGTCCGACGTTCACCATTATCTGGAGAACCACGCAGACCCCGACTTTCTGTTTACGCCCGATGCCGAGTTCCCGGTTTGCAATGCCGAGAAGGGCCAGTTTGGGGCGACGTTTGTGAGCCCCAAGATCGACGGCGGGCGCATCGTGTCCTGGAGCGGTGCCGAGGCGAGCAACGCCATTCCGTCGCAGTCTATCTGCGAACTCGCGATTGCCGCCGATGAGCTGCCGGCACCGGTCGAGAACGCCGACCGCCTGGAGATCACGACGCTCGATAACGGGCATGCGCAGATTTTTGCCCGCGGTATTGGCGGTCACGCCTCGATGCCCGAGGGAACGATCAATGCCGTCGGCCTTATCGTGGCGTATCTGCGCGAGGCCGAGGACGCGTTTGGTGCCCGTGGCGAGCGCCTGCTGACGCCTGCAGAGCACGAGTTTGTCAAGTTTTTGGCTTTTGTGCATGCGGACGCCTATGGCCGCGGCCTGGGCATCGACGCGACGAGCCCCGCGTTTGGCCCGCTCACCTGCAACCCCGGCGTCATCCGTGTGGCGGATGGCCACATCGAGCAGATCATTGACGTGCGTTTCCCCGATAGCACCAGTGCCGATACCATCTGCGAGCAACTCGAGCCGCTCGTGGACCGCTTTGGCGTGACGTGCCGTGTGGGTCGTGCAAAGGTGCCGTTCTCGGTCTCTGCCGACGATCCGGCCGTGAAGGCGCTTATCGATACCTATAACGAGTTTACGGGCAAGCATGCCGAGCCCTTTGCCATGGGCGGCGGCACGTACGCGCGCAACTTTGCCCGCGCCGTCTCGTTTGGCCCCGAGGAGACCGGCCTGGAGCTGCCCGCATGGGGCGGCCAGATGCACGGCCCCAACGAGTGCGCCAACGAGGAGCAGCTCAAGCAAGCGCTCAAGATTTACATCGTGGCCATCCTGCGCCTCAACGAACTTGAGCTTTAAGGTTACGCGGTTTCCTAATCTAAGTTGCGGTGGAATAGTTCCTAGAATGGGCCTTTTGATGGCCAAACAGGAACTATTTCACCGCAACTTTGTTTTTATTGGTGTAAAAGGCGGGTCATGCTTGGTGGTGAATTTGTTATTCGTTTGTAAAGCCGAGTCTCGCTTGCGGTAAGGGTCTATCAGATGCCCGTAAGAAGCCGCAGTTGGCGCGGGCGCTGCCCGGTCCGGGCCGTATCTTTCCAAACAGCAAAGCGGGCGGGGTGCCCGCGAGTCGCATGTATGAAAGGAAGATCATGCTCGATCAGGCTTATTCTCGTCGTCAGTTCCTCGGCCTCGCTGGTGGTCTTGCCAGCATCGTCGGCCTCGGTCTCGTTGGTTGCGGTGGCGCAGGCGCTTCCAACGCCGCTGACAAGGGTAGCGCCGCTGCTGCCGAGTCCGTCTCCGGCGAGGTGACCTACGACGGTGCCTCCTCGTTCCAGGCTCTCGTCGAGGCCGCTGCCGAGAAGTTCATGGACGCCAACCCGGACGTCTCCGTCTCCGGTTCGGGCAACGGTTCGGGCAAGGGCCTGACCGCTGTCGCCGCCGGTACCGTTACCATCGGTAACTCCGACGTCTTCGCCGAGACCAAGCTCGAGGCCGACCAGGTCAAGAACCTCGTCGACCACGAGGTCGCCGTTGTGGGCATGGGTCCCGTCGTCTCCAAGAACGTGACGGTCGACGACCTGTCCCTTGAGCAGCTCAAGGGCATCTTCTCCGGCCAGATCACCAACTGGAAGGAGGTCGGCGGCGACGACGCCACCATCGTCGTGCTCAACCGCAAGGCCGGCTCCGGTACCCGCGCCACCTTCGAGGCAGCCGTCTTTGGCGACGAGGCCGTCGACTTTAAGGGCGACGCCGAGCTCGACAAGTCCGGCGATGTCCAGACTCAGATGGGCAGCACCGACAACGCCATCTCCTACCTGGACTTCTCGCACTTCGATGACTCCAAGTTCAACGCCATTAAGGTCGAGGGCGTGGAGCCCAAGAGCGCAAACGTCACCGACGACTCCTTTAAGATCTGGGCTACCGAGCACATGTACTGCGCTAAGGACGCCGACGAGGTCACCAAGGCCTTCCTGGAGTTCATGCTTTCCGACGACGTCCAGGGCAAGCTCGTCGAGGAGCAGGGCTTCATCCCCGTCTCTGCCATGAAGGTCGTTAAGGATGCCAGCGGCAAGGTCTCCGCTAAATAAGTAATCGCCCCGGAAAGGTTTGCAATGGCAAAACAGCTGCCAAAGCGCGACCTTGAGAACGTGGGCCTGGGCGTCACGGGCGCGTGCGTTGCGCTCGTGACGCTTGTCGTTGCCGCGCTCATCTTTATGGTCGCCCAAAAGGGCCTCTCGGCTTTTGTCAAGGACGGCGTTTCGGCCGTCGAGTTCTTCACCGGCACCAAGTGGGACCTAGCCAACACGGCCGAAAACGGCCTGCCCTACACCGGCGCCCTGCCCCTGATCGTCACCTCATTTGCGGTCATGGTACTCTCCACGATCATTGCGCTGCCCATCGCCATCGGCTCTGCCATCTTTGCAGTCGAGATTAGCCCTAAGTTTGGTTCCAAGGTCTTTCAGCTGCTTATTGAGCTTTTGACCGGCATTCCCTCGGTCGTCTTTGGCCTGATCGGCTTTCACGTGGTCGTCGGTCTTATGAAGAGCGTTTTCCACGTGAGTACGGGCTTGGGCATCTTGCCCGGCGCCATCGTGCTGGCCGTCATGATCCTGCCGACGATGACCACGCTTTCGGTCGATGGCCTGCGCGCCGTGCCCGACAGCTACCGTCAGGGCTCGCTTGCGCTGGGCTACACTCGCTGGCAGACCATCTGGCACGTGGTGCTCAAGTCCGCCATGCCGTCGCTCATGACCGCGGTCATCCTTGGCATGACGCGTGCCTTTGGCGAGACGCTCGCCGTGCGTATGGTCATCGGCGGCATCGAGGCCATGCCGACGTCGCTGCTGTCGCCGGCGTCCACCATCACCACCACGCTCACCACGTCTATGGCGGTCTATGCCGAGGGCTCGGCCCAGGACGATGTTCTGTGGGCGCTCGGTCTGCTGCTGATGGGCATGAGCCTCATCTTCATCCTGATCATCCATCTCATTGGCCGCAAGGGGGCGAAGGCTCGTGGCTAGCACGCGCATCCATACCGACGAGGCGAGACTCGGGCGCGTCCAAAAGCAGGACCGCATCGCCACGGGCGTGCTGACGGCGATCGTCGCCATCGTCATGCTCATCGTCATCTCCATGGTGGCCTATATCCTGTTCGAGGGCATCTCGACGCTGATCCAGCCGGGATTTCTCACGCAGCCCGCGCGCGCCAACGGAACCCAGGGCGGCGTGCTCTACCAGCTGTTCGACTCGTTCTATCTGCTGCTGATCACCCTGATCATCTCGGTGCCCATCAGCCTGGGCGGCGCGGTCTTCCTGGTCGAGTACGCGCCGGACGGGCCCATCCGCGACATCGCCTCCACCGCCATCGAGACGCTGTCCTCGCTGCCTTCCATCGTCGTCGGCATGTTCGGATTTCTGGTGTTCTCGGTTCAGCTGGGCTGGAAGTACTCCATCATCTCCGGCGCCGTCGCGCTCACCATGTTCAACATCCCCATCCTGGTGCGCGTGATCCAGCAGGCGCTCGAGGACGTGCCGCAGACCCAGCGCGATGCGTGCCTGGCCATGGGCCTTACTCGTTGGGAAGCCACGCTGCACATCCTGATCCCCGAGGCCATGCCCGCCATCGTGACCGGCATCGTGCTTTCGGCCGGCCGCGTGTTTGGCGAGGCCGCGGCACTGCTCTTTACCTCGGGCATGAGCTCGCCGGTGCGTCTGAACTTCTTGAGCTTTAACCTGTCGAGCCCCACTTGCGCTTGGAACGTGTTCCGTCCCGGCGAGTCGCTCGCCGTGCACATCTACAAGATCTATGGCGAGGGCAGCCCCGAGGCTCAGCAGATCGTTTGGGGCACCGCGGCACTGCTGATGATTTGCGTGCTGCTGTTTAACGTAGTCGCCCGTATCGTGGGCAAGCAACTGGCAAGGAGGATGACGGCCGAATGAGCGAGATGAATGCAACGCCCGCAACCGAAGCGGCATCGTCCGAGACCCAGGACTTCCTGTCGAGTGTGGGGGAGAGCGAGAAGCGCGTGCGCGTGAGCGGCAAGTCCGTGAGCGACGAGGTCGTGCTCTCCGCCAAGGACGTCAACGTGTACTATGGCGACCACCATGCGCTGCACAATACGTCGCTCGACTTCCACAAGGGCGAGATCACGGCGCTCATCGGGCCTTCGGGCTGCGGCAAGTCGACCTTCTTACGTAGCCTCAACCTCATGAATCGCGAGATTCGCGGCTGCCGCGTGGAGGGCGAGATCAACTACCGCGGACGCAACGTGAACACCAAGACCGAAAACACCTACGAGCTGCGTCGTTCCATTGGCATGGTGTTCCAACAGCCCAATCCTTTCCGCAAGTCCATTCGCGACAACATCACGTTTGCACCCAAACGCCACGGCATTATCGATCGTGACGAGCTCGACCGCATGGTCGAGGAGAGCCTGCGTGGTGCGGCACTGTGGGATGAGGTCAAGGACAAGCTCGACAAAAGCGCCTATGCGCTTTCGGGCGGCCAGCAGCAGCGTCTGTGCATCGCGCGCACGCTGGCACTCAATCCCGACGTGATCCTGTTTGACGAGCCCTGCTCGGCGCTCGACCCCATCTCGACGCTGGCGATCGAGGACCTGATGTCATCGATCGTTGCCGACCGTGCCATCGTTATCGTGACGCACAACATGGAGCAAGCGTCGCGCGTGTCCAACCGCACGGCGTTCTTCTACATGGGCGATATGGTCGAGTACGACGAGACCGACGAGATTTTCCAACGGCCCAAGGATAAGCGGCTGAATGATTACCTCACTGGCATGTTCTCCTAGTCCGGGACATGCTTGAGGCCCGCGGCGGCCACGGTTGCCGCGGGACTGATTGGAGAGGCGGGTCATCTCTTGCGTGAGGTGGCCCGCCTTTTTGTGTCGTGTGCGGCCCGCCTTTTCGCTGCTATCATGGACAACGTTGAATTTCTACGAAGGAGCAGGGCATATGGCGATTCTTTTGGGATGCGATTCCGTCAGCCTAGAGTTTCCCACCAAGCATATTTTCGATAACGTGACGCTCGGCGTGGACGAGGGCGACCGTATTGGCATCGTCGGCAAAAACGGCGACGGAAAGTCGACGCTGCTGAGCGTGCTCGCCGGCACGCTGGAGCCCGACGACGGCCGCGTGACGCACCGCCGCGACACCACGATCGGATTGCTCGGCCAAAAGGACAACCTGGTCGATACCGACACCGTGCATCATGCCGTCGTCGGTGACACGCCCGAGTATGAGTGGGCCTCGAGCCCGCGCACGCGTCAGATCCTGGCCGGCCTTATTAGCGATGTGCCCTGGGAGGGCACGGTGGGCGAGCTTTCGGGCGGCCAGCGCCGTCGCGTGGACCTCGCGCGCCTGCTGATCGGCGACTACGACGTGCTCATGCTCGACGAGCCTACCAACCACCTGGACATGCGTACCATCAACTGGCTCGCGCGTCACTTAAAGGCCCGCTGGCAGCGCAGCCAGGGCGCCATGCTCGTGGTCACGCACGACCGCTGGTTCTTGGACGAGGTCTGTACCAGCATGTGGGAGGTCCACGACGGCCAGGTCGACCCCTTCGAGGGCGGTTACTCCGCATATATCCTGCAGCGCGTGGAGCGCGACCGCATGGCCGCAGTTACCGAGGAGCGCCGTCGAAACATGGCGCGCAAGGAGCTCGCGTGGCTGAGCCGCGGCGCCCAGGCGCGCTCCACCAAGCCCAAGTTTCGCGTGGATGCCGCTCGCGAGCTCATCGCCGACGTGCCGCCCGTGCGCGACGAGCTGGAGCTCAAGCGCCTGGCGGTGAGCCGCCTGGGCAAGCAGGTTATCGACGTGGTCGACGTGGACGCCGGCTATGCGGATACCGATGGCGCGCCCAAGCAGGTGCTCTCCGACGTGACCTGGCTCATCGGTGCGGGCGACCGCTATGGTCTTTTGGGTGAGAACGGCGCCGGCAAGTCGACCTTGCTCGACGTGATCCAGGGCAAGATTGAACCCACGCGCGGCCGTGTGAAGATTGGCCAGACAGTACGCTTTGGCGTGCTGTCGCAGCAGCTCGAGGAGCTCGAACCCTACATGGGCGACACGATCCGTGAGGTGCTCGGCAACTATAAGAAGTATTACGTCATCGACGGCAAGGAGACTTCGCCCGAGAAGCTCTGCGAGCGTCTGGGCTTTACGACGCAGCAGCTCTGGAGCCGCATCGGCGATCTTTCGGGCGGCCAGCGCCGTCGCCTGTCGCTGTTGCTGACGATTCTGGACGAGCCCAACGTGCTTATCCTGGACGAGCCCGGTAACGACCTGGATACCGACATGCTCGCGATTGTCGAGGACCTGCTCGACGGCTGGCCCGGCACGCTGATCCTGGTGACGCACGACCGCTTCTTGATGGAGCGCGTGACCGACCAGCAGTGGGCGCTGCTCGACGGCCACCTGACGCATATGCCCGGCGGCGTCGACCAGTACCTGCGCCTGTGCAACGCCACCGCCGAGGGCGAGCCCGTGGGCGCGCCGAGTGCCAAGACCGGCACGTTTGACACCGGTACCGCGGCGGCTGCGGCCGAAAAGCCCAAATCGAGTGGCCAGCCCAATGGCCTTTCCAACGCCGAACGCCAGAAGCTCCGCCGCGAGGTGAGCTCGCTCGAGCGCAAAATGGAGACGCAGCGCGCTCGCGTGGAGGAGGCCGAGGCCGCGATGGCACAGGTCGACCCCACCAACTACACGGCGCTCGGCGAACAGCAGGCAAAGATCGACGAGGCCCACGCCGCCATGGACGAGCTGGAGATGGCGTGGCTCGAGGCGAGCGAGAAGCTCGAGGGCGAGGAGTAGGCGAGGATGATTAAGGCCGCGTTTTTCGATATCGACGGCACGTTGCTGAGCTTTAAGACCCACCAGATTCCGGCGTCGGCACAGCAGGTACTCGACAGCTTTCGCGAGCAGGGGATTGCGTGCGTGATCGCCACGGGCCGCCCGACCTACCAGATGCCGGATTGGCTGTTCGACTTGGGATGGGATGCGTACATTACGCTTTCGGGCCAGCACTGTTTTGATGCCAAGGGCGTTTACCGCAGCTGCCCGATCGATCCGGACGACGTTGCGGTGATTGTTGACCAGGTAGCGCAGGGGCGCTACGACTCGCTGTGCATGCAGGGCGAGAACTCGTTTGTGAACCGCCTGTCCGAGCGCGTGGTGACGGCCGGCAACAACGCGGGGATCGTCTACCACGAGGAGCCGTTCGAGCATGCCTTCGATGCGCCGGTTTACCAGTTCTGCGCCTTTGTGGACCCGGCCGACGAGCATATCGTGACCGATGCGGTGTCGCATTCGCTCACTACGCGCTGGTGCGATTTGTTCTGCGACATTATTCCGGCCAACGGCGGCAAGGACCTGGGCGTGGCTGCGACACTGGAGCGGCTGGGTATCGACGCGAGCGAGGCGATCGCCTTTGGCGACGGCGAGAACGACCTGTCGATGTTCTCAGCCGTGGGCACAAGCGTGGCTATGGGCAACGCACAGGACACGGTGAAAGCTGCGGCGACCTATGTGACGACCGCCGTGGACGACGACGGGATCTATAACGCCGCGAAGCACTTTGGCCTGTTATAGCTGCGGCTCGGCACTTGGGGACGCTCCTTTTCTGCCGGCAGCTGGGGACACTCCCTGCGCGTTGCGTGTCGTGTCGCCCTGCTTGCTCCGCGCATTTTGTGAAACACGGTTAACTTTTTAGACAATGTAGTAAGACATGGGCAACTTTCGCGGTAAAGTAATTCAAGCAAAAGTATCCAAAGGCTAACTAGAAGCCATCGCGAAAGGCGGCCCATGGCCCTGCGTGAATCTGGAGAAGACTATCTCGAATCTATTTATGTGCTCTCGGAGCGCCAGGGCATCGTTCGGTCAATTGACGTCGCCGAATACCTGGGCGTAACCAAGGCAAGTGTCTCTAAAGCCATGGCGACGCTGGAAAGCAACGGCTATGTCGAAATGGGAAAACGAGATGTTCATCTGACGGAACGCGGTATTGAGGTTGCCCGTCAAATGTGGGAGCGCCATTGCTTTTTTGTGGGGCTGCTAGAGGACGCAGGTGTAGCGCCCGAGGTTGCCTCGCAAGAGGGCTGCCACATGGAGCATTGCCTGAGCGAGGAGAGCTTTGAGAAGCTAAGATCGATGTTGGGGCGGGAAGATGTGGCGGGCCCAGCAACGGAAGCCTAATTGATCCCCAGTAGCGCGGAGTTCGCGCAAAGCGCGAACCGGCGACCGGGACCAGTAGCCCCACCAACTAAGTCCAACTCAGACAAGGAACCCCGCCAGCAAGCGATGCCCAAGAACCACCAGCAACGTCACCGCAGGCCGGGGCCTGGTTTGGTTTTGAAAACACTCCGCAGCGCGAGGCCCGTCTTTCCGTTGCTCCGTAGGAGCAGGAAAGACGGGCCTCATGCGCGAGGACGTTTTCAAAACCAAACCCGGCCCCGGCCGGAGGGACCACGAGTGCTACAGGTTCTTGACACCCATCGCGCGCATGGCGTTCAGGATGGCGATGATCGCCACGCCCACGTCGCCAAAGACGGCAAGCCACATGTTGGCGATGCCGAGCGCCGCGAGCACCAGGATCAGCAGCTTAATGCCCAGCGCAAAGATGATGTTCTGCCAAACAATCGTCATGGTCTTGCGCGCCACGCGGATCGCGCGGGAGATGTTGGACGGCTTGACGTCCATCAGCACCACGTCGGCAGCTTCAATTGCGGCGTCCGAGCCCATGGCGCCCATGGCGATTCCGACGTCGGCGCGCGTGAGCACGGGTGCGTCGTTGATTCCGTCACCGACAAAGGCGAGCTTGCCCTTGCTCGATTCGACTGCCAGCAATGCCTCGACGCGCTCGACCTTATCGCCTGGCATGAGCTGCGCGTGGAACTCGTCGAGCCCCAGCTGCTTGGCCACAGACGCTGCAACCTCCTCACGGTCGCCCGTGAGCATGACGGTGCGTTTGACGCCGGCAGTGTGCAAGTCGCGAATCGCCTGCTTGGCATCGGCCTTTATGGTGTCGGCAATTACGATATGGCCGGCGTACGTGTCATCGACCAGTACATGGAGGATCGTACCGACGACCTCGCAATTGGGGGCGTCGATACCGGCCGCAGCAAGCATCTTGGCATTGCCGACGATGACGCGCTTGCCGTCGATATTCGCCGTCACGCCATGGCCCGCGTCATTGGTGGAGTCGCTTACGCGTTTGGGATCGAGCTCGCCCTGGAAGGCGGTGCGTACCGACTGCGCGATGGGGTGATCGGAAAACGACTCGGCAAGGGCCGCGACCTCAAGCAGTGACTGCTCGGTATAGCCGGTCTCGGGGTGTACCGCCACGACCGAAAACGTGCCGTTGGTGAGCGTGCCGGTCTTGTCAAAGACGACGGTATCCACATCGGCGAGCGTCTCGAGGTAGTTGGAGCCCTTGATGAGAACTCCCAGCTTGGACGCGCCGCCGATGCCACCAAAGAAGCTGAGCGGGACGCTGATCACGAGCGCGCACGGGCAGCTGACGACCAGGAAGGTCAGGCCGCGCAGGATCCAGTCGGACCAGGCGCCGGTGACCAAGCCGCCGCCGAGCGCGAGTACCGCGGCCGCGCCGGTGACGGCGGGCGTGTAGACGCGGGCGAAGCGCGTGATGAAGTTCTCGGTACGCGCCTTCTTTTCGCTGGCGTTTTCTACGAGCTCCAGGACGCGCGCGACGGTGGACTCGCCAAATGGCTTGGTGGTGCGCACGTGGATGAGACCCGTCATGTTGATGCAGCCGCTGATGATATCGTCTCCGGTTTTGGCCGGGCGGGGGACCGACTCGCCGGTAAGGGCGGCGGTATCGAGCTGCGTCTCGCCTTCGACGATGACGCCGTCGATGGGCACGCGCTCGCCGGGCTTGACGACGATGACGGTGCCGACGGCGATGTCATCGGGAAAGACCTGCTCGAGTGTGCCGTCGAGTTGCTCGACGTTGGCATAATCGGGTGCGATGTCCATCATGGCGCTGATCGACTTGCGGCTCTTGCCCACGGCGTATGCCTGGAACAGCTCGCCGACCTGGTAGAACAGCATGACAGCGGCGCCTTCGGCCATGTGCGGATCGGTATCGGGGAAGAGCACCATGGCAAACGCGCCGATGGTCGCGACGGCCATGAGGAAGCTTTCGTCGAAGGCCTTGCCGCGGCGGATGTTGTTGTATGCCTTTTGGAGCACGTCGTAGCCGGCAATTAAAAACGGCACGAGGAACAGCACGAAACTGGCGTAGACGTTGCCGGGCTCCCCAAATGCGATAGTGAGAGCTCCGAGCTCGTCGAGGGCATAAACAACGGCAAAAATGCCTAGCGCTACCAGGATACGGTTGCGCTTATGCTCAAGGGACTCTTTCTTCTTACGCTTCTTCTTTTTCTTCTTGGGATCGGCGGTTGCCATGATTCAATCCTCCCATTTGAATGTATGAACACTCGCTCATATAATTTCGCGAGCAAAGGCCGCGGCAAGCGCGACCTTGCAGGTTGGCGTAATCTGGGCTAGAGAATGATCTCGCAGTCCGGCTCGGCGTCGGCGGTAAACTCCACGACGCGGTCGAGGACCTCGTCGAACTCGGCGTCATCGGCCTCGAGCGTTAACTTCTGGGTCATAAAGTTGACCGAAACGGACTTGACGCCATCGAGCTTGGCCAGCTCGTCCTGAAGCTTACGCGCGCAGTTGGCGCAGTCGATCTCGTCGAGCTTGAACTGCTTTTTCATGGTGGGTTCCTTTCCCCGTTTTTGCGGCTTGGGTGCAGGCCGCGCTGGTACCGTGGTTGGTCGCTATTCGCAGATGTGGCTCATGCCTTGGTTGAGCATGGTGTAGACATGGTCGTCGGCAAGCGAGTAGAGGATGTTGCGCCCGTCGCGTCGGAATTTAACCAGGTGCGACTGCTTGAGCGTGCGCAGCTGGTGCGACACCGCAGACTGCGAGGTCGCGGTCGCTTCGGCGATGTCGGCCACGCAGAGCTCGCGACCCATGAGGGCATAGAGGATCTTGATACGCGTGGTGTCGCTAAAGACCTTGAACAGGTCGGCAAGGTCGTACAGCAGCTCCTCGTCGGGAAGGTCCTCGGGCGAGCAAGTGGTGGGGACGTCGGGCACGATGCTGGTGTCGATGCCGGACTTCATTTCATCAGCTTGTTCGCTCATTGCAATATCCTTTCATATGAACATGCGCTCATATAACTTACTTTCGAGTATATGAGCGCATGTTCATATGTCAATATAATTCGTGAAATATATTGCTATCGAATGCTCCCAAAGGCGGCTAAGGGCATCGGTGGGCGCGAATAAGGCCGCTGATGCCAACGTGGGTACCTTAGCGACGTGCAAAAACGGGCCGATATCCACTTGGTTATCGGCCCGCATTGCGTTGCTTGAGAGGGACGCCTCGGCGTGTCGCTTTTGCGCGGGGCGTTATGGCCCGACGAGTATCGCTCGCGAATGGCGCCTCTGCTTGGCAATCTACTTGGCAAATAGGTTCTTGAGGTTGAACTCGGCCTGGACGGTACGGAGCATGAGGTCGGTGTCGTCGAGGCCCAGGTGCTGCTCGTTGGCGTCGGCGGCGAGGGTGCCACGGCGGCGCGCCCAGTTCTCGAGCGCGGCGGGCGCGGACTCGCGGGGGAGCGAGCGCACATCGGCGTCCAGGCTGCGGCAGATCTGGCGCGAGTCGATGACGATGATCTTACCCGCGCGGCGTGCCTCGGCGTAACCGTCCAAGTGGATCTTGAACCAGCTGTCTTCAAAGGCGGCGTTGTGCGCCATGTACGGGTACTTCTTCATAAGCTTGAGCAGCTGCTTTTGCAGCTCTTTGTTCTCGCGGAAGGGCGTTTTGCCGTCGATGTCGTCCCAGGTGATGTGGTGGATATTCGACAACGGCACATCCTCGCCGCGGTAGATATCGGGCAGGCCGCAGTAGTGCGCCTCGGCGTCGTGCGGGACGGCGTCGCTGGTGAGGTCCATGATCTCCCAGCCCACGTTGATGATATAGCCGCGCTCGGGTGCGCGGCCGGTGGTCTCGATGTCGATGCCGAGCACCGTGCCCTGAATGGGCTTGCGGGCGTAGGCGACGCCGAGCGCGTCGCGGTCGCCGCGGATCTCGCGCATGACGGACGCGGCGGTGCGCTTTTGCATCTTGCCGATGGCAGCGCAGGTGTCGGCGTCGGACAGGCCGCGCGAAAGCGTCGCGGGCGTCACGTTGCGCAGGCGCGCCTCGCCAATCTGGTCGCACAGGTCGCGGTTGCGGTCGGCTAGGTCGCGCACGGTGGCAAAGTCGAAGCCGGGGTCGTCCTCGGCGGTAAAGTACTCAGTCTCGAGCACCTTGAGGGCCTCTTCGCCTTTCTGACGCTCGGATTCCATGGCGCCGTGGTCGCCGTAGATAAACATGGGGATAAACGGCTGGCGCTCGTATTCGAGTGCTTGCGAAACGTTCATATGCTGCTCCTTGGACGGGCCGCGTCGCGCGGCTCGGGTTTGTCGAGTTATGGCGAGATGATAGTTTACCATGGGCAACTATTGGCATCACGCCTAGGACAATTACAATACCCTAGTTGACCGCTAGGACTTTTACAATGCTGCCGAAAGACACGAAAGGTTCCATCCGTCATGGATTTGCTGATTGATATTCTGCTCGACGCCGGCAAGGACACGTTCTCGCTGGTGCCGTTCTTGTTGGTGACATATCTGGTCCTCGAGACGCTTGAGCATGTTGCGGGCGACCGCGTTAACGGCGCCATTAAGCGTGCCGGCGCCGCTGGCCCCGTGGTTGGCTCGTTGCTGGGCATGGTGCCGCAGTGCGGCTTTTCGGCCATGGCGGCAACGCTATACGCCGGTCGCGTCGTGACGCTGGGCACCCTGGTGGCGGTGTTTCTCTCGACCTCCGACGAGATGCTGCCGCTGCTACTTGCCGAGCAGGTTCCCGTGCAGACTATGGCGATGCTTTTGGCTTCGAAGGCGCTGATCGCGCTGGTCACGGGCTTTATCGTGGATGCTGCCATTCGCGGCCTGCGTCGCAACGCCCGTGCGCATGTGGCGATTCGCCGTACCGTGTTGGGAACCGCTGTCAATCCGGCGCACGTTAACTGCGCGCATGACGATCACAGCGGCGGTGACATCATCGACGAGGTGGCCGAGGCTGGCGTGAGTGCCGATCACATCCATGAGCTGTGCGAGCGCGACCATTGCGGTTGTGATGAAGACGAGGACGAGCACGAACATGGACATGTCCACGATCACGGTCATGAGGGCGAGCATGAACACCATCATGGCCATGGTCACTCTCACTCACACGAAGGTGCGCCCGTCCTGTCGATTATCCGCAGCGCCATCTCGCATACCGTGCAGGTATCGGTATTCATTTTCCTAGTGACGCTGATTCTGGTCGCCGTGCTCGAGACCTTTGGCGAATCTGCGATCGAGCAGTTCCTGCGTGGCAACGAGACGCTCGCCGTCCTGGGTTCGGCGCTTGTCGGCCTGATCCCCAACTGCTCGGCGAGCGTGGTCATTACGCAGCTGTATCTGGAAGGCGCACTGCAACTGGCACCGATGCTCGCCGGCACGCTCATTTCCGCCGGCGTGGGCTACCTGGTCCTGTTCCGCACCAACCGCAGCGCTCGCGAAAATGCCGTGTTCCTGGTCATGATGTACGTCATCGGCGTGGGCTGGGGCCTCGCCCTATCTGCCTTCGGCCTCTAAGTAGGCCTAACAAAACGGGCTTCAAAATAGCTATGCACGGCGCCTACACAATGCGGCGACGCATGGCATTTTGAAGCCCGTTTTTTGTTGAGCCACGGATCCTGAGCGCTCACACCGGTCAGAACAAAAAGGCAAATTTCCGGGCATAGCCTAAAAATCTGCCTTGGTTAGCGCAGCAGCTCGGTGAGGTTGCGCTTAAAGCGGGCGCGGTCTTCGCCGGTGAAGGCTGCCGGCCCGCGGGTGCGACCGCCAGCGCGGCGCACCTTCTTTTCTTCGTGGCGAATAAACAGCTGCATGTCGATGGTCGCCTTGTCGTACACGCGCCCGCGCACGCCGATGGCGGCGGCATCGCGGCCGAGCACCATGCTCGCCAGGCCAATGTCCTGCGTCACGACCACATCGCCCGCCTGCAGACGCTCGACAATGGCAAAGTCGGCGCTATCGGCGCCCACGCTCACGTCGAGCGTCGTGACCCAAAAGCCGTGTCGTGCGTGCTCGGCATCACGTGGATCGTCGCGGCGAATGTGCCGCTCCAGGTTCTGCGTGCTGTTGCCGGCAATCACCACGGCGACGCCCGCCCGCCGTGCACAGTCGATCGACTCGCGCGTAACCGGGCAGGCGTCGGCATCAATAAACAGCGTCCGCGGCATCTAGTGCACCAGCTTGCCAAAGCGGATAGCGCGAATAATCAGCGTCACGCCAAACACCAGGAGCGCGGCGCCGCTAAAGATGACGAGCATCTTTGCCGACCACAGCGGATAGATAAACACGAACATGCCGGCGATGATGGAGAGCGCGCCGCTCAGGATGGCGAGGGCGCGGTTGGACGAAAGCTCGGACTCCAGAATGGACATGACACCTTCGACGATCCAGCCAAAGCCAGCCACGACCACCACGAGCGTGGTGAGCGTCGCGGTCGAGAAGGCCTGATTGCGCAGGATTATGACGCCGCCCAGGATGATGAGCAGGTTGGAGATGATGCTCGTCACGCGCCAGCCGGCGGGCAGCAGCGGCTCAAAAATGGCGGTGAACAGCCTGACGCCAGCCGTGATCACAAAGTAGAAGCCCAGGACGGTCGTCAGGAAGACGAGGGACTTGGCGGGCGCAAACAGCAGCGCGATGCCGGCAAGCAGTGCGATGACGCCCGTGGCGGCGTAGATCCAGCGCACGGCCTTGATTGCCTTGCCTGCCATGCTTTTCTCGTCAAATCCAAACAGATTCGACTGCTGGTCGTCGTTCTTAAAGATGCCCATGAGGTCTCCTTTCCGCACGGCGTTTGCCGTCATTGTTGTTTTTGCGGCGTATGCCGCAGTTGCTACAACAAGTATCGCCTAAAGGCGCCGGCGTATGGGTCGGGGAGGGCGAAGTGTAACCCAAAGGTCCCGATTTGTTCTCGTTGTTCCCCATGTCGCGTTTTTCTATTCAACAGGTGTAGAACATTGCGGCTCTGTTCGTTATTGCCTGCGTTTTAGGTTAGATTTTCCTAAGAACAATTGCCTTGTATTGGGGGTCTCTATGAACGAAGCTGTTCCCGCGGCGCCGTCGAGCGTGGAGTCGATGGCAAAGCAAGGTTGCGAAAAGCTCGGTCTGGAATCGTTTGACGCGCTGGTTCGTCGCGCCCGCACATGCCGCCGTTTTGACGAGTCCATGCGCGTGCCGCGCGAGTTTTTGCTTGAGCTGGCAGAGCTGGCGCACCTGGCTCCCTGCGGCGCCAACGCTCAGCGCCTACGCTTTCATGTGGTGAGCGACGCCGAGGAGTGTTCGAGCTTATTTGAAAAGCTCACATGGGCTGGTGCGCTCAAGGATTGGTCGGGTCCTGTCGAGGGCGAGCGCCCGACCGGCTATATCGCGATCCTTGCAGAGCGTCCCGCTCCGGGCAAGCCTGCCGCGCCAATCACCGAGGCAGACACTGGTATCGCCGCGCAGACGATGATGCTCGCCGCCCGCAGCGCTACGCCCGAGGTGGCGGCGTGCATGTTCAAGGCTTTTCCGCCTCGTGCGATTGATGTCATGGGACTTGACGGCGACAAGTACGAGGTCAAGCTGATCATGGTCTTTGGCGTTCCCGCTGAGACACAGGTGATCGATGCAATTGATTCCAACCCCGACGGCTCTATTAATTACTGGCGTGATGAGGCACAGGTACACCACGTACCCAAGCGCCCGCTTGCCGACGTGCTGGTGTAGCTGCGTCGTCGCGGCGCGATCCGGCGGCAAAACCACCACAAAGGTGCCTGGCCCCTTTGTGGTGCTGCGAGGGGAGGGCATGTGCCCGATCTGTATTTGGTACGGCATGGGCAGACCGAGCTCAACGTGCGGAACATTTTGCAGGGCTGGCACGATTCGCCGCTTACGGTGCGCGGGCGCGAGCAGGCACTGGCGACGCGCGCGGCGTTTGAGGCGCGCGGCATCTCCTTTGACCATGCGTATTCGTCTCCGTTGGGTCGGGCACGGTGTACGGCAGAGCTGATCGTTGGCGAGGGCCGTTCCATAGAGCTGGTCGATGACCTGCGCGAGTGGCATTTGGGATCGTTGGAGGGCACATCGAATCGCGACATGCCGTCGCAGCCCTGGGGTGATTATCCGGTGGCCTTTGGTGGCGAGTCTGAAGGCGAGCTTCGGGCGCGCATGGTTGCAGCGCTGTCCCGTATTATGGCTCGACCGCAGCACGATTGTGTGCTTGCAGTCTCTCATGGCTCTGCCTGCCAGGAGTTTCTTAGATGCGTGACCGGCGGGGGAGAACAGCCCGACAACGGCGCCGTGCTTCATTTTGGCTATTGCGACGGGGCGTTTTCGCTCTTGGGTTGGTAACAAACGAAAGGACCCCCTATGAATAAAGACCTGTATCTGGTTCGTCATGGACAGACGATATTCAACCTTAAGCGCATTATTCAGGGCTGGAGTGACTCGCCGCTTACGCAGTTGGGTTGCGACCAGGCGGCGCGCGCCGGCATGTTTTTACGTGCGCGCGGCATTGAGCCCGATCATGCCTACACCTCTACGCTGCACCGCACCGAACAGACCATCGCCAACCTGTGGCCGGGCCTTGCCTACGAGCGCCTGGACGGTCTGCGCGAGTGGTTCTTTGGCGACTTTGAGGCCGAGCGCGTGATGCTGATGCCCGAGCGCCCGTGGCGTGACTTCTACCGCCAGTTTGGCGGCGAGGGTCAGATGCAGGTGCGCGAGCGCATGGTGGCGACGTTGACCGATCTTATGCGACGCCCGGACCATTCGTGCGTGCTCGCGGTTAGCCATGCCTCAGCCATCAAGGAATTTTTGGACCACGTGAGGGGAGCGGCGGCCGACGAGCGCGAGCGCGTGCCGGGCAACTGCTCAGTGCTGCATTTTGCATTTGACGATGCAGCCGATACGTTTGATCTGGTCGAAGTCTTTACGCAAGAAGACTATGCGCGCGAGCTGGGGGTTGAGCCGCTCGTGGCGGCATCGGGTCCGCAGCGCGGGTAGCGCGGGCGTGGCGATACGGATCGCCGATGTCATTGCTCGATGTGAAAGGGGCGGGGATGCATGCGTATGTATCCCCGCCCCTTTTTTTGAGCTGCCGAGTCTTTGTACTGGGCGTTTACGCCCTGTTAGAACCTTGCGATCTGGTGGGTGAGCAGACCCGTTGGAACCTGCGGTGCGCCGCCGGTGACCTGCGCGGCGGGGAATAGCGCGGCAACGGTAAAGTTGAACGGCTCTTTGCCCGTGTAGGTGCCGGCTGTGCGTGCCTCGTCTGCCAGGAGCTGCGCCGCCCCTGCCAGCGCGGCAGCATAGGTGGGATCGTCAGCCGGCGTCGGCTCCGGTGCCTGGTCGAGCATGGCTCGGATGGCGGCAACGGCATCCTCGCGCTTGACCTCCCACATACGGTGCGTAATGCCGGCGGGGTCGGTGACGGCATAGAGCGACGCGCCCTCTTTGGCGGCGCCGAGGATGATATCCATGACGGGCGAGGCCTCGTAGGCGAGCGTTACAGGGCGCGGCTGGACCTTAAGCTCGGCGATTGCGCGGGCGGCTGCGGTCGCACCTGCGGGGGTCGCGCCGTCGCCCGCCAGTACGCCGGCCGGGCAAATCGCCACGACACCCGTCACGCGACCCGGTTCGCCCGAGCACTCGTACACGTAATACGCCGCGCCCGGATCTTTGAGCATAAGCCCGTCGGCGATGGCGTCGCGCAGGGCGTCGTTGCTGCTCAGGATACCGCCCATCTGCGGCAGCGCTTCGAGCACGCGGTCCTGAGCTGGGCGGATGCAGGGAAACGGAAGTGCTTTCATGGGCGGTCCTAACGCGCGAGTCGGTTTGTTCGCGGCTTATTATGCCCCAACTTGGACGCTTGCGTCCCAGAGCGTGTTGTCAACAAGCGCGATGAGTACGTTCTGGCAGCGAACGATATCGGCATGGGCCCCGGCTCGTTGGGCTTATG
>WGSI01000025.1:0-33000 GCA_014871745.1 Collinsella sp. | reverse complement strand
GAGCTGCAGCCCAGCCTGTCCGATGTCGTGTGCGCAAACAAAAAGCTGCAGATTGGCTTTATCGTTGCGCTCGTGGTACTGGCGCTGCTGTCGGGCTTTGTAGCTCGTCCGCATTTCGCCGATACCAAAACTTGGGACTCCACCATCGAGGTCATCGACCAAAAGAAGGGTAACGTACTGGCGCTCACGACCTCGTGCGTGGCGCTGTCTGCGGGCATTACCGCGCTGCCGGGTGATACGGGAACGCCGGTTGCCGAGCAGCTCGCGCAGCTTTCAGGCAACCTTGGTATCGTGCTTGCCGTGCTCTACCTCGAGAAATACCTGCTAACCATTTTGTGGTCGGTTGGCTTGGGCATCTTAATCCCGTTTGCGTTGGTGCTCTTTGCGGTGTCGCTCGGCATTCACGGGCGCTGGAGCACGAGCACTGTCCTGCGCCGTGTGGCGACACGCGTACTGGTGGTTGCCGTGATCGGCATGGCGCTCGTGCCCGCGAGCGTATGGGTGTCGCAAAAGGTCGATGAAACGTATCGCGTAAGTATTGAGCAAGCTGAGCAAAAGGCTGCGGACGCTGCGGACGCGGCCGACACCACGGACAAGTCAGCCGAGACCAGCTCAAAATCGAACAAGAAAAAATCCGAGGCCACGGAGTCCAAAAACGTGCTCGAGCAGTTGACTGATGGGGCATCGAGCCTTGTTACGTCGGTGACCAGCGGCGCCAAGCAGATGACCGACGAGATCGTGCAGCAGGTGACCAATCTGATTGAAGGCGTCATCGTGATGATCGTGACCTCGTGCGTTATCCCGCTGCTGGTGCTCGTGGCGTTCCTATGGCTAGGACACGTGCTGCTGGGGCTCGATATTTCCGGCCCGGCGAACTATTTGACGGGCCGCTTTCTGGGTGCTCCGTCCAAGCACGCCAAAAAGGGTGGGCAGTCCGAGTAGCTAAAACAGCTGTATATACCGGGGAATACCGCCGAAGGGCGGCCGAGACGCGTTCTCGGCCGCCCTTTTGTTTGTTGAACACATGGTCGCTACGTCCGCGCCCGGCTCAAACGGTCAGCAATCATCCGTGAACGATATTTGTTCAAAAAAGAACAAAGATAAACAAATAGTTGTTGCAGTTGATGTTCGAATGTGTTCAAATAAACATGAACAGTGAAGAACCGCACATTCAGATGCCCGGACCTGATCGCGATTCAACACTTCCAAACAGAAACTACGCGCCAGCGTATCTCTCAAGGAGGATGTCATGAGGGTTGTAATCGCTTCCGATGCCGACGGTATGTCGATGAAGGAGTCCATCAAGGAGATGCTCATCGCCGACGGTCACGAGGTCGTCGACTATTCCGAGACCCCTGCCGCGGACTTTGTCGATTCCGCGACCGCCGTTGCCAAGGACCTGCTGGAGCACAAGGATTCCCAGGGCTTTGCATTCGATAAGTACGGCGTCGGCTCCTATATGGCCGCCGTCAAGATCAAGGGAATGGTCGTCGCTAACATTTCCGACGAGCGCTCCGCCTACATGACCCGCGAGCATAACGGCTCGCGCATGGTCACCATGGGCCCGGGCGTTGTGGGCACCGAGGTCGCCAAGAAGATCGCCCGCGAGTTCCTGCGCGCCCAGTACGCCGGCGGCCGTCACCAGATCCGTGTCGACATGCTCAACAAGATGGCCTAACGAGAGCCACCGAGAACTCGAACTTCTACCTCAACTTGTGAATTCAGACGAAAGGACGTTCTGATGAAGAAGACCATCGCAATCGGTTGCGACCATATCGTTACGGACGAGAAGATCTATCTGGCCGACCGCCTGGAGCAGGCTGGCTACAAGGTGCTCGACTGCGGCACCTACAGCCACACCCGTACGCACTATCCCATCTACGGTAAGGCCGTGGGCGAGGCTGTTGCCAGCGGCAAGGCTGACTTTGGCGTGGCCCTGTGCGGCACCGGCATCGGCATCACTAACGCCGTCAACAAGGTTCCCGGCGCCCGCTGCGCCCTGGTTCGCGACATGACCTCTGCCCTGTATGCCCGTCGCGAGCTCAACGCCAACATCGTGGGCTTTGGCGGCAAGATCACCGGCGAGTTCCTGATGGCCGACATTATGCTTGCCTTCCTGGAGGAGCCCTACGAGAAGACCCCCGAGCACGATGCCCTGATCGCCAAGATCGATGCCTGCAACAAGGCCGACGCCGAGGCTCAGGCTGACCCGCACTTCTTTGACGAGTTCCTGGAGAAGTGGGACCGCGGCGAATACCATGATTAGCGGGTATCCGGCGTAATTTACTAGTCCGTTGACGGCTCGCGTTTCTGTGAGGGGGCGCGGGCCGGTTTTCTATCGGCCCTATTGACTTGGCGGGCTGTCGTAAGAAAGGGAAGGCTCCTATGGAGTTTGTTCTTGATAACGGTTCTATTCGTGTGGCACTGAGCACGGCTGGCGGATCGTTCACTTCGATTAAAGCCAACGGCCGTGAGTACCTGTGGCAGGGCGACCCGGCGGTGTGGTCGGGCCAGGCACCCATTTGCTTCCCGATCTGCGGCGGCCTTCGTGACGGTCGCGCAATGACCATGGGCGGCCGCGAGGTCAAGCTCGCCCGCCACGGCTTTGCTCGCAAGCAGGAGTGGAAGCTCGAGGAGCAGAGCGACAACATGGTTGTGCTGAGCTTAAGCTCTGCCGACCATGCCGAGTTGCTCGAGCAGTACCCGTATCCGTTTAAGATCGTTGCTCGTTACACGATCGATGCGGAGAAGGTGGCCGTGTCGTACGAGGTGACCAATGAGGGCACCGAGGACATGCCGTTCTTTGTGGGCGGTCACCCTGGCTTTAAGTGCCCGCTTGACGAGGGCGAGTCCTACGACGACTACGAGCTCCGTTTTGAGCAGCGCGAGGCCGCCGAGCTCTGTACTGCCGTTCCCTCGACGGGCCTGATTGATGTTGAGCATCGCAGCAAGAACCCGATGGTTGGCCATGACCTGCCGCTGACCCACGAACTCTTTGACTTCGCAGAGACCATCTTTGACGTGCTCGAGAGCCGCGTGGTTACGCTTGCCAAGAAAACCGAGGACAAGGGCGTGCGCCTGACGTTCCCCGATATGCCATACCTGATTGTGTGGAGCAAGCCCGAGGGCGACTTTGTGGCCGTGGAACCGTGGGGCGGCCTGTCCACCTGCTCCGACGAGGACGATATTCTGGAGCACAAGCGCGGCTGCCTGGTGGCCAAGCCGGGAGAGACCGTCACCCGCGGCTTTGAGATCGAGATCCTTTAACGAGCTATCGTATGTTTGGGGCGGGTTATGCCGCCCCGGAACAGGAGTTCAACATGATTCTGACCGTTACCATGAACCCGTCGATTGATACGCGCTATCAGCTCGACAAGCTGATCATCGACGATGTTAACCGTGTGACACCCGAAAAGACCGCTGGCGGCAAGGGCCTCAACGTGAGTCGCGTGCTGCTGCAGCTGGGTGACGACGTGCTCGCGACCGGCCTGCTCGGCGGCCACATGGGTGCCTATATGGCCGAGCTCATGGATGCCGATGGCGTCAAGAACGACTTTGTGCCCATCGCCGGTGAGACGCGCATTTGCCTGAATATTCTGCACGAGGGTAATCAGACCGAGCTGTTAGAGAGCGGCCCGCAGATCGCCCCCGCGGAGCTCGAGGCCTTTACGGTCAAGTTCGCCGAGCTTGCAGCGAAGGCTGACGTTGTGACGCTTTCGGGCTCGCTGCCGCGTGGCGTCGATGCCGGCTACTATGCCGAGCTCGTCAAGATCGCCGAAGAGGCGGGCGCCAAGGTGCTGCTCGACACCTCGGGCGCATCGCTGGAGGCCGCGCTGGAGTCCGACGCTAAGCCTGAGCTCGTAAAGCCCAACCTGACCGAGATTAACGGCCTGCTGGGTACGTCCTTTACGACCGATGATGTCGATGCCCTGCGCGAGGCGCTTGCCGCTGATGGCCGCTTTGCTGGTATTCCCTGGGTTGTCGTCTCGATGGGCGCCGCCGGTTCGGTGGGCTTCCATGAGGGCCGTGCGTTCCGCGCCAAGACTCCCGCGATTGAAGCTGTGAACGCGACGGGTTCCGGCGACTCGACCATCGCCGGCTTTGCGCATGCCATTGCAGCTGGTGCCGACGACGTCACGGTGCTCAAGACCGCCAATACCTGCGGCAAGCTCAACGCCATGGATCCCAAGACCGGCCACCTGGTCATGGATCGCTGGGACGAGGTCTTCAACAGTGTTGAAGTAACGGAGCTTTAGAGTTACGCGGTTTTACCAAACCGCGTAACCAGCCGACGCTGCAAGCCCGCCAGAGCGGCAATCTGCCTTTCAGCTTCGGCGGCATGACCAGAAGGTCAATGCCGCCTCGCTTTAAGGCACCTTGCTCGCTTTGGCGGGCTTTCGCTGTCGTGGCCAAAACATCGGCGTGGTCATTGGGGACGTTCTTAAATGACTGCGGCAGATAGGGACGTTCCTTTTCTGCTGGCAGTTTGGGACACTCCTTACGGGGCACCCCCCCTCCACAGCGCCTATGCCAGCTTGTCGATTTGCCCAATCTCCCAGAGCGGAATGTTGACGAGCGTGTCCTCGTCTCTATATGCCGCTAACGATGTTCTCACGCAGCGCCCGAGTTTGAACTTCTCGCAGGCAGTCCTCAGGCTCTTTGCTTTGAGATTCTCTGCCGCCTTGACCTCGAGCGGAAGCACGGTCCCCGCATGGTCGATGGCAAAGTCAGTCTCTGCATTGCCGGAGGAGGATGACCAATACGCGGGAGTTTTGCCTTGGAGCAAAAGCTCCTGTGCGACGTATTGCTCGGTCAGCGAGCCTTTGAACTCCGTAAAAACAGCGGGCCCGTTCAGAACAATGGCTGGCGTGAGGCCGGAGAGTGCTCCGAGGATGCCGGTGTCGATGCAGAACAGCTTGAAGCCCGAGAGATCCTCGTAGCTTGTGAGCGGTGCTCTTAGGGCGGAAACACGTGGTACCTTATGAACGATTCCATAGTCCATGAGCCACTGGAGGCTTTCCTCAAAATCGCGTGCGCGCGCCCCGGGACGAAGCGCGCCGTAGACGAACTTCTTGTTTTCCTTTGCGAGCTGGCCGGGAAGGGATTTCCAAACCAGCCTCATGCGCTCGACGATGCGGGCTGGCGCATGCTTGCCAAAATCGGATTCATAAGCTTCGATGATTTGCTGCTGAAGCCTGCGGGCCTCGATGAAATCGTGGGAGGCGGCGAAAGCGGAGACAACTTCTGGCATGCCACCGACAACGAGGTATTCCTTGAGCAGGCGCTCGAGCTTTTCGGAAACGTTTGTCAGCAGGTCCATGTCTGCGGCAAGGATGGCATCTGCGAGCGGATCGCCATCGACGGCACGAACGAACTCGACAAACCCCATGGGGCGCATGGTGAGCTGGTCGATCTTGCCGACGGGGAACGACTCGTTTTCGCGTCGGAGCGCGAGCCCCATATAGGAGCCGGCTGCCACGATATGGTATTCCGGCGCCAGCTCGTTGAAGTATTTGAGCGAGGTGATGCCACGCGGTGCCTCTTGGATTTCGTCGAAGATGATGAGCGTGTCTGTCGGCGTTATGGTCTGGCCGCGCAGGAGCTCTATCTGGGAGATGATGCGTTTGGGGTCAAGGCTTCCGTCGAACAGCGAACGTGCGCCCGGTTCGAGCATAAAGTCAAAGCGGATGACGTTTTGATACTGCTGGCCTGCGAATTCGTTAAGAAGCCAGGTTTTTCCCGTCTGGCGGGCCCCCTTAAGCAGGAGGGGCTTGCGGTTTGCCCTAGATTTCCAAGCGATGAGTTCGTCCATTAGCTGTCGCTGCATACTGCCTCCTAACGATCATGGTTAGTATAAGACCGTTTCGGTCTTTCCATCGAAAAATGTGGGAGTAAACCACGTTTTTCCATCGAATAATGTGGGAGGCAACCACGTTTTTCCATCGAATAGTGTGGGGGTTTAGGTCGGCACCTGGGGGCGTTCCTTCTCTGCCGGCAGTTTGGAACACTCCTTGTTTTGGTGCAAATTAGCTACCCTTGCATCAGAAAACGGCGCCCGTCGGCGATGTTGCCGGCGGGCGCCGTTGTCGTGTAGGTGGCTATGTCGTGCGGGCTGCTGTTGAACGTTCGAGCTCGCGTGCTACAGCGAGTCGATAAAGCGCTGCTGGGCGGCGCGTCCTGCCTCGTCCCACTTAAAGACGCCGGCGTTGTCGAGCACGTGGCCAAACACCACGCCGACCTCCTCGTGCAGGATATCGATGGCGTTGTCGGCCGTAAGCTCGTCGGCGCGGCGGGCAAAGACGTCCTCAGCCCATGCGGCGTGGCTGCGGCAAAGATCATCGCCCTCGAGCGCACCGGCAAGGTCGTAGCTGGCATCGACCTTGGCTGCCAGCAGATGCTCACGGACAGCGCCAAGCTCGGGAACCAGGCGCGGCGGCAAAATGGCCAGGCCCATGACTTCGATCAGGCCGATGTTCTCCTTCTTAATGTGGTGGTACTCGGCATGTGGGTGGAAAACGCCTAGCGGGTGCTCGTCGGTCGTGATATTGCAGCGAAGCGCCAGGTAGGCCTCGTAAATCTCGCCGCCGGCGTTGCCGCGGGAGTCCACGCGGCGAATGACGGGCGTCACGGTGTTGTGGGCCACGCCGTCGGCTGTGTGCGCGATGACGCCCACAGACTCATCGGTCCACTCGCGCCAGGCGAGGATAATCTTCTCGGTGGCGTCGAGCAGCTGGGCGCGGTCGTGCGAGCGCAGTCGCAGCACCGAAAGCGGCCACTGCAACACGGTACCGCTGACCTGGTCAAAGCCGGGCATGCTAAACTGCGAGACCTCGGCGGCGTGCATCATGGGGAACTCGTGCGCGCCGCCCTGGAAGTGGTCGTGCGACAGAATCGAGCCGCCCACGATGGGCAGGTCGGCGTTGGAGCCAATAAAGTAGTGCGGGAACAGGTCGACAAAGTCGAGCAGGCAGGTCAGCCCCTTGCGGTCGACGTGCATCGGACGATGCTCGGAGCTCATGGCAATGCAGTGCTCGTTAAAGTACGCGTACGGGCTGTATTGGAAGCCCCAGCGCTCGCCGTCGAGCTGGATAGGGATAACTCGCAGGTTCTGACGGGCGGGATGGGCACCGCCGTCGGCTGCGGCGGAGCGTCCAGGGTAGCCCTCGTTCTCGATGCACAGCTGACAGGCGGGATACTTCTCGCTCGTGTTTTTGGCGGCACCGGCCGCGGCAATATCGCGCGGGTCCTTCTCAGGCTTGGACAGGTTGATGGTGATCTCCAGGTCGCCCCAGTTGGTGGGGGTGCTCCATTTGATATTGCGCGCGATGGCGGCGCGGCGCACGTAGCCGGCGTCGCAGCATAGACCGTAGAACCAGTCGGTTGCGGCGCGGGGCTCGTTGACACCAATGCGGCCGTTGAATTCCTCGTTTACAACCGAAGGCCTCGGCATCAGCACACCCATGATGCGCATGGCGATGCGATCGCGGCCCGATGCCGTATCCTCGGCAGCACCGTTGGCAACGGCGGCCTCGGAAAGCGCGGCAAGTGTGCCTTCAAGGTCAAAGTTGGGCAGGGTGTCGGGGTGCAAGAGCGAGAGTTTCTCGACCTGGAGCGCCCAGGCCATGTCGAGCGCCGGCCCCGTAGCACCGATGCACTCGAGAATGGTGTTATACGCCCAGATGCGATCGTCCTGGCCGATCATCGATCGGTGGATAGCGTACTCGATCAGGTTCTGCGCGGCCTCGCGCACGTCAGTCATTACAGCCATGCCGCGTAAGCCCCCTTGTCAGAAATTGCGTAGTGGCGGGCAGAGCCCTCGCCTAGCCAGCCGTTCATCTTGGTGATAAAGGTGTCGACCAGGTCGAGCGGCACGAAGGCCTGGATGGTGCCACCAAAGCCGCCACCGTGGATACGGACGGCGCCACGGCCGTCGAGCACGTGCTCGGCCAGTGCCAGGGCATACATCGAGGGCTGCTCGGAGCCCAGCTTGGCAACGACATTCTGTAGGTACATGGCAGAGCTGGCGCCGGACTCGCGCGTCAGGACCAGGAACTGATCGATGTCGCCGGCGTTCAGAGCAGCCCAGCGCTTGTCGACCAGGCCGTTCTCGTACCAGTAGTGAACGGCGCGCAGGCAGGCGCGGTCGCCCAGCTTGGCGCGCAGCTCGGGGAGCTTGGCGTCAAAATCGGCAACGTCGACCTCGCACAGGCGTGCCTTGCCAAACTCGGCGGCAACGTCCTGCATCTCGCGCGGAACGGCGGCGTAGTCGTCGGTGGCGGCCACGTGGTCGGCACCGACCTTAACGAGCACGAGCGCATAGCCGTGATCCTCAAAGTTGAGCTCGAGCTTCTGGGTTTTAGGCTGAGCCTGGTCCTCAAAGTCCATGTAGGCAAGGCCGCCCAGGCACACGGCGGCCTGGTCCATCAGACCGCAGGGCTTGCCGTAATAGTTGTTCTCGGTGCGCTGGCTCATCTGCGCGAGCGCGACGGGCTCGATGGCGGGTGCGCCCCAGAGGGTTTCCATGGCGCGACCGTACGCGGCCTCGACGGCGGCAGAGCTGGAAAGACCGCCGCCCGAGGGGACGGAGCAGGTGAAGGCGAAATCGAAGCCGTGGGGCTCAACGCCAAGGGCTGCAATCTCGTGGGCCATGCCGCGGACGAGGCTCGCGGACGTGCCCTTCTCGGACTCTTGAATATCCAGCGTGTCGAGCATGATTTCAAACGTAGGATAGCCCTCGTCGGCGACGCGAATCTTGTTGGAGTCGGTTGCCACGGCGATGCCGTCAACGGCGACATCGAGCGAGCCGGCGATAACGTGGCCGCCCTCGTGGTCGGTGTGGTTGCCGCTGATCTCGGAACGGCCGGGCGCGTGCACGTAGAGCACCTGGCGGTCGCCGATGGGGCCAAACTCCTCCTCGAACAGCTTGGTGAGCGTGGCGAATGTCTTTTCGTCGGGGGTGGTCATGGGAGTCCTTTCCTTGGCGCGCCCGGGTGGGTTTTGCGTCGTTATGAGTACGTTAACAACTTGAAGCGGCATGAACCAAGTATTCACGATACCGCACGCTACGGGCTATGTTAACGTACTCATAACACAACGCTTGTCACTTTTTGAGAATCTGGTAATCGGTAGAAATTCAGCCGTGAACGGTACTGCCGTATGGACTTATAAAGCAGAAGAGATGCAGATAGAAAAAGTAGAGTACGTTAACATGCGTCCGACGATAGCGGGCCTCGGCGCGGGATGTATTTCTGCCCGGGCCGGCATTCACGCTATTCAAATCTCGCAAGGGTGAAGGTGATCCTGTGGCAAGGCGCCCGTCCAACGATACCAGTTCGCGTCCGGTCTCCATGGCCGACGTCGCCCGCGCTGCCGGCGTTTCGCAGCAGACGGTTTCGCGCGTCGCCAACGGCTTGCCCAACGTTAACGAGCAGACGCGCCAGCGCGTGCAGACCGCTATGCAAGAGCTCGGCTTTCGTCCGAGTTATGCCGGTCGCTCGCTGCGCGACGGTCGCTACCATTCGGTCGGCCTGTGCGTCAACGATGTCACCAAGTTTGGCAACCTCTCAATGATCGACGGCATCGCCAGCGCTGCTCGCGAGCATAATTGCGCCATCACGTTGGTCGAGATGTCCAAGACCGAGGAGTTTTCGCTTGCCGAGGCCACGCGTCGTATGGCCGCATTGCCGGTGGACGGCATCATCATCGGCATGAGCCGCATGGCGCCCGATTTTGAGACGTTTGATCCACTGCCGGGCATTGGCACGGTCATCGTTACCATGTACGCGCACCCGCGGGTGACCACGGTCGACTCCGATCATTACGGCTGCTCGCTCTTGCTTATGGATCACCTGTTTGAGCTGGGGCACGAGCAGATTCGCTATATTGGCGGCCCGTCGTTCTCGGTCGACGAGCAATTTCGCCGCGCTGGCTGGCAGGATGCGCTCGAGCGTAAACACATCGAGCCGGCAGAGCCGCTCGAGGGCGACTGGTCTGCCAACAGCGGCTACGAGGCCGGCAGATATCTGGCCGAGCACGACCGCACCATGACGGCGATTTACGCGGCAAACGACCAGATGGCAAATGGCGCGATTGCCGCGCTGCGTGATAGCGGCCTGCGCGTGCCCGAGGACGTGAGCGTGGTGGGCGTCGACGATTCGCTCGATGATTTTGTGGCACACAACGAGCTCACGACCGTGCGATTCGATCTACATCAGCGCGGACGCGAGGTGTTTGAGCATGCGGTTCCCGAGGCGGGTACGGCGGGCAAAACCGTTGCCATCCGTATTCCCGGCCAGCTCATTATTCGACATAGCACGGCGATACTGCGCGCATAGTTTGTGCAGGTAAACGGCGGTATATTCCACCTCAATAACAATCGATAAGGATGCTGGCAGATAGCCGTGTCTATGAAGACGAGTGTTATGATAGACGGGTTCTTTTGTCTATCTAGGAGGCTTTGCCTGATGGAGATCACCAAGGATATCCGCTACATTGGCGTCAACGATCACGACATTGACTTGTTCGAGGGCCAGTACGATGTGTCCGAGAACGGTATGGCATACAACAGCTACGTTATCTTGGGCGAAAAGATCGCTGTCGCCGATTCAGTCGACGGCGGTTTTGTTGACGAGTGGCTCGGCAACCTCGAGGCCGTGCTCGATGGCCGTACGCCCGACTACCTGGTTGTCCATCACATGGAGCCCGATCACTCCGCCGGTATCGCCGCCTTTATGGAGTGCTATCCCCAGGCACAGATTGTGGCCAGCATGGGTGCCTTCCGCATGATGGTCAACTACTTTGGCACCGACTACCCCGAGCGCAAGGTGGTCGTCAAAGAGGGCGACGTGCTCGACCTGGGTGGCCACAGCCTGACCTTTATCGGCGCCCCCAACGTTCACTGGCCCGAGGTGATCTTCTCCTACGAGTCCACCGACAAGGTGCTCTTTAGTGCTGACGGCTTTGGCAAGTTTGGCGCCAACGACATCGAGGATCCCGAGGGGTGGGCTTGCGAGGCTCGCCGCTACTACTTTGGCATCGTCGGTAAGTTCGGCAAGTTTGTGCAGGCCGTCCTCAAGAAGGCCGCCGGCCTGGACATCCAGATCATCTGCCCGCTCCACGGCCCCGTGCTGACCGAGAACCTGGGCTACTACCTCGACACCTATAACACCTGGTCGAGCTATCAGCCCGAGGACGAGGGCATCACGATCGCCTATGCGAGCGTGTATGGCCATCTGAAGGCTGCCGTCGAGGAGCTCGCATCTGCGCTCGAGGCTCGCGGCCAGAAGGTCTCCGTCTTTGACCTGGCTCGCGACGACATGGCCGAGGCCGTTGAGGATGCGTTCCGCTACGACCGTCTGGTGCTCGCCTCCATTACCTATCAGGGCGAGATCTTCCCGTGCATGAGCACCTTTATCCACACGCTCGCCGAGCACGCCTACCAGAACCGTACGGTGGCGCTCGTCGAGGCCGGCTCTTGGGCGCCTGCAGCTGCCAAGGTTATGACCAAGGAGCTCGAGGGCATGAAGGACATCACCCTGACGCAGAACAAGGTGACCGTGCTGGGCTCGCTCAACGACGCCTCGCGCGCTCAGATCGAGGCCCTTGCCGACGAGCTGTCCAAGTAACGACACGTTCACTTTTGACGCTCAACCATCACAACCACCACAAAGGGGACAGGCACCTTTGTGGTGGTTTTTGTTTAAGCGCCGGCGATGAGGAGATTTGGGCGGGCGTTGTCGACGATCTCGGCGATTGAGGTGGCGACGGCATGATCGGGGTCACGGTCCATCACGATGGTGTCGACATTGGTCAGCTCGGCAAAGCGGTACATGCCGCGTCCGTTAACCTTGCTGGCGTCCATGAGGGCGACGCTTTGATGGGCCGCGGTGATCATAGCCGTTTTGGTCTCGGCCATCTGGGGAAAGTCGGTCGTAAAGCCGCAGCTGGAGACAAAGGCGCCGGGGCACATGACGGCCAGATCGGCATGGACCATTTGGAGCGCCTGCATAGTGAGCGGTCCGTACAAATAACGATGGCCTTTGCGCAACGCCCCGCCCAGCATGACGACATCGACCGAGGGCATGCTCTCGTCGATGTAATCGGCAATGGTAATGTCGGCCGTGATGACGGTGATGCCGTTGCGCTGGTCGAGGAGCCGAACGAACTCGAGCGCCGTGGTGCCCGAGTCGACGAGCAGCGTGTCGCCGTCATTGACGAGCTCGATGGCGCTTTGCGCGATGGCTTGCTTGGCGGCGACGTTGACATTGATGCGGCGATCCTGCGTGGAGACGGTCAGACGTTTGTGGAGCGACACGGCGCCACCATGCGTGCGGCGCAGCTTGCCTGCTTCGGCGAGCGCGTCCAGGTCGGCGCGGGCGGTGACGGAGGACACGCCAAAGGTCTGGGCGATTTCTGCTACCTGCACTGAGGCGTTATGATCGAGCATTTCCATAATGGCGGTACGGCGTTCGTCGGCAAAAGCACGGTTGGTGGCTTGGGCCATGCTTGCTCCATTCTCGGCTAAATTTGCAGGAATTGTGTTGACTCTATTTTCGTTCATTTTCTTTTTGAGTAAGAAAACACCTTTCGATTACTTATCTTTTCTATAAAAGAAAGACGCTGAGCGCTCAAAATTCAATATCGAACATGTCCACTCGGCTCAAATTCCTTCCGTTTACTTTTCAAAAACGACTGTATTGACCTGCATGGGCTCAATATCTCGCGCGTGTAAAGCCGCTGAATTTCATACAATGAGCGCAGCAAAACGCAAGGTAAAACGCCTTGTGAACAACTACGCCCGATGTCCAGATGCGGGCGAGGGAGAGGAGCAAACGCTCATGGCACTTGTTACCACCGAAAAGATGCTCAAGGACGCTCAGGCCGGCCACTACGCTGTTGGCGCATTCAACGTCGAGAACCTCGAGTTTGTTATGGCCGTCCTGGCCGCTGCCGAGGAGACCAAGTCCCCCGTCATCATGCAGACCACCCCGGGCACCATCAAGACCGCTGGTCTGGACTACTTCTACGGCATGGTCAAGGCTGCCGCCGAGCGCGCTTCCGTGCCCGTCGCTCTGCACCTCGATCACGGCGATGGCTATGACCGCTGCATGCAGGCTTTCCGCACGGGCTACACCTCTGTCATGATCGACGGCTCGCACGAGTCTTTCGAGGACAACATCGCTCTGACCAAGTCCGTCGCCGACGCTGGCCGCGCCATGGGCGTGCCCGTCGAGGCCGAGCTCGGTAAGGTTGGCGGCAAGGAGGACGACGGTCCCGCGGTTGAGGGCGAGAGCCCCTACACCGATCCTGCCGAGGCCAAGGAGTTCGTCGAGCGCACCGGCTGCACCTCGCTGGCCATTGGCGTTGGCACCAGCCACGGCGTGTACACGAGCGATCCGCACATCGAGCAGTCCGTGGTCAAGGCCATCCGCGACGCCGTCGACGTGCCGCTGGTTCTGCACGGCACCTCCGGTGTGCCCGATGAGCAGGTTGCCGAGGCTGTGAAGAACGGCATCTGCAAGGTTAACTACGCCACCGAGCTACGTCAGGCCTACACCAAGGGCTTCATGGCCTACATGGCCGAGAACCCTGCCTGCTTCGATCCCAAGAAGCCGGCCAAGGAGGGTATGCGTGAGATCACCGAGCTGGTTAAGATCCGCATGACCAACCTTAACTCTGTGGGCAAAGCAGAGTAACAGCAAGGGTACTCTGCTTTGCTACATATCCCGGGGAGGGACGAGGGCTTAGTTCCCCAATCGTCCTCGGGCATGCAAAAAGCCTCGCTGCGCACTTCGTGCGGCGAGGCTTTTTGCCCCCTGCGGAAAGATTGGGGGACTAAGCCCTCGTCCCTCCCAAGTTGACCTACTCGAGGTCGTCGCCCTTGTGGCGTTAGGGCGGAAATGGGTGGGGCGTTAGGGCTTCTTTGCTGATGGGGGATTAGTATGCCCGGGCTTGGTTGGGGAATGCCTGGTCTAGTGAGGCTTGGAGTTTTTCGAAGGATGTCTGCAGGTTGAGGTGTTGGTCTGCAGAGCGTTTGGTTTTTGTGGTGGGGGAGTCGAGGAGGCTGTTTCTCTGTGTCGGGGGGAAGGAGAAAAGGTTTGCATGTTTTAGGGATGGCTGCTGTGCTGCGTCATTGGAAGAATGCATGCTTGTGCGGCCTCCTCGATGTCCACCAATAGATTGCGCTCGGGGTATGCTGCTAGGTCCCGTGCGTTGGCAGTATTATGCCGCGGCTGTTGCAAAGAAGCGCTAAAGAAAGGCTTAACCTGGTTTGATGTTACGATGAAACTGCAGGTCAAAGCCATCGAGTAACACTCTTGAAAGGTTTTGAGCTTAAGGGCTTTCTAAGGTTTGTGACGTGGATGTGGCGCGGACGTGCGGAGCGTGTGAATGCTCGCTGTTAGCGCTGCGGTTCTGCGGCGCGCACCTGCTCGATGACCTTTTCCATCGTGGCGTCGATGCGGTCTTTTTTGAGTTCGCATTCCCAGATGGTTATGGGCGTCCAGCCCATTTGAGTGAGTGCCGCCACGGCAGCGCGGTCGCGCTCGACGTTGCGACGGAACTTTGCCTCCCAAAACTCAACGTTGCGCTTGGGCTGGCTCGGGTTGCACTTGGGGCAGCGGTGCCAAAAGCAACCGTTGACGAAGATGGCGATCTTGCGGCCGGGAAAGGCGATGTCGGGCTTGCCAGGAACCTTCCATTCCAAGCGATAACCCGTAAGGCCCGCTGCGCGCAAGCGCTGGCGAACGAGCAGCTCGGGCTTGGTGTTTGCACGCTTGTTGCCCTTCATGGACTTTTTTATAGCGGCGCGACGGCGCACGAGTTCGCGCTCGTCAGCGGAGAGGTCCGAGGTATCGATGCCGTCGAGCAGACCTGGTTTGGGACGCTTTTTGCTGCGGCGCTTAGGTGCGCGCTTGGGCCTGGAAGCGGGCTCGTCGTTCGTGGTGGCCTCGGCGTCGTTGGCAGTGCCGTTGGCCTCAAGCCGATCTTCCTTCAACTCAATCAGAGCATCGATAAGCCCTTTGTCGGCGGGCATCCACTCAACCGTGGCAAGCGAGGTGCGCGGAATCCAGCGGATATCGAGCTGGCGGTCGTGCTTCTGAGGCTCATCGGATTCATCGGCGAGCGAGCAGTAGTAGCACTCCATGGAGAGATGGAAATCGGGGTAGTCGTACTCAACGGTATAGAAATCGCGCAGGTTGGTGACTTTGACCTGCAGCTCTTCCATGAGCTCGCGGCGTACGGCGTCCTCGGGCGTCTCGCCGCGCATGAGCTTGCCACCGGGGAACTCCCAAAGTCCCTGCATGTCGCCATAGCCGCGCTGCACGGCAAGCAGCTCGTCAGATCCTTCCTTGCGAATGATCCCAGCGGCAACATGAACAGTCTTCAACAGGAGTCCTCTCTCAATATCAACACGTGGCAGGCTAGCTACCCGTACCTTACACAACGGTAAGGCAAGCGTAAGCCATATCGATGGTAGCCGACTCGGCTTCTTGCGACTATAGATGCCGTAGACTAATCGCAAGAAAGGACTCGGTATGCAAACTACGCACATGGCGACCCCGGTACTGGAGGTCGCGCATCTCGAAAAGGTATACGGAGCGCTAGGCAACGTGACCCGTGCGCTCAACGACGCCAGCTTTACCGTCAACCGCGGCGAATTCGTTGGCATCATGGGCGCTTCGGGCTCGGGCAAGTCGACGTTGCTCAACTGCGTGTCGACCATCGATAGCGCCACAAGTGGCACGATCCGCATCAACGGGCAGGACGTGACGCGCATGAAGCAGGCTAAGCTTTCGCAGTTCCGCCGCGAGGAGCTCGGCTTTATCTTCCAGGACTCCAACCTGCTCGATACGCTCACGGCACGCGAGAACATCGCCCTGCCGCTCACCATCGCCCGCACAAACTCGGCAGAGATCTCGACCCGCGTGCAGGATGTGGCAGCGCGCCTGTCTATCAGTCAGGTGCTCGACAAGTATCCCTACCAGATGTCCGGCGGTCAGCAGCAGCGCGTTGCCGCGGCTCGCGCGCTCGTCACCGACCCCACCATGATCATGGCCGACGAGCCCACCGGCGCCCTCGATTCCAAGAGCGCTCGCCTGCTGCTCGAGAGCCTGGAGGCGCTTAACCGCCGCCTGCGTGCCACCGTGCTCATGGTCACGCACGACAGCTTTGCCGCCAGCTACACGAGCCGTGTGCTGTTTATTCGCGACGGCAAGATCTTCACCGAGCTGCGCCGCGGCGACACCGACCGCCGAGAGTTCTTCGACCGCATTATGGAGGTCGTTGCCATGATGGGCGGTGAGGGCTCCGATGCTCTGTAAACTCGCTTGGGGCAACGTCCGCCGCGCCGGCCGCGACTACCTCGTCTACCTTTTGACGCTCACCCTGGGTGTCACGGTCTTCTATGCCTTTAACACCATCTCGATGCAGGTCGACATCGCCGGAATCGATGAAGAGGGCTTGGCGCAGGTTATGGGCAGCATGCTCGGCGACCTGACGTACTTTTTGGCCGGTGTCATGGCCTTTTTGATGGTGTACGCCAATAACTTCATCATGAAACGCCGCAAGAAGGAGTTTGGCCTGTACCAGGTGCTCGGCATGGGGCGCGGGCGCGTCGCCACGATCATGGCGCTCGAGACCGTGATAGTGTCGGTCGTGGCCTTTGTCGCCGGCATTGTGCTGGGTGTGGGACTCTCCCAGCTCATGACGTTCTTTACGGCCTCGCTCTTTAAGACACAGATCGCCAATTTCCACTTCTTTTTCTCGATGCATGCGTTCAATCTGACCCTTGTCTGCATGCTCGTAATGTTTGTGCTCACGCTACTGCTGAACCTTCGCGCCGTGCGTCGTACCAAACTCATCGAGCTTATGGGTGCCGAGCGTCGCAACGAGAGCATCAAGACACGCAACCCCTGGATTGCGATTGCCATCTTTGCCGTGGGCGCGGTGCTTGTGGGCGTGGCCTATTACCGTCTGCTACGTGATGGGTTCCCGCTAACCGCGACGGACAGCAAGCTGCAAGATGCCATGAACCAGTTTGGCATTACGACCGCTATGGTTACCGTGGGCACCTTTGCCCTGTTCTGGGGACTCTCGGGCATGCTCATTAAGCTGCTGCAGAGCCTGCGCAGTGTGTATTGGCGCGGCCTCAACATGTTTACCGTGCGCCAGCTTGCGGCCAAGGTCAACACGGTGTGCTTTTCGATGGGTGTCATCGCGATGATTCTGTTCCTCGCCATTACCTCGGTGACGTGCGGTATGTCGATCGCCAACGTGATGAACGAAAACCTGGAGCGCTATAACCCTGTTAACGTGTCTCAGACGTATGTCTATTACACGCCCGATACGCTCGACTACTACAAAGAGTATGTCAATCCGTCTGAGGCCGATCGCATGGTGCTGGCCGATACAACGGTCGATTTGTACTCCGCATGGCACGGCAAGGGCAAGTCGGCGGACAACAACGACGAGACCGGCAAGAAGGTCAATATCGCCGATGTTGCCGGTGAGCATGTGCAGATCGATTCGTATCTGAGTTACCCGTTTGACGGTTCGAACCCTTCGGTGTCTGCGGGTGAGATGTGCAAGACCATGGGCAAAAGGCTTCCCAAGGCGCTCGGGGGTAGCAATGCCGATACGATGGGTCTGTTTGTGACGCCGGCAAGCCAGTACAACAAACTGCGCCAGATGATGGGCGAGGAGCCGGTGAGCATTGGCCGCGACCAGTACCTGCTTACGTGTGATATGGGCGGTGAGCTGGGCGACCTGTACACCAAATACATGGCCGGCGACCATACCCTTACCTTGGGCGGGCATGAGCTCAAGCCCGCAACCGATAAGTCGGACAAGGACACGGCGGCCATCGCCAACTCGGCGATGGGCAGCAATCCCGGTACCGTCGTCGTTGCCGACGAGCTGTTGTCCCAACTTAATCTGCAGCCGTATTCCAGTAGCCTGCTCGTTAATTACAAACAGGGGATGGATACGACCGAGGCAGACGAGAGCATTAAATACACTTTGCTCGACAATCTGCTCGTTGACGGCAAGGAGCCGGGGTCATGGGGAATCTTCATCACACGCTCCGAGATGTACACGCAAGCAGCGCAAATGAACGGTCTTATTAGCTACCTAGCCATCTACATCGGCTTTGTATTGGTCGTTGCATGCGCGGCGATACTGTCGATCCAGCAGCTCTCCAATGTGGCCGACGGCAGCCGCAGCTATCGTGTGCTGGCACAGATCGGCTGTGACGACCGCCAGATCCGCCATTCGGTGATGGCGCAGCAAGCGGTATTCTTCCTGTTCCCGCTGGCAGTGGGCCTGGCGCACTCCTTTGTGGCACTTAAGGTGATCATCGAGCTGGTGAGCATTTTCGGAAATATGAGCATCGGCGGTACCGTGGGCCTCACCTGCGCAATCTTCCTGGCAGCATACGGTGGCTACTTCCTGGTGACCTACCTCATGAGCGCCGGAATGGTACAAGCTGCCATCGCTACCCGCTACAGCGAGTAACAAGCGGGCAAAACGGTCGCAAAATCAGAGGCGTATGACCGCCGCGAAGGGACCAGGGGCCCTTTCGCGGCGGTTTTTGCCAATCTGGTGCGTCTCAGATACAAGTGAGTAGACTTTTTTGAACCTGCCGAGCACATCGCGACAAATGCTCAATAAAACCGCAGGTCAGAGCCGTGGCGTTTTAGGGTGTGCTTAGACTCCTGCAAAAAGCCTACTCACTTGGTTTTTCTGCTAGAAGACCGCCGCGAGGGAAGGCGGCTCCCTCGCGGCGCCTGGCGTTTGCCCAGATAAAACCTACCAAAATAAACCTGTCCCCTTTTGACAGGCTAGCGCTCCCAGAAGTGGAGGATGAGCGTGGTGCCTTTTAGCGGAGGGGGTATATTGATTAATTCGGGTAACAGTTTTTTAACGCTGGGGCCGATGTTAAAATAGCCAAAATGCTATCTAGGAGCTTTGAATTTATGGCAATCGAGGCGGCTGATCTACAAAACGTAAAGCGCTCGTTCCTCTGGCATTCAATTATGTTGTTTATAGGGGCGGCTGGTCTGTATTGTATGGCGCCAAGTATTTATGCGGGCCTTTCTGGCACCGTTCTTATCGGTCTGCATCTGCTTTCGGGCTTCTGTGTGGGTCTCATCTCTCGCCCCGTGAGACCGGGTATTTCCAAACGGCTTTTTGGACTTATGCTCGTAGATATTGCACTTCTCGCGATGTTCACGGTATCTCTTAATGTGTTTCATCAATTTCATGGTGTGGTTTCGGCGCTCGCGTTCATTTTGTTGTTGCTAGCCCCCTTGCTTGTCGCTTGCTGTTCTTGGGCGCTTGGCGGTGAATTCACAAACATGCGTGCGGGATCAACGGGGAAACATGTAGCCGATGGCCCTGTTCTCCATGGGTATCCTGAGCTCGCCCTTTACAGCCCCGTTGTACTCTTGATTGCTTTGCTTGTTGGCCTTCAGTTTCTTCTCGCCTCGTTGATGGAGTCCATCGGTTCTATCCTTTCCGTTAACGCCGAGATGGGGGTTGCTGCCTCGCTCGTCGAACCTCTTGCGTTTGGTAATGCTGCCGTTGCTCTTGATTTGGATTGTTTGTTTTCGCGCAATATAAACATCGGAGCTGTGCTCCTGAGCTTTGGTGGGCGTCAAGAGATCGCACTGCTTCTGGTGACTGTCTTGGGCAGCATCCTTGTCAGGGCCATAATGCGATCGTTACCCGACTTAACGAGCGCTTTTTCTGCGGATGCCAAATTAGGAGGAAAACGCTCTGCAGTTGCCGATATCCCTGCGACTTTGGGTTTTTCTCAAAGGGAGTCCGCGGTTTTCTCTATGAGGATAGAGGGAAAAACGTACGAGGAGATTGCTTCTGCCTTGGATATTTCCCCGTCTACCGCCCGTACCTATTTGTCGCGGGCCTTGACTAAAACCGGATATAAAAGCATTTCGGAGGCGACGGCTGAACTTCTTTCGTCAAAGGATACGTGGCATTTCGACGCAACAAATGACCATGATCACCGTTCAGAATCACTGAGGCTCTCATCGTCCAATCGGAACTGCAGGATAGTCTTCGCCTGCTTCCTGTTTATGTATGCGTCTGGAATGGGCATCGAGGAAATCCTCGTATGCTTCAGCTTTGAGCATGATGTGATAATCCTATCGATAGCCACAGTGCTTTTGGCCCTGTGTTGCTATGCTGTTATACGGCGGATGACAGAAATGCATTTATGTTGCTCACCTGAACTGAGTCTTTCTTCGGTATCCGCGGGTGCCGGAATAGCGTTCTGGGCTCACGATGCAGTGAGTCGACTGTACATTTTCTTTGAGTCCGTTGGGAGCGGTGAGTCCGTTGGCGTCCTTTTGCCTGCTTTACGCGTGATCGCGTTCCTTGTCGTACTTATCCTTCTGACTTATTCGCTGCTATCCTTGCGTTTGAAAGATGCAGCTCGGGCGGGTGATCGACGCGATGCCGTGCGTGAGGCTTTCTTGAGGCTTGGCTTCACGCCGCTTTATGCCGACATCATGGCATGCGTTTTTGATGGCAATAGAACCACCGAGATTTGCGCGCATCTTAATGTTGCTCGGGGAACCGTCAAAGAGGCCAAGAGCAAGAGCTATGCCTTGCTTGGAGTTCACTCGGAGCGTGAACTTAGAGATAAAGTATTTTGTCTTATAGCTGATGTTGTAGAAAATGGCAGGTAGAAGCCTGTAGACAAACAAGATCATAAGTCCATCCCGCACGTCTACAGACAGTTCAGACGATGAAGGCGATACTTCCGGACAACGGGTCCGACGATCCGTGTGTTGCGAACCGGAGGTGCTTGCTGTGAAGGTTTGTGATTGCCTCACATATGTACGGCTTAATTTAGAAGTTCTTGCGCGCAACCGGGGAATTATGTTGTTGACGGCGCTGCTCGCGCTCGTATTCTGCATCCCGGTTTTTCTATCCGTTCCAACGGGGGCAGATTATCTATATGGCAGAGGTTCCATCGAGGAGCAGAGGGCATTGTTGGCCTCTCAAGTCTCTGGCGGCGTTTATGACACCGCCCCACAGGAGCTCAACAGCATCATTGCCGACGAAAGGGCGTGTCTTGATCGAGCGCTTGAAAACAAGGCAGATTCCAGAGGGTATTACGATGCGATTGCCGATTACGACAATCTATTGCTCAAGGAATACCGACTCGGTTATTTGAATGGCGTTGATTCGGAGCTATCTCTTGAGGCCCAAGAGCGTCTTCCCCGAGCCATAGCAATGCTGCCCCATCCGGAATCGTACGGCTCAACAACAAAAATGCCTGGGATGATTCTTCTTGCATATTATTGCGGCGCTGTTCCTGCAATAGCGTGGCTTTTAGTTCCGGTTCTCGTCCTCTATATGTCGCTTGAGGGGGATGGAAAGCGGTTCTACGATCGGGCTTTGTTGTCAAAGTTAGAGATGAATGCATGCCGCGTTCTCGTCTCTGGCATTGCATCGATGACGGTTTTGGTTCTGGCGTTGGCTCCCTGTTTTGTATTGGCAACGGTGCTTAACGGTGCCGGTCAGACGGAGTACCCAGTCGTATTCATTCAGTATGGTGACGTGGTCGAAAGAACTGTGTTAGTTCAGCTTGGGCTATTTGCTGTCTTTGAGGCTGCGTTGTCTATGATGTTTGCTTGTTTGGGCGTGTGCGTATACGCAGGAAGCAGAAACAGGGCCATTTCGTCCATGGTGGTCGCTCTTGTGGGGGGCATAAGCCAGCTTCCGTTTTATGCGAGCAAAGATGCTCCATGGCATGCGTTGCTGCCGTATATGGTGTCGAGCTATTCTGCCTCTTCGTTTGCGCTCGGCGGCGCATCTTACGCCAATGGAGCGGAGGTATCTCTCGTTCCTGAAGCCAGTGCATCGCACTGCCTCTTTGCCGTGATGGGCGCGTTTGCTGTTTGCGCGTTGGGGTCATTTCGTTTTCGTGTCTAAAAAGCAAGAATCGCTGGGCCTGGAACCATATTCGCCCGGATAGTTTGGGCGAGAAAAGCTTGCTCTCTCTGTCGCTGGATGCGTTGACGGTTGGAAAAAACCAGCTGGTAAAGGGATTGCAGTTTGATATGCCCGCTGGCCAGATATGGGGTCTTGTCGCGCCAAATGGACATGGCAAGACTACGCTACTGAATACTCTTTGGGGAGATGCTGGGCCATCAGTGCGCGTGTCAGGTTCTCTCTGTTTTCATGCAAAAGTATGCGTCGACCGTGAGGAAATGAGAAAGGTATTCTTTTTGGTTCCGAATAGGCCGTCGCTATTGATTCCATACATGACCGTCGCTTTTCATCTCGACCGATGCAGGAGAATTTGGCATTCACCTCGCACTTTGGACCAAGTGCTTGATCGCTTTGACTTGACTGGGTTGAAGAATACGCCCGTATCTAGGCTGTCTGATGGAAATAGACAATTACTTAATGTCGCGATGGCGTATATGTCCTATTGCGAAGTCGTCCTTTTGGATGAGCCCATGAATGCACTTGATGTGAGACACGTTGCGATTGTTTCGAATGCTCTTAGAGATGAAGCGGGTAGAGGAGCACATGTCATTATCTCTTCTCATCTTATCGGAAACCTCGAATCGCTCTGCGATGCCTCCGTATTGCTCACAGGGGATGACTCGCGTGTCGTTACCAGAGAAATGGGAGGTGATTCGAAGTGGATCGGTAATGTATACGCGCAGCTTTTCAAGACGAACGACAGCAAAAACTAGGAGAGGAAGATAACCATGAAACGACATATATCGAAGAACTTGGCGAAGGCATTGGCCGCATGTTTTATGCTTGCACTGTCGATGGGCGCAATTCCCAATTATGCGACGGCGCAGCCAGATACGGGTTCTGTTGCACCTTGTCGTCTTGTGACGGCGGATGTCTTGGACACCTACAAATCGTTCTCCACCGCGAGCTACCCGAGCGAGAATGTTGATTGCTTCGACCAGACATACAAGAGGTTGTCTTTCAAAACCTCGTATTCTCGTACGGGGCAAACGATTCTCTATACGGGTGCAGCGTTAAGCCCACGCGGCAACGGGATGCCCGGGTTTGAGACAAAATATCAGTGCACATATCGTACCTGGTAGACAACTCTAGGATCGGATCTCTCCGAATAACTTTGTGGCGGACTTGTTTAACGCTACCGCTCCTTCGTTTATCTCAATCTGTAACATCTGACTGGCAAAAACGCTTCTACCTGTTACAGATTGAGATTATTCGACGCGCGTTCTGTAACTCGTCTCGATCTGTAACAGTAAGACGGCGATTTGGTCTCCATATGTTACAGATTGAGACGAAAGAAAGCGTGAGCCAGAAAACCGCCGCGAGGGAAAGCAGCTCCCTTGCGGCGGTTGGCGTTTGCCCAGATAAAACCTGCCAAAATAAACCTGTCCCTTTTTAGCAGGTTATCGCTTCCAAAAGTGGAGGATGAGCGTGGTGCGGTTTTGCTGCTCGGTTTTGACCAAGATGTTGTGGATGTGGGTCTTGACGGTGTCCACGGCAAGGAACAGCTCGTCAGCAATCTCTTGGTTTGATTTGCCCAGCACAACCAGACGCAAAACCTCGGCCTCGCGGTTGGAGAGCTTGTAGTCGTTGGGGACGTTCTTAAACGACTAGTCAAACAAGAACGTCCCCAATAACTACCCCAAGGAATGTCCCTGACTGCCGGCAGAAAAGGAATGTCCCTAACTGCCGCATCCGGAGCAAGGCAACGCCGCATTCAGAGGACGGACGGCGAGCGGGTCGCATTTGAGACAAGGTGACGTGAAACGAAAGGGCGCTGACCTTCTGGTCGCGCCCTTGAAGTTGAACGTCAGATTGTACAGGTGCGGCCCGCGCAGCGTCGAGCCGTTACGGCGTTTGGTAAAACCGCGTAACTAAATCCGTTCCGCGATCTCGTGGATGAGGTAATCGGTCTTTTCCCAGCCTAGGCACGGGTCGGTGATGGACTTGCCAAAGACGCCGCCATCGACCGGCTGGTTACCGTCCTCCAGGTAGGACTCGATCATAAAGCCCTTGACCAGCTTGGAGATGGACTCGTTGCGGCGGCAGCTGTCGAGCACCTCTTTGCAAATACGGTACTGCTCCAGCGGGCGCTTGCCCGAGTTGTCGTGGTTGCAGTCGATGATCGCCGCCGGGTTGGCGTAACCGGCATGCTCGGTATAGCGCTCGGCCAGGCGCTCCAGGTGCTCGTAGTGGTAATTGGGGTAGGTGCGACCGTCGAGACCGATATAGCCACGCATGACGGCGTGTGCGAGCGGATTGCCGTCGCACTCAACCTCCCAGTTACGGAAGATGAAGCTCTGATGCGCCTGAGCGGCGTAGATGGAGTTGAGCATGACGGTGGTGGAACCAGCGGTGGGATTTTTCATGCCGACGGGCACTGAAATGCCGCTCGACACCAGGCGATGCTCCTGGTTTTCGACCGAGCGCGCGCCCACGGCAACATAGCTCAGCAGGTCGACGAGGTACTGGTAATTAGAGGGGTAGAGCATCTCGTCGGCGGTAAAGAAGCCAGTCTCCTCGATGACGCGCAGGTGCATGTGGCGGATGGCCTTAACGCCTTCGAGCAGGTCATCGGGCGCCTCGGGATCGGGATTGTGCAGCAAGCCCTTGTAGCCGGTGCCCTTGGTGCGCGGCTTGTTGGTGTAGACGCGCGGAATGATGATGAGCTTGTCCTTGACCTCCTCGGCGGTCTTGGCCAGTCGGTTCATGTACTCAAGCACCGAATCCTCGCGGTCGGCAGAGCACGGGCCGATGATGAGCACCTTACGTGCGTCCTCGCCGGTAAAGACTTTGGCGACCTCGGCGTCGAATGCCTGCTTTTTGGCGGTAAGCTCGGCGGAAAGCGGCATTTCCTCGCGGATCTCCATGGGGATCGGCAGCCTGCGTTTGAAATCCATGGCCATGCGGGGCCTCCTCAATCAAATAAGTCAAAGCGTGAATTGTCGAATGCTCGGCATTATCCGCTGTCGCACGCTAAAGTGCAAGTCCTTGTCACCCCAAAACCTGCCAAAAAGGGACAGGTTTATTTTGGCAGGTTTTATCTGGGCAAACGTCAGCTGGTCCTGGAATGGAATGATGCCACGTGGCTTGGAAGGGGCTGCCAATCAGGTCCCAGGGGAGGCGGTTCGAGGCTGCAGAACGAAAAACGGGGGCGCAGGTTGTCCTGCGCCCCCGTTCTCGGGCGTCATTCGTTTCCTATGGCCGAATCTACGCCGCCTCGTCGAACTGCGAATTGTACAGGTCAGCGTAGAAGCCGCCCTGGGCGAGCAGCTCGTCGTGCGTGCCCTTCTCGACGATGTCACCGTCGCGGATCACCAGGATTACGTCGGCGTTGCGGATCGTGGACAGGCGATGCGCGATGACAAAGCTGGTACGGCCCTGCATCAGCGCATCCATGGCACGCTGAATGAGCTCCTCGGTGCGGGTATCCACGTTGGAGGTCGCCTCGTCCAGAATCAGCGCCGGACGGTCGGCCAAAATGGCGCGGGCGATGGTCACGAGCTGGCGCTGACCCTGCGACAGGTTAGTGCCCTCCTCGTTGATCATAAAGTCGTAGCCGCCGGCGAGCGTGTGGATAAAGTGGTCGCAGCGTGCAGCGCGTGCAGCGGCCTCGACTTCGGCATCGCTCGCATCGGGGCGTCCGTAGCGGATGTTCTCGCGGATGGTGCCGTTAAACAGCCAGGTATCCTGCAGCACCATGGCAAACTCGCCGCGCAGCGCCGCGCGGTCCCAGTCGCGCACGTCGATGCCCTCGACACGCAGCGAACCGCCGTCCACATCGTAGAAGCGCTGCAGCAGCTTGATGAGCGTGGTCTTGCCGGCGCCGGTGGGACCGACGATGGCGATGGTCTGGCCGGGCTGCGCCTCGCAGCTAAAGTCGTGGATGATGGTCTTGTCGGGCGTGTAGCCAAACTTCACATGGTCAAACTCCACGTGGCCGGGGCGCTTTTCGGGAATCTGCGCGTCGGCCTTCTGTTCCTCCTCGGGCGCGGCCAGGAACTCAAAGACGCGCTCGGTGGCAGCTGCCATCGACTGCATCGTGTTGCTTACGTTGCCCAGTTGCTGCACGGGTTGCGTAAAGTTGCGAACGTACTGGATAAAGCTCTGGATGTCGCCGGGCGTGGCATTGCCGGTCAGTGCGAGTTGTGCGCCCACCACGACGACGCCCACATAGCCCATGTTACCCACCAGGCTCATAAGCGGCATCATCAGGCCCGACAGGAACTGCGAACGCCAGCCGCTAATAAAGAGTCGGTCGTTTTGACGGTCGAACTCCTCGATTGAGGCCTCGGCGCGGTCGAACACCTGAATGACGTTTTGGCCGGCAAAATCCTCCTCGATAATGCCGTTGACGGCACCCAGAACCTGCTGCTGCTCTCGGAAGTATGGCTGCGAGAAGTGAATCATTACGGTCAGGATAATCGCGGCGGCCGGCAGCGTGAGCACGGTGACGCCGGTGAGCGGCAGGCTGATCGACAGCATCATGACGAGCACGCCGATAATCTGCGTCACCGACGTGATGAGCTGGGTCACGCTCTGGTTGAGCGACTGGCCCAGCGTATCGACGTCGTTGGTGATGCGGCTGAGCACGTCGCCCTTGCTGTGGCCGTTGAAGTAGCTCATTGGAACGACAGCGATCTTGGCGGCGATCTCCTTGCGCATGCGGTAGCAAATCTTTTGCGTGACGCCGGTCATAAGCCAGCCTTGGATGAGACTGCAGACAGAGCTTGCCAGATACAGGCAGAGCAAAAAGCCGAGCGTCTTGGCGATCCAGGCAAAGTCGACATCGCCGGTGCCGTTGACCTTGGCAACCAGACCCTCGAACAGTTTGGTGGTAACCTGGCCGAGCACCTTGGGCCCCACAATGTTAAAGATGACCGAGCATACGGCAAAGGCGACGGCGGTAAACACGGCAATCTTGTGCTGGCCGATATAGCCGAGCAGCTGCCTCATGGTGCCCTTAAAGTCCTTGGCCTTTTCGCCGCGACGCATGCCGCCCATGCGGCCCATGGGTCCACGCTGGCGGGTGGGCTTGGGAATCTGAGTCTTGGTCTCGTCTGCCATTAGCGCTTGCCTCCTTCCATAACGGCTGCAATTTCTTCTTGGGTAAGCCCCAGCTCCTCGGCGGAAAGCTGCGACTGTGCGATCTCCAGGTACGCCGGGCAGCTGTGCAGCAGCTCCTCGTGCGTACCGGTGCCCACCACGTGGCCGTCGTCGAGCACAATGATCTGGTCGGCGTGCATGATGGTCGCGATGCGCTGGGCCACGACCACGAGCGCGGCGTCAGTGACGTTTTTGGCCAGCTCCTCGCGCAGGCGGGCGTCGGTCTTGTAGTCGAGGGCACTAAACGAGTCATCGAACACCACGACCTCGGGCTTTTTGGCCAGGGCGCGGGCGATGGCCAGGCGCTGGCGCTGACCGCCCGAGACGTTGGAGCCGCCCTGGCTGATGGGGGAGTCGTAGCCGCCCTCGCGCTCGGCGATAAAGTCCTCGGCCTGGGCGATGCGTGCCGCCCGGTGCATGTCCTCGTCGCTTACCATGTCGCCGGCAAACTTGAGGTTGCTCTCGACGGTGCCCGAGAACAGACGTCCCTGCTGCGGGATATAGCCAATGCGGTGGCGCAGCTCGGAAAGGGTCATGTCGCGCACGTCGATGCCGTCGAGCGAAATGCTGCCGCCCGTGACGTCGTACAGGCGCGGAATCAGCTGTACGAGCGTGGACTTGCCCGAGCCCGTGGAGCCAATGATGCCGAGCATCTGACCGGCGTGCGTGGTGAAGTTCACGCCGCTGATGACGTCGGCGCGGGCATCGGGATACTGGAAGCTCACGTCACGGAAGGTGAGCTCACCGCGCGGCGCGCTGGCAGCAGGCAGTTTGGGCGAGGCAGGGTCGTTGATGCTCGTGGGGCAGGTGATGACCTCTTCCACGCGCTCGGCTGCGACCTCGGCGCGGGGCAGGATGACCGAAACCATGGTGAGGATCATAAACGCCATGACGATCTGCATGGTGTAGGAGATAAACGCCATCATGTTGCCGACCTGCATCACGCCGTCGGACACGCCCTGCGCGCCAAACCAGACGATGAGCACGGTGATGCAGTTCATGACGAGCATCATGAGCGGCATCATAAAGCTCATAGCGCGGTTGGTGTAGAGCTGCGTGGTCATCAGGTCGAGCGAAGCCTTGTCAAAACGCTCGAGCTCATGCTCCTCGCGGTTGAACGAGCGGATGGGCATAAGGCCGTCGAGCAGCTCGCGGGCGGTAAGGTTCACGCGGTCCACAAAGCTTTGCATCTTTTTGAACTTGGGCATAGTGAGGCCCATGAGCACGCCGACGACGGCCGAGACCGCGATGATGGCAACGGCGATGGTCCACTCCAGGCCGGTATGGTTGGCCAGGACGCGCATGACGGCGACGATGCCCATGACGGGGGCCATCAGACACATGCGGATAAACAGGGTTGCGGCCATCTGGATCTGCTGAATGTCGTTGGTACAGCGGGTGATGAGCGAGGCCTGGCTAAACTTGCTCACTTCGGCCGGCGAGAAGTGCATAACCTTGTTGAAGGTTTCGCGGCGCAGGTCGCGGGCGATGGAGCAGGCGGTGCGCGAAGCCACGGCACCGGTCAGGATGGTGGCGACGAGCGACACCAGGCACAGACCAAACATCGTGGTCGCCATGCGGCCCAGATAGGCGTTCTGCACGTCGGCGGGGTCGATGCCTTGCGCCTTGTACTCGTCCTGCACATAGCTCACAGCGCGTTGGGTCACGATGGAGCCCGACATGGAGCCCATTTTGTCCGCCATATCGTTGGCGCCCTCGACGAGCTTGCTTTGGTCTACCAGACCGCCCTCGATGCCCAGACGCAGACCCTTCATGGTGATCTTACCGCCGTCGGCATCAATCTGCTTTTGCATATTCTGCGCCGCTGCGGCCTTCTGCTGCATCTCTGCGAGCTGCTCGGGTGTCATCGCTGCCATTTGCTCGGGCACGGGCATCGCCTGGGCGGCGTCGCCATCGCTTGCCTCGGTGGATGCGCCGGTCATGTCGCCCATGGAGTCGGCGTCGATGCCCTGGTTGAAGGCGAGCACGACGGTCTCAGGCAAGCTCATGATATCGGCGAGCTTGCTGCCGTCGGCGCGCTCATCCTCGGTTCCCTTGTACGTGCGGACCCCGTTTTTGTCTGCCTTGCCAAACGCAGCCTCTACCGTCTTGGCGTCCTTGGCGCTCATAAAGAGTTCGAGGTCGTCGAGCGATTCGGCGCGAATGGTGTCGGGCACGGGCGAGGCGATGCCGCCTTGCTGCACGCCTACGTCGACGATGTCGCTCATATAGGTAGGCAGCGCCAGATCGGCGTTGCAGCTGATTACGATAAGTACGATAGCTGCGAACAGTGCCAGGATATGCTTTTTAAAGAGCTTGAGAATCCTCACTCGGTATCTCTCCTTTCTTGATTGCGGTCGATAATTTCGTTGGCACGTCTTAGAAGGCGCACCATCTCTTGGGTATCTGTTTCGCCGAGCTGCTCGAGGAAGGCTGCGGTGCGCTCCTCGAATTCCCGACGTTTAATTTCGAGATCCTGGAATCCCTTGTCGGTCACTATGACGTGTACGCGACGACGGTCGGTCTTTGAGTGCTCGCGCTCAATCCAACCCTTGGCCTCGAGGGCGCGCAAGATATTGGCGATGCGGGCGCTCGAGACCCAGGCGCGATCGGCGAGTTCGCTCGGCGTGAGCGAACCGCCAGCGAGCATGAGGGCGCGCATGACGGCCATCTCGCCGCTGAGAACTTTGTCCACAAAGCGCGAAACGCGCTGGTGAATGCCGCCAAACTCAGTAAGGAGCTGACGTCCAAGCTCATGGAAATCGGTATCTTCCACCGAAAACCCCTAACACTAGAAACTATTTTCGGTGAAAGATGATACCCTTGCACGCGCACCCTATACGGTAGATTTTGGGTCATGCCTAGAAAACAACCTTTAGGCGACCTCCGTACACCGTCGGTATCAGCAAAGTAAGGGGTAGATCGTAAGGCATGTCCCAAAGCCTACTCAGAGGCACTTTACTCTGCTAAAGCTGGCATAACAGCTAGAGCGAACGTCGTACAAAGGCAAGGAAAAATACCAAACAAATCGGTGAACGGTAGTTGCTCGCGCTCGCATTTCCTGCGGATTTGTTAAAAACGCCCTAATGGTATAAAAAAAGAAACATATAACAGCCCTGATGAAGGGGGTGGCTATGTTATCCTTCTCAAACGGGTGAAATCTTGGGTTTTGGGTTGCAGTTCCAAGGTGGACAAACGTTTTTCCCTGTACCAACGTGTGGTGAAGAACGGAAGAAGCCGGTAGTGCAAGCCGATAATTCAAGAATTCAATAAGCAGCGGTGTGAGAGAGCGCCGCATTACACGTAACTAGGAGCGTGGTTACACAATGCAGGAGGCATGGGAAGGCTTCAAGGAAGGCATCTGGACGGGAGAAGTTGACGTCCGAGACTTCATCCAGAAGAACTACACCCCCTACGAGGGCGACGAGTCGTTCCTCGCCGGTCCGACCGAGCGTACCAAGGAGCTGTGGGGCGAGGTTCTCGACCTGCTGCTCAAGGAGCGCGAGCAGGGCGGTGTCCTCGATATGGACACCAAGACTGTCACGGGTATCGTGAGCCACCCCGCTGGCTACATCGATAACGCCCACCGCGAGAAGGAGACCATTGTTGGCCTCCAGACTGACAAGCCGCTCAAGCGCGCGCTGCACGTCAACGGTGGTATCCGCATCGCTTGCCAGGCTGCCAGCCAGCACGGCTACAAGGTCGACGAGAACGTTGTCGAGCGCTACACCTTCGAGCGCAAGACCCACAACGCCGGCGTCTTCGATGTCTACACCCCCGAGATGCGTGCTTGCCGCTCGGCTCACATCATCACCGGTCTGCCCGATGGCTATGGCCGCGGCCGCATCATCGGCGACTACCGTCGTGTTGCCCTGTACGGCGTCGACTACCTGATCAAGGACAAGGAGGCCCAGAAGGCTTCCACCCCGACGGTCATGACCGCCGACAACATCCGCGATCGTGAGGAGCTGCAGGAGCAGATCCGCGCCCTCGGCGAGCTCAAGATGATGGCCGAGACCTATGGTTTCGATATTTCCAACCCTGCTACCAACACGCAGGAAGCCATCCAGTGGATGTACTTCGCCTACCTCGCAGCCGTCAAGGAGCAGAACGGCGCTGCTATGTCCATCGGCCGTACCTCTACGTTCATTGACATCTACGCTGAGCGCGACCTTGCCAACGGTACCTTCACCGAGGAGCAGATCCAGGAGTTCGTGGATCACTTCATCATGAAGCTCCGTATGGTCAAGTTTGCCCGTACCCCCGAGTACCAGGCCCTGTTTACCGGCGATCCGCAGTGGGTCACCGAGTCCATCGGCGGCATGGGTGTTGACGGCCGTACGCTCGTTACCAAGATGAGCTACCGCTACCTGCACACGCTCGAGAACATGGGCACCAGCCCCGAGCCCAACATGACCATTCTGTGGTCGACCCGTCTGCCCGAGAACTTCAAGAAGTTCTGCGCCAAGACTTCCGTCGCCAGCTCCTCGATCCAGTACGAGAACGACGACCTCATGCGCGTCTATCACGGCGACGACTACGGCATTGCCTGCTGCGTGTCCTCCATGCGCATCGGCAAGGAGATGCAGTTCTTCGGCGCTCGCGCCAACCTGGCCAAGTGCCTGCTGTACGCACTCAACGGCGGTGTTGACGAGGTCTCCAAGAAGCAGGTCGGCCCCAAGTATCGCGCCGTCGAGGGCGATACGCTCGATTACGACGACGTTGTGGCCAAGTACAACGACATGATGAAGTGGCTCGCTGGCGTGTACGTCAACTCGCTGAACATCATTCACTACATGCACGACAAGTATTGCTACGAGCGTATCCAGATGGCTCTGCACGACAAGCACGTGCACCGCTGGTTCGCTACGGGCATCGCTGGCCTTTCCGTCGTGGCTGACTCCCTGTCCGCCATCAAGTACGCCAAGGTCCACCCCGTCCGTGACGAGAACGGCATCATCGTCGACTTCGAGACCGAGGGCGAGTTCCCCAAGTACGGTAACGACGACGACCGCGTCGACCAGATCGCTCACGACGTTGTGCACCAGTTCATGGAGTACATCCGCATGAACGACACCTACCGCAACTCCGTGCCCACGACCTCGGTTCTGACCATTACCTCCAACGTCGTGTACGGCAAGAAGACCGGTTCCACGCCCGACGGCCGCAAGGCTGGCCAGCCGTTCGCCCCGGGTGCTAACCCCATGCACAAGCGCGATAGCCACGGCGCCATCGCTTCGCTGTCTTCGGTTTCCAAGCTCCCGTTCCGCGATGCTCAGGACGGCATCTCCAACACCTTCTCCATCATCCCGAGTGCGCTCGGCAAGGAGGACCAGGTGTTCTTTGGCGATATCGACCTTGATCAGCTGGGCGAGTAACTATTGTTAGTGCTATACTAACAATAACGATTACTGATTAGTGCGCCGGTTTCGGCCGGCGCCTATCGATCGAAGGAGACACATTATGAAGGTTTCTGAAGTTTCTGAGACTCAGGCCGATAACCTGGTCCACATGCTCGACGCTTACGCCGAGAAGGGTGGCCACCACCTGAACATCAACGTCTTCAACCGTGAGACGCTGCTCGACGCTCAGGCTCACCCCGAGAAGTACCCGCAGCTGACCATCCGCGTTTCCGGCTATGCCGTGAACTTCCACACGCTCACCAAGGAGCAGCAGGACGAGGTCATTGCGCGTACCTTCCACGACAAGTTCTAAAGGGACTCAACTCCCGCAGGATCGCCGGGGCTGTTTGGGCTACCTCCCAAAACGTCCTCGGACATGTCGGAAGCCCCGCTGCGCGCTACGCGCGGCGGGGCTTCCTCCGTCCTGACGCTCCTATTTGGCAAGGTGTTTTTTAGAATCCATTTTGCGCTCGGC
>WGSI01000024.1:0-34561 GCA_014871745.1 Collinsella sp. | reverse complement strand
GTATACGGGCGCATCATCGACGTCTTCAATACAGAAAATATCAGTGCGGAATGTTCCGGAGAGAAACCCCCGTCCCGCCCCCGGATTCCCTGCGTTTACGGCCTTGAGGTCGGCGGGCGGAGAAGGACGTGGTTGATAGGGATACGTGTTCCTTTCGCTGTTTCGCGCTTTGCGCGAAAGGCGCGTTACTTTGGGATGGGTGGGGAACGTGGTTGTTACGGCAACTGATCCCCACCACAAATTATCCTTGGCATACTTGCGCGAATACCTGCCCGTGCTACACTTGCAATTGCTGTTTCAGGGCGGGGTGGAATTCCCCACTGGCGGTAAATCGGGCGGTGCCAAAGGGGTGCCGTGGCGCAGACGAGGCGTCTGCGACCGAGCCGATGAGTCCGCGACCCGTGCGTGTGTTGGTTCGCATGCCGGCTGAACTGGTGAGATCCCAGTACCAACGGTTAGAGTCCGGATGAAAGAGGCAGGTGATCTTATGTCTGAACAGTCGCAGCATATCCATTTTGAGAACACGAATAGGTGGAGCACCAAACAGCTCGTTACCATGGCGTTGATGTGCGCCTTGGGCGCCCTGTTTATGTATGTGCAGCTGCCCATTCTTCCTTCGGCGCCGTTTTTGACGTATGACCCGTCGCTGGTGCCGGCGATGGTGTGCGGGTTTGCGTACGGCCCTGGTGCCGGTACTGCTGTTGCCGCCATGGCGATCGTTATCCATGCGCTCACCACGGGTGACTGGGTCGGCGCGCTTATGAACCTGGTTGCCACGCTGGGCTACATTCTGCCCGCGGCTATCGTCTACCAAAAGATGCACACCTACAAGGGTGCCGTGATTGGCCTGGTGCTCGGCGTTATTGCCGCTACGGCGTTGTCTATGGCCGCAAACCTTACCATTGGCGTATGGTTCTGGTACGGCTCGGTCGATGTGATCGCCCCGCTCATGATTCCTGCCGTGCTGCCGTTCAACCTTATCAAGACTGTGCTTAACTCGGTGTTGACGCTTGCGGTGTACAAGGCGGTCTCCAACCTCATCACGCCTAAAAAGGACCAGGTCAAAGGCCGCGCATGATTGAGTGTCGGGGCGTTTCCTTTAGCTATGACGGTGTCACGCCGGCGCTCGACGGCATCGATCTGAACATCGAGGATGGCGAGTTTTTCTGCATCCTCGGTGGCAATGGGTCGGGCAAGTCGACGTTTGCCAAGCATCTGAATGCGCTGCTGCAGCCCGATGCGGGCACGGTACGTATCAACGGCATGGATGCGTCCGACCCCGAGCTGGTCTACGACATTCGTTCGACCGCGGGCATGGTATTCCAGAATCCCGATGATCAGCTGGTAGCAACGCTTGTCGAAGATGACGTTGCGTTTGGTCCTGAAAACCTTGGCGTGCCATCGGCGCAAATTGCGCAGCGCGTACGCGAGGCACTGAAGGGCGTGGGCCTGGTGGGCTTTGAGCGCCACGAGACCCACGCGCTTTCGGGCGGCCAAAAGCAGCGCGTGGCGCTTGCCGGCGTGCTCGCCATGGAACCGCGCGTGCTCATATTGGACGAGGCTTCCTCGATGCTCGATCCGCGTGGACGCAAGGGCCTCATGAAGGCTTGCCGTGCGTTGCATGATCGCGGCATGACCATCGTGATGATTACGCACTTTATGGAAGAGGCCGCCGAGGCCGATCGCGTTGCTGTCTTCCAAGCGGGCCGCGTTGCCATGATCGGTACGCCCGAGGAAATCTTGACGCGGGCGGACGAACTTGCGCAGCTCAACCTGGATATGCCGGCGTCGTGCTGCCTAGGTAGGGCACTTCGTGAGAAGGGCGTGCCCGTTTGCGCGCAGGTGCGCGAGGCAGATATGGTCGCCGAGATCGCGCGGGTTTACGCCGAGCGGGGCGGGGCGGACGTCGCAGTGCAGCCTTCTGCATCCGATTCTCGTATGCTCGACAATGCATCCTTCGCGACTAACGAGGCGGCCGCATCGGAGCCCGTTATCGAGATTTCGCACCTCTCGCATAGTTACTCGCTGAGCGCCCGCGAGCGCCGTCGATGGCGCAAGCGCTCGACCACTGCGGACGCATCGAGCAAACAGGCTCTTTGGGGCAACGATCCAAACAGCCCCTGGGCGCTACGTGATGTTTCGCTGACGGTGCGCCGCGGCGAGTTTCTGGGATTGGCGGGTCATACCGGCTCGGGTAAATCGACGCTGGTTCAGCATCTCAACGGGTTGATTCGTCCGCAGGAGGGAAGCGTTTGCGCGCTGGGGCTCGACCTATCAAGCAAGAAAGACGCCGCCGCGGTTAAGGCCAAGGTCGGCGTGGTGTTTCAGTATCCCGAGCGCCAGCTATTTGCCGAGACCGTGGCGCGGGACGTGGCGTTTGGCCCGCGCAACCTTGGCCTGCCAGAAGACGAGGTTGCACGCCGTGTCGCATCATCGCTTGCGCGCGTGGGCCTCGATCTTGCTGCGATGGGCGACAAGAGCCCCTTTGAGCTTTCGGGCGGCCAGCAGCGCCGCGTGGCGTTTGCCGGCGTGCTCGCCATGGAGCCCGAGGTGCTGGTGCTCGACGAGCCTATGGCGGGGCTCGATCCGGCTGCGCGCGGGGATTTCCTGGGGCTCATCGATCGACTCCATCGCGAGGGCCTGACTGTTGTCATGGTTTCGCACAGTATGGATGACCTGGCAAATTGCTGTGACCGTATCGTTGTGATGAACGAGGGCGCCGTGTTTGCCGAGGGAACGCCCGCGCAGGTTTTTGCGCACGCGGACGAGCTCAAGTCGATCGGCCTGGGCGTTCCCGCCGCCCAGTGCATGGCGCTGGCGCTCGCGAAAGCCGGTGTGCCGCTCCGCTGCGACAATCTTTATACGGTTGAGGCGCTAGCCGACGAGTTGGCCGGCTTGCTGCTGGGCTGCGCGGACGTGCCTTTGAGGGTTCCGTGTCAGGCTGGTTCCAAGGCGCCCACGCGAGAGGAGGGCTGCTAATGGAGGCGTTCTCATTTGGCAGCTACTATCCCGGGGATAGCGCGGTGCATCGCCTGGATCCGCGCACTAAGTTGCTTCTAGGTTTCGCATTTCTGATCACCGTGCTCACCGTCGGAAGCTTTTGCGGGCTGGTTCCGGTCGCAATATTTGTCGTGCTGGTCTATGTCATGGCCCGGGTGCCGTTGCGCCGGGTCCTATCATCGATGGCACCATTGCTGGCGATTGTCGTGGTGGTCGCGGTGCTCAACCTGTTTTCCGACCAGAGTGGCCGCATCCTGTGGCGGCTTGGCTTTTTGCAGGTGAGCGAGGGCTCGCTGCGTTCTGCGACGTTTATGACATGCCGTCTGACCCTGATGATGGCCGGCATGAGCGCCATTACACTCACCACGCCCACGCTCGATCTCACTGCGGGCTTTGAGCGTTTGCTCGCACCGCTTGCGCGTCTGGGGCTTCCGGCACACGAGCTCGGTATGATCATGGGCATCGCGCTGCGCTTTATGCCGCAATTTGCCACCGAGATGAAGCAGACGGCCGATGCACAGGCAAGTCGCGGCGCGCGCGTGACGGGCGGTCCGCTCGGCGGTGTGCGCATGCTCGGCAGTGTGGCGATTCCGCTGTTCACCGGCGTGTTCCGTCATGCCGAGACGCTTTCGGCCGCCATGGATGCGCGCTGTTATCACGGCGAGCAGGGACGCACGCGTCTGCATGCGCTTGCGTTTGGCCGCGGGGATGCACTGGCAGCGCTGGCGATGGCGCTGCTGGTGACATGCGTTGTCGTTATCAATCTTCAACTCGTCTAAGCTCGATTCGAGCGCAAGAAAGGGGTCTCTATGACCGACATCGATCGCACGGCTCAGCTCGAGCGCGCCTGCTCGTATCTCAGGCGCATTCCGGCGTGGTATCTTGCCACGACCGATGCGAGCGACGGGCATCAGCCCCGCGTGAGGCCGTTTTCCTTTGCCATGGTCGATGATGGCAAGCTGTGGTTTTGCACGTCGCGCGACAAGGACGTGTGGGCGGAGTTGAGCGCGAATCCCAAGTTTGAGGTATCGGGCTGGAAGCCGGGGGAGTGCTGGATCGTGTTAACTGGCGAGGCCGCGCTCGAGGACGATGCATTCGTGAGCGACAAGGTGCGCCAAGCGGGCTTTAAGCACATGGTGGGCATTGGCGAGCAACACGATAGCGCCAACGATGGCCGCCTTGCATTCTTCTCGGTCCGCAACATCGCCGCACGGTTCTGCGATATCGACGGCAGCGAAGAGCGCCTCGAGCTCTAATTTCCCAAATTGGCTACCCATTCCAAAAAGACTGGTCAGGCGTCAGGAGGACACATGGACGGATTGAATACGGTGTTGGAGTATCTGACGTCGGTGCCGGCGTGGTATCTGGCGACGAGCGTGGGCGGGCAGCCGCATGTGCGTCCGTTCTCGTTTGCGCAGATTCAGGACGGCAAGCTGTGGTTTGTGACAGCGCGCACCAAAGATGTGTGGCAGGAGCTGCTGCAAAACCAGCGCTTTGAGGCCACGAGTTGGTGGCCGGGCCATGGTTGGTTGATCCTGCGCGGGCGTGCAGGGCTGGAAGACCGGGCTTCGAGCGAAATGCGCGAGGCCGGATGGAAACATCTTGAGCGCTTGAGCGAGCACTATGAGGGGCCTAACGACCCCGCGCTCGTCTTCTTTAGCGTTGAGGATCCCGAGGCTTTTATCTGCAATCACGACGAATGGGTGCCGGTCGAGCTCTAGCCAGCTGGCTCATCCTAACAACTTAGTTTTCGCATGGGCGGGTCCCGTGTTGCCCGGCGCCGTAAGGAGTGCCGGTCAATACGGGGCCCGCTCTATTTGTCAATTCCTTCAAGTGAATGTGTCGGGAATGTTTCAATGCATGAACATGCAAGCTATTTACGTATAAATGCATCTTTTGGTGCTAAAGTTTCAACCCACTTCATAACGACCGCTGCGAAATGCGCATCGGTGCATAAATCGCAGACAAGGAGTCTGATATGTCTTTGAAGGTTGGAATCGTCGGCGCGGCTGGATATGCCGGAGCCGAGCTCATTCGCCTCGTACTCGGCCATCCCGAGTTTGAACTTGTTGCCATTACGTCCAACGCCGATGCCGGCCAGCCGCTGTCCGCGGTGTATCCGAGCTTTGCTGGCGTGAGCGATCTGGTTTTCACCACGCATGACGCCCCCGAGCTCAAGAGCTGCGATGCGGTTTTTCTTGCCGTGCCGCACACGGCTGCCATGGCACAGGTGCCCGCGCTGCTTGCCGCGGGCGTCTCCTGCTTTGATCTTTCGGCCGACTACCGCCTGAACGACGCGTCCGTCTTTGAGACGTGGTATGCCGCCGAGCATACGAGCCCCGAGCTGCTCAAGACCCGTGCCTTTGGCCTGCCCGAGCTATTCTGCCGGGACTTGGAGACCGCCGCATCCGACCATGCCGACGGCAAACCCGTGCTGGTCGCCTGCGCCGGTTGCTATCCCACCGCAACGAGCCTTGCTGCCGCTCCTGCCGTGCGTGCGGGCTGGGTGGCAGAGAACGGCCCCGTAATCGTCGATGCCATTAGCGGCGTGACGGGCGCCGGTAAGTCCTGCAACGCTCGCACCCATTTTTGTAGCGCGGACGAGAACCTGGAGGCCTATGGCGTAGGCAAACATCGCCATACGCCCGAGATTGAGCAGATCCTGGACCTGACCGATCGCGTCGTCTTTACTCCGCACTTGGCACCGCTCAAGCGCGGCCTGCTTTCCACGGTGACGATGCCGCTCGCGCCGCAGGCTCTCGACGCGTTGGCCCTTGAGGACGTCGTCGACCATTACAAGAAGTTCTACGCCGGTCGCACCTTTGTGCGCGTGCTCGATGCCGGCCAGCAGCCCAAGACGGCTTCGGTCGTCGGCACCAATGCTGCCCAGATCGGTCTTGCGCTCAACAAGCGCGCGGGCGTGCTGGTGGCGACGGGTGCTATCGACAATCTGTGCAAGGGTGCTGCGGGACAGGCGGTCCAGTGCGCCAACATCGTTTTTGGCTTTGACGAGCGACGAGGCTTGCCCACAGTGGCGTGCCCGGTGTAGCACATTCGATTGTTAGCGATTTGGTAGTCGGGCATCGAGTTGGGCGCCACTTTTAAGCTGGTCTAGTAGTTTCGACCGGTATGGCGTGCCAGCCGATGCCCGCTTTTTTGTCTGATATAAGGAGTCGTAGGGGACGATGAATACCGACCTGATTGATATCAAGATTCGCGCCGTCGAGGGTGGCGTTACGGCGGCTGCCGGCTTTAAGGCCGCAGGCATTCATGCGGGATTCCGGAAGAATCCCGAGCGCTTGGACTATGCGCTCGTCGTGCCCGATAAGCCCTGTCCCGGCGCCGGCGTGTTTACGACCAACCGCTTTTGCGCGGCGCCCGTGCAGGTGAGTCGTGCCAACCTGGGCGGTGCGGACAAGGGCTATGGAATCGTCGCCGGTGTTTCAATCAACTCCGGCAACGCGAACGCCGCCACGGGCGAGACCGGCCTGGCCTGTGCGCGCGAGACGTGCAACATCGCGTCGCAGGTCATCGGCTGTGAACCCCAGCAGATCCTGGTTGCCTCCACGGGTGTGATTGGACAGATTCTGCCGATCGATACGTTTGAGACGGCCGTTCCGTCCGCCTACGAGGCGCTCTCTGCCCATGGCGGTGCCGATGCAGCCCGTGCCATCATGACGACCGATACACACTCCAAGGAGTATGCCGTTCGCTACCGCAGTGAGGCTGCGGGCCATGCGGGCAACGCCTATACGGTGGGCGGCATGTGCAAGGGCTCGGGCATGATCATGCCCAATATGGCCACCATGATCGCGGTCATTACCACCGATGCCCCCGTCGAGCCAGCAGCGCTCCACACCCTACTGCTCTCGACCGTTAAACAGACCTTCAATAAGGTGACGGTCGATTCCGACACCTCGACCAACGACACCTGCATCATGCTTGCTTCTGGCGCTGCTGCCGCAGATGCCGAGGCCATCGTCGAGGGCACTGACGCCTTTGACGAGTTGGCCTTTGCCGTGCACGAGGTGTGCGAGAGCCTGGCGCGCAACATCGCGGCCGATGGCGAGGGTGCGTCAAAGCTCGTGACGGTTAACATTACCGGCGCCGCCAACGACGAGGAAGCCGATATCGCCGCCCGTGCCGTCGCCAACTCGCCGCTCGTCAAGACCTGCATCGCCGGCCACGACTGCAACTGGGGCCGCGTTGCCATGGCGCTCGGCAAGTGCGGCGTGAAGTTTAATCAGGAAGACGTTTCCATCGACATGATGGGCATGCCTGTCTGTCGCGACGGTCTGACTGTTCCCTTTGACGAGGACGAGGCTCTGCGACGTTTCGAGGCGCCCGAGATCGTGATCTCGGCCGACCTGGGCGCAGGCGACGCGGCAACGACCGTGTGGACCTGCGACCTCACGCACGAGTACATCTCCATCAACGGCGACTACCGTTCCTAGATTCCAGGCGCGCTGCGCATCTTGCCGCGATTGCGGACAGTGGAGCACGGCGCGATAACGATACGAAAGACGAGGCAGATTATGAAATTCGCACGCGATTGTCGTTCGAGCGAATCCAACGAAGCAACCGCGCAGCTGCTGTTCGAAGCGCTGCCGTGGATTAAGAACCTGACCGGCAAGACGGTTGTTATCAAATATGGCGGAGCCGCCATGGTTGATGAGCAGCTGCGCCGCGACGTGATGAGCGACATCGTTTTGCTCAAGATCATCGGTATGCGCCCCGTCATCGTGCACGGCGGCGGCAAGGCTATCAACGAGGCGCTCAGCCACTACGACATCCCCGTCGAGTTTAAGAACGGCCAGCGCGTGACCACGCCGGCGACTATGGATATCGTGCGCGAGGTGCTGGGTGGTAAAGTCAACCAGGAGCTGGTTGCTGCCATCAACCACCACGGCAACCTGGCCGTGGGCGTGTCGGGCAGTGATGCCGGCACGCTCATCGCCGAGCCGCTCGACCCCGAGCTCGGTCGTGTGGGCAAAGTGACGCACGTCAACACCGACTATATCGAGCGCTTACTCGATAGCGAGTACATCCCCGTCATCGCTACCGTCGCGGCGGGGGAGGACGGCGGTTTCTTCAACATCAACGCCGACACCGCCGCCGGTGCCGTTGCCGCGGCGCTCCACGCGCATAAGGCGATCTTTTTGACCGATGTCGATGGCCTGTACAAGGACTTTAGCGACAAGGACTCGCTTATCTCCAACCTAACGCTCGACGAGGTTAACGAAATGCTCTACGGCGGCGAGGTCGATAAGGGCATGATTCCCAAGCTGCGTGCGGCCGTCGATGCGCTTACCGGCGGCGTATTTCGTGCCCACATCATTAACGGTACTACGCCGCATTCGCTGCTCCTGGAGCTGCTGACCGATGCCGGCGTCGGCACCGTGATTCATTCCACCGAGACGGCTTACGAGTTCGATACGCATCCGCATCCGCTTTCGACGTTTGCTGCGCGTCTGACCGAGAACCTTGACGAGGTCGAGAAGCTTCAGACGGTCTAGCTGACCCGCAGCCGCCCCATTCCTGCACCCATAGCCCCGCGCCGTCTGGCGCCCAACGAAAGGCATCTCATGTCACTTGCAGCTCAGCAATCGCTTGAATCCCATTACGTTATGCATACCTTTGGCCGCTCTCCGGTCGAGTTTGTCGAGGGTCACGGCATGAAGCTCACCGGCGACGATGGCCGTGAGTACCTCGACTTTCTTGCCGGCATCGGCGTGTGCAGCCTAGGTCATGGCGACCCGGCTGTGCTCTCGGCGCTCGAGGCACAGACCAAAAAGCTCATGCATGTCTCCAATTACTTCTACATTGAGCAGCGCGGACAGGTCGCGGCGCTGCTGTCCAAGCTTGCTAACGACGACGTAGATGGTGCGCGCGTGCTTGCCGATGCCATTGCCGCCGGCGATGAGACCACGGCAGCTGCTCTTGGTGCCCCGGCTGCGGATGAGCAGGTTTGGGAGACCTTCTTTGCCAACTCTGGCGCCGAGGCCAACGAGGGCTCGATGAAGCTCGCGCGCCTGTACGCCAAGCGTGCCGGTAATGGCGGCAACACCATCGTGTGCATGCGCGGCGGCTTCCACGGCCGTACGCTCGAGACCATTGCCGCCACCATGCAGGATTGGCTGCAGGACAGCTTCCGCCCGCTGCCGGGTGGCTTTGTGGCCTGCACGCCCAACGATGTGGATGAGCTGCGTGCGATCTTTAAGCAGCTGGGGAGCGAAATTTGTGCCGTGATGCTCGAGCCGATCCAGGGTGAGAGCGGTGTGCATCCCATGACCGAGGAGTTTATGGCTACGGCGCGCGACCTGGCACACGAAGTGGGCGCCGTGCTTATCGCCGACGAGGTCCAGTGCGGCATCTTCCGCTCCGGCAAGCCGTTTGCGTTCCAGACCTATGGCGTGGAGCCCGACATCATGAGCCTTGCCAAGGGCATTGCTGATGGCGTGCCCATGGGTGCCGTCGTGGCGAAGAAGGAGATTGCCGACGTGTTTAAGCCGGGCGACCACGGCTCGACCTTTGGCGGTAGCTGCTTGGCCATCGCGGCGTGTGCCGCGACGCTCTCCGCGCTTGTGCGTGGCGATTATGCCGAGCATGCTGCCAAGGTTGGCGCCTATATGGAGCAGGCGCTGGCTAAGCTTCCGCATGTGGTAGAGGTGCGTGGTCGCGGCCTGATGCTCGGCTGCGATTTGGATGATGCCGCGGGTGATGCACACGACGTCGTGGCCCGTGCATTGGGGGCTGGTGCCGTGATCAACGCTACAGGCGCACATACGCTGCGCTTCCTTCCGCCGCTCGTGTGCGAGGAGGCCGATGTGGACAGCCTGATCGAGATCCTGGCGGGTGTTTTGGCCTAGCGCCATCAGACATAGCAATTTGGAGCGGGTTTCAGGCTGTCACGTGCCGTTTGGCGCACGATTGGGCGAACTGGAGCCCGTTTTGCTATCGATTTACCATGGCTGGGATAGGCCGTGTGCAAAAAAGAAAGGCCTCCATCACTGGAGGCCTAACAATTCAATGGTGGGCGATGAGGGATGTCCGCGTGCGGCTTCGCCGCCCGCGCCCCGCTTCGGGCCTACGGCCCTCGCGTGCTGCGCTGGAAAACGCTTCGCGTTTCCTCAGCTCCGCACCCTTGCGGGTTCGAATCCCATGTACCGGGCACAAAAAAGAAAGGCCTCCATCACTGGAGGCCTAACAATTCAATGGTGGGCGATGAGGGATTCGAACCCCCAGCCTTGTGCGTGTAAAGCACCTGCGCTAACCGTTGCGCCAATCGCCCGCAGGGATTGAGTATAGCGGAAACCCTGCGTGGTTCACCGCTAATTCATAACGAAAACTAAGCGGCGACTTTAGCGCCCTTGTTCTCGTCGATAAAGAAGCGCTTGTACCAGATGAGGAACGTCAGCGTGGTATAGATCTTGCGCTGGTTGAGCGCGCGGCCCTTAAAGTGATCGTCGAGCAGTTTCATGAGCGCATCGGTGTCAAAGAAATCAGCAGCCCACGGTGCGGTGAAGTATTCCTTTACGTAGTCGTAGTACTTTTGCTCGCGCAGCCAGAACTTGACCGGTACGGGGAAGCCCACCTTCTTGCGCGTTGCCCACTCGTCGGGCAGCGTGCGGTTGGCAGCGTGACGCAGGACGAGCTTGCAGCCTTCTTCGTTAACACGGTAGTTGGCGGGAATGTGCTCGGCAAACTCCATGACCTTCTTGTCCAGGAACGGGACGCGAAGCTCCAGAGAATGCGCCATGCACATCTTGTCGGCCTTGAGCAGAATGTCGCCCGGTAGCCACATGTTCATATCCAGATACTGTTTCTTGGAAAGCTCGCAGCAGTCGGGAACCTGCTTGTAGTACTCGGCGCACATCTCGGCGGCGTTCTTGCCGGTGTCATAAGCGGGCTTGAGCACCTCGTCGACTTCGGAGGGATCGAACACCTTTGCCTGACCCACATACCAGCGCTCGGGAACCTCGGCGCATTTCGTCAGGAAGTTGTGGCCCTTAAAGTAGGGGAGATGCTGAACGAGTGAGCCCAGGGCGCGACGTACGCCGAGCGGCACGCGCTTCTTAAAGGTGCGCATCTCGGGGGTGTCCTCGTACCACTCATAGCCGGCAAACAGCTCGTCGGCACCCTCGCCCGAAAGGACGACGGTGACCTCCTTGGAAGCCATCTGCGCCAGATAGTACAGCGGCACGCTGGACAGGTTCGATTGCGGCTCGTCCATGTGGTACTGGATATCGGGCAGTGCATCAAAGAACTCATCGGCGGTAATCATCTTGCGCACGTTCTTGATGCCCAGCTTGTCGGAAAGCTCGGCGGCGTAGTTGGTCTCGTTGAAGTTCTTGTAATCGAAGCCGACAGAATACGTGGTGTCGGGCATGAGACAGGCGGCAATGTAGCTGGAATCGACACCGCCAGAAAGGAACGAGCCCACCTTAACATCGGCGATTCGGTGCGCAGCGACGCTTTCGTGCACGACCTTGTCGCACTCGTCCACGTACTCCTCGAAGGTCTTGGAGTTGTCGTCGGTGAAGTCGCAGCTCCAGTAACGCTTGATGTCCATGGTGTTGGTCGTCAGGTCATACGTAAAGCAATGCGCCGGGGCAAGCTTGAACACGCCCTTAAAGAAGGTCTCCTCCGTGGCGGGGAATTGCAGCGTCAGGTAGGGGCGCAGCGCGTCGTGGTTGACAGCCTTCTCAAACTTGGGATGGTCCAGGAAGCTCTTGATCTCGGAGCCAAACAGCAGCGAGCCATCGGATGCCTGGTAGTAATAGAACGGCTTGATACCAAAGATGTCACGAGCACCAAAGAGTTTGTTCTTGTTCTGGTCGTGAATCACGAACGCGTACATGCCGCGCAGACGGTTGACCAGGTCCTCGCCCCACTCCTCGTAACCGTGTACCAGGACCTCGGTATCAGCGTTGCAGTGGAAGGCGTAGCCGGCCGCCTCCAGCTCGGCGCGAAGCTCCTGGAAGTTGTAGATCTCTCCGTTGAAGACAATCGTGACCTTGCCGTCGTCGCTCGACATGGGCTGGGCTCCAGCTTCGGAAAGATCGAGAATCGAAAGACGACGGAAGCCAAGGGCAACGTTGTCGACGATATGCTGTCCGCCCATATCGGGACCACGGTGGATGATGCGATTCATCATGGCCGTGAGAACCAGCTCACTCTGTTCATCTGTACCGGTAAAACCGACAAAACCGCACATGCAAGATCCTTTCTGCTGACGGCTCAGGTGTACTGCCGCAAGGATTGCGGCAGCTGATGTCAAATAATCTTTACTATCATGCCAATCTTTTGTTTCGTGATAGGGCATAAGCGCCGAGCGAACCGAAAAAACCACGTCCCGATCTTCAGGCGAAGCGGCGGGACGTGGTTGCGAACGCTATGTTAAAGAACAGCACCCAGATTTCCTTGGTTTTACACGGGGTTAACACTGTTGCCATTTATTAGACCACGGCACAGTCCATGCAATTTTTTAGAAGGCTGTGATGCGCGCAAGGTCAGGTGGCATATTAGGATGGTTGATAATACAGAATGTTTCATCGTTTCTGCCGCGGGACGCCTTCTGCCCTTTAAGGCTGAATTTAGCGAGAGAGGTCTTTGTATGTCGAGTCCGACACAAGAGAAGCTAACTCTGAAGCGCTATATAGAGTTGCTCGAGGAAGATGACCTTGTTGTTTCCAGACCGAGTGCTTCGTGCGACCAGCGCATTGAGTTTGCGACTGATGACTCGCGCCAGGTGCGTCCGGGCACGTTGTTTGTCTGCAAAGGCCGTGCGTTTAAGCGCGAGTACCTGCTTTCGGCAATCGCCGATGGCGCCGTGGCCTACGTTTCCGAGGTCGATTACGATGTTGATCTTCCCGCGGTGATTGTGAGCGATATTCGTCGCACGCTCGCCGTGGTGGCAGATGCCTTTTATGGGCACCCGTCGGGTAAGGTGAAGGTCTGCGCCTTTACAGGCACCAAGGGCAAGTCGACCTGCAGCTTTTATCTGCGCGGCATCCTCGCCAACGAGGCCAAGCTTACGGGCTGTCATCGACCCGCTCTTAATACGGGCATTGAGTTCGACGACGGCATCGAGACGGGCCCTTCCAAGCTGACGACCCCCGAATCCTTCCTGCTGCAGTCTCGCATCGCACATGCTGCGGAGGCGGGTACCCCGTGGCTGGTTATGGAGGCATCGAGTCAGGGCCTCAAATACGAGCGCACGGGCAAGATTGACTTTGAAGTCGGCGCCTTTACCAATATCGGCGAGGATCACATTTCGCCGATTGAGCATCCGACGCTCGAGGATTACTTTGCCAGCAAGCTCAAAATCTTCTCGCAGAGCCGTTTTGCCGTGGTCAATCTCGATATGGATAAGGTCGATCGCGTGCTCGAGGCGGCATCTCGTTGCGAACGTACGGTGACGTTCTCCCTGACCGACGAGCGTGCCGACGTGCTTGCGCTGGCGATTCGCAATGGCGACTGCGGCGTGGTGGCAACGGTGCGCACGCCCCGTTTTACGCGTGACATTGTGATTCCCACGCCGGTTAAGTTCAATGTGTCCAACGCGCTTGCCGCTATTGCCTGCGCCGAGGCCCTGGGCATTTCCGAAGAGGGTATCGTCCATGGCTTTGAGGGCGTCTTCGTTCCCGGTCGTATGGAGCTCTATCCGTCCGTATCGGGCAAAATCCTGGGCATCGTCGATTTTGCACATAACGGCATGAGCCTCGAGACACTCCTGCGCGACTTGCGCGAGAACTATCCCGAGCGCGAGCTGGCGGTTGTATTTGGCGCTACGGGCGGTAAGGGTGTCGATCGACGCACCACGATGGGCATCGCCGCTGGCAAGTATGCCGACCGAATCGTGATTACCGAGGATGACCCCGGCCCCGAGGATGTCGAGGACATCTGCGCCGAGATCGCGCGCAACGTTCAAGCGCAGGGAAATGATAACTGGCAAATCGTGACTGATCGCGTTGCCGCTATCGAGACTGCCGTGCGCGAAACTGTCCGTCCTGCCGTGGTCATCGTGACCGGTAAGGGCGAGGAAGAGTGTATGCTGCGCAAGAACGGACCCGAGCCTTGTGAGCGCGACGGTTCGATTCTCAAGCGCACCCTTGCGGCGTACGACGCCTAGACCAGCCCCTTCTATGTAAACGGAGTGACCATGTCCCACAACATCCTGCCGACCGTTGCCGAGCTTTCGGGCGAGGTGCGCGAGCGTCTTGCCAAGGTCAAGTATGTCTTTACCGATCTGGACGCCACGATGCTCGCCCCCGGCTCGTGTGTACTGCGCGATAACGACGGCAATCCCTCGACCAAGCTCGTCGAGGCGGTTGTCGCGCTCGCTCGTGCCGGCATCCAGGTGGTCCCCACCTCGGGTCGCAATCGCACCATGATCCATGAGGACGCCCGCGTGCTCGGCCTCAACTCCTACATCGGCGAGATGGGCGGCCTGGTCATGTACGACCTCAAGGCCAACGACTGGGAGTACCTGACGGGCGACATGCCCTACGACCCCGCCTGCGGTCTCACGCCGCACCAGGTGATCGAGCAGACCGGCGTGTGCGAGAAGATCCTTGCCCGCTGGCCGCACAAGATCGAATACCACAACGACATGTCGACCGGCTACAAGTACCGTGAGGTCACCGTCGGCATGCGCGGCGATGTGCCCGACGATGAGGTCCAGGCCATCCTGGACGAGGCCGGCTGCGGTCTGGTCTGGGCTTGCAACGGCCATCTGACTCACCTGTCCAAGCCGACGACGCTCGAGCTTAATCGCGTCGAGGACGGCCGCGCCTTCAACATCAATCCGGCGGGTCTCAACAAAGGCGTTGCCATTGCGCGCTTCTGCGAGCACCTGGGGATCGAGCGCGAGGAGACGCTTGCGTTCGGCGACTCCGAGTCCGACTTCTACATGGCCGACCATGTTGGCATGTTCTGCCTGGTCGAGAACGGTCTGACGAGCGCCGGTGCCCCGGAGTTCTTGGATGCCTGCGACAATGCCTATATTACGCGCGGCAAGATTGTCGACGGTTGGGTGGCAACGGCCGAGCTGCTCGTCGCGGCTCGTTCGTAGCGCGACGCATCACGAGTGGTCGCATTTTTCGAGAGAGAATCTGGTGAGGTAATGTCCGATATCGATAATCTGGCCGGGGACACGCGTCCGATCGGCGTGTTCGACTCGGGCCTGGGCGGCTTAACGGTCGCGCGCGCGATTGCAACGGCGCTTCCGCACGAGTCCGTCTACTATTTCGGTGACACTAAGCGCTGCCCTTACGGCACCCGCACCGAGGACGAGGTTCGCTCGTTTGCGCTGCAGGCGGGCCGCTGGCTATCGAGGCACGACGTTAAGATCATGGTCATCGCCTGCAACACGGCGACCGCCGCGGCCTTGCGTCTGGCTCAGCAAGTGCTCGACGTTCCCGTGATCGGCGTGATCGCCCCGGGCGCACGCGCCGCCATCAACAGCACGCGTACGCGCCGCGTGGGCGTGCTCGCCACCAACCTCACCATTCGCTCGGGCGCCTACGCGCGCGCCATCCAGGATTTGGATGCTGGTGTCGATGTGTATGGCTGTCCGGCCTCGAGCTTTGTCGAGGTCGTCGAGCACGAGCTCGCCTCGGGCGCGCACCTGCAGGAGCAGTGGCTCGAGAACGAGGATATTTTTGATACGCCAGCCGTTCGCGCGCTGGTCGGCGCCACAGTCGAGCCGCTGCACGATCGCGGCATCGATACCGTGGTGCTCGGCTGTACGCACTTCCCGCTGCTGGTGGGTCCCATCCGCCATGCGCTGGGACCCGGGGTGCGCGTGGTGAGCTCCGCCGAGGAGACCACCCGCGAGCTGACCGATATCCTCACGCGCCGTGAGCAGCTGGCGGGCGATACCGCCGAGCCACAGCATCGCTTTGCCACCACGTCTGACAACATTGCCGAGTTTGCGGTGGCGGGTAGCTTTATCTTTGGCCAGCCGCTTAAAAGCATTGAGCATGTCGATATCGACGAACTCGGTTAGGCTCGCAATGTCGCCGGAGGCTTCGCCACATCTTTTGCCGAAAGGATAGTTCCATGGAATACATGCAGGTCAACCGCGCCAACGGCCGCGCCGCAAACGAGCTGCGCCCCGTTAAGCTCACCCGCGGCGTCATGAAGCACGCCCACGGCTCGTGCCTGGCGGAGTTCGGCGACACGCGCGTACTGTGCGCCGCCACCATCGAGGAGGGTGTGCCGGGTTGGCGCAAGGGCGCCAAGGCCGGCTGGGTAACGGCGGAATATGCGATGCTGCCGGCCTCGACCGGTAAACGCTGCAAGCGCGAGCATGCCAACCGCAAGGGCCGCTCCATGGAGATCGAGCGGCTTATCGGCCGCAGCCTGCGTACCGTCGTCAACATGAAGGCGCTCGGCGAGTACACCGTTACCGTCGACTGCGATGTGATCCAGGCCGATGGCGGCACGCGTACGGCGAGCATTACCGGCGCCTGGGTGGCGCTGCACGACGCCCTTGCCATGTGGGTCGAGGCGGGCAAACTCGAGCGCATCCCGCTCACGGGCCAGGTTGCCGCCATTTCCATGGGCGTCGTCGACGGCAACACCCTGCTCGACTTGGATTATTCCGAGGACAGCCACGCCGAGGTCGACATGAACCTCGTCGCCACCGATTCCGGTGAGATGATCGAACTCCAGGGTACCGGCGAGCAGGCGCCCTTCGACCGCAAGCGTCTCAACGCCCTGCTCGACCTGGGCGATAAGGGTATCGCCGAGCTCATCGAGCTTCAGCGCCAAGCCCTCGCCTAACCTGCCAAAAAGGGACAGGTTTATTTTGGCAGGTTTTATCTGGGAAAACGTCGAAGTATAAGACTGCCGTTGATTGAGACGGGAGAGAGGCCGAAGTCCTCGTCGTCCTCAACTCGGCATTGCTATAGAGACAAAGGAGACCAGCTATGGCACTTGAGAAGATTGACATCGACACCCTCGACCCGGCGGCGACCATCGTCGTGGCAACCGGCAACGCCCATAAGCTCACCGAGATCGAGGCCATTTTGGGCAAGGTCATGCCCGAGGTGCGCTTTGTGGCGCTCGGCCAGCTGGGCGATTTTGAGGACCCCGAGGAAAACGGCACGACGTTTTTGGAGAACGCCGTCATCAAGGCGCAGGCTGCGGTCGAGGAGACGGGCCTTATGGCCATCGCCGACGACTCCGGCTTGGTCGTCGATGCGTTGGACGGCGAGCCGGGCGTGTATAGCGCGCGCTATGCGGGCGTGCATGGCGACGATGCCGCCAACAACGCCAAGCTTCTCGTTAACCTGGAAGGCGTGGCAGACGAGGACCGTACCGCGCGCTTTATGAGCGTCGTCGCGCTTATCGATACGGACGGCCTGGTCACCTATGGCGAGGGCGCCTGCGAAGGCGTTATCGCGCACGAGGGCCGCGGCGAACACGGTTTTGGCTACGACCCGCTGTTCCTGCCGGTCGATACGCCGGGCAAGACCATGGCCGAGCTCACGGCGGACGAGAAGAACGCCATCAGCCATCGTTTCCATGCGCTCGAGCATCTGTCCGCCAAGCTGACGGGCGAGGAGTAGACCGTGCGTGCGGTGGTGCAGCGCGTGCTCAACGCCAGCGTGACAGTCGACGGCGAGTGCGTGGGCCGTATTGGACGCGGCTACTTGGTGCTGCTGGGCGTGGGCCACGGCGACACACGCGCCGAAGCCGACAAGCTGTGGGGCAAGCTCCGCGGGCTGCGTATCAACGAGGACGAGAACGGCAAGACCAACTTGGCGCTGGCGGATGTCGACGGCGAGGTGCTCGTGGTGTCGCAGTTCACGCTGTTTGCCGACTGCCGCCACGGCCGCCGTCCGTCGTTTACGGACGCCGGCGCGCCCGATGTCGCTAACGAACTTTACGAGTACTTTCTGACACTCGTCGCTCAGGACGTTGAGCATGTGGCGCACGGTATCTTTGGCGCCGATATGAAGGTCGACCTGGTCAACGACGGTCCGTTCACCATCGTCCTCGACACCGATAGTCTGTAAGTAGTCAATTTGGGACCGGGCTTTTTTAGCTGCTTGCGTATGGCTGCAACAGGGTGCTATAGTATTAGAGTTTTGTCTATCTTAGGGGTATTATCCTCTTTTTGAATTGCACCCTCTGGAGGCCCTATTCATGGAAGAGATGGAAGTCAATCACGTCGACGACATCCACGAGAAGCTGACCGATATGGTGGGCGATCGCGTCAAGGTTAAGGCCAACATGGGCCGTACCCGCGTCATCGAGCGCATGGGCACCATCAAGAGCGTCCACCCCGCTGTCTTTATCGTTGAGGTTGACGAGCGTCGCGGCCGCAAATCGCGTCAGTCCTACCAGTACATCGATGTCCTTACCGGCCAGGTCGAACTGTTCGACCCCGAGAGCGGCGAACATATCTTTACCCCGCTCGGCAACCAGCTCGAGGAGCACTAACGGTGACCGATCGGTCCCTCATCCTTACCGCGCCGGCAAAGATTAACCTCTATCTGGGGGTTCATACCGAGCGCGACGCCCGCGGCTATCACAGGGTCGATTCCCTGATGGCAGCCGTCGGTCTAGCCGATGCCGTGACGGTCACGCCGGCGCAGGCGTTGACCGTCCAGACGGTTCCGGCATCCGATTTTCCCATGCAAAAAAATACGGCCTATCGGGCGGCAATCGCTATGGCCGAGCGTTACGGTCGCGATGCCAACGTGTGCGTGACGATCGAAAAGCGTATCCCGCTGTGCGCCGGCCTGGGAGGTCCTTCGACGGATGCCGCTGCGGTCATTGTTGCCTTGGCCGAGCTGTGGGGTATCGACCGTGCCGACCCCGCGCTCGATGACATCGCTCGCGGTATCGGCGCCGACGTGCCGTTCTTTTTGCACACGAGTCCCGCACTCTACGTCGGCGGGGGAGATGTGCTGGCCACTGAGTATCCTGTGCTTCCGGCGACACCTGTCGTATTGGTCAAACCGCACGAGACGAGCGTTTCAACGGTTGAAGCGTATCGACGATTTGATGAGAGCCCGGTGCCCGCGGAAAAACCCGATGCGATTGCTTCTGTCTTACGCGCCGGCGATGCCGAGGCGGCATATGCGCTCGTTCATAACAATCTGGGCGTCATATCCGCGCAGATGGAGCCGCAGATCCAGGCGGTTCTCGACTGGCTGCGCGCACAGGAGGGAACCGTTGCCGTGGACGTGTGCGGTTCGGGTGCCTGCTCGTTTGCCATTTGTGATACCGTCGCTGCAGCAGCCCATCTTGCGGGAGCTGCCCAGCAAAATGGCTGGTGGGCCTGCGCGACTGAGCTTATTCCCAACACGGTTCAAATCGACGCGCCAAAGAAATAAAAATTTCTCTAGCACGCGGCGAAAATCTTTGTTACTATAGTCGAGCTAACGGGTTGTGGCTCAGTTTGGTAGAGCACTGCGTTCGGGACGCAGGGGTCGCTGGTTCAAATCCAGTCAACCCGACCAGAGCATGAGGAGGGACCGCTTCTTGCGGTCCCTTTTTTTAGCTATTGTTGTGATACCGCGGCACCCGCGGTATACTCATTCGAGCTTGTCTCGCTGTATTGTGGAGGTCTACATGTTTGGACTGAGGGCTCCTGAGCTCATCATTATTCTCATCGTTGTCTTGATCATCTTCGGGCCTAAGAACCTGCCGAAGCTCGGCAAGTCTCTCGGCTCTACCGTCAAGAATATCCGCGAGGGTATGGAGGGCGACGATAAGGGCGAAACCAAGCAGGCCGAGGACGTTGTGGTCGAGGAGTCCAAGGAGGACAAGGAGATCGCAGAGCTCGAGGCCAAGCTCGCTGCTGCCAAGAAAAAGCAGGCAGAGGACAGCGACGCGGACGCAGAGTAGTCCCATCCCTTTGGGGTGAGCACCTGACCGGCTTGCCCGCAGGCTAGCCGGTCTTTTTCGTTTTGTTGACAGTTGATCGTTACATCATAGTTGGGGAGATATCCGTATGGACGCAAGCCAGATCGTACTGACCGCTGAGGGCCGCCAGAAGCTCGTCGAGGAGCTCGCTTGGCGTGAGGGCGATTACGCCAAGGAGATCGTCGAGGACATCAAGGAAGCCCGCGCGTTCGGCGACCTTTCGGAGAACTCCGAGTACGATGCCGCCAAGGACAAGCAGGCCCAGAATGCTGCTCGCATTGCCGAGATTCAGGCCATCCTCGCCAACGCTCAGGTTGCTGCCACCACGGGCGATCTGACCGTCTCCATCGGTTCCACCGTTTCTCTGATCGATCCCAACGGTGAGGTCATGGAAGTCACACTCGTCGGTACCACCGAGACCAACTCGCTCGAGCACAAGATCTCTAACGAGTCTCCGGTCGGTCACGCCATTATCGGTCACGGCGAGGGCGACTCCGTTGAGGTCGTTACGCCTTCTGGCAAGACCCGCGTCTACACCATCGCCAAGATCGCACGCTAGACCACGGTCCCGCGTAAAGGTATGTTTTCGCTCCCTGGGACCGAATCCTGGGGAGCGTTTTAGTTTGAGGAGCTAACTTATGGCAGAGAACCAGAACGTCGCCGATCAGGCCTCGACGCTCAACGACGAGCGCGCCACGCGTCTGGCAAAGCGCGCCGCCCTGTTCGAGGCGGGCCAGAACCCCTATCCCGAGCACTCCGAGATCGAGGACTATGTCGTCGACATTGAGGCCAAATATGCCGATCTTGCCGATGGCGAGGATACTGAGGACGTCGTGAAGATCGGCGGCCGCGTGGTCGCCAAGCGCGGTCAGGGCAAGATCATGTTTATCGTCGTGCGCGACGCTACCGCCGAGATTCAGCTGTTCTGCCGTATTAACGACATGGACGAGGCGGCCTGGAGCACGCTTAAGGCCCTCGACTTGGGCGATATCCTGGGCGTGACCGGCGTGGTCGTGCGCACCAAGCGCGGCCAGCTTTCCGTTGCCCCCAAGAGCGCGACGCTGCTCTCCAAGGCCGTTCGCCCGCTGCCCGAGAAGTTCCATGGCCTCTCCGACAAGGAGACCCGCTATCGTCAGCGCTATGTCGACCTGATTGCCAACGACGATGTTCGCGAGACCTTCCGCAAGCGCTCGCAGATTCTCTCCACTTTCCGCCGCTTTATGGAGTCCGACGGCTACATGGAGGTCGAGACCCCCATTCTGCAGACTATCCAGGGTGGCGCTACGGCTAAGCCGTTCATCACGCACTTCAACGCGCTCGATCAAGAGTGCTACCTGCGCATTGCTACCGAGCTGCACCTCAAGCGCTGCATCGTCGGTGGCTTTGAGCGTGTCTTCGAGATTGGCCGCATCTTCCGTAACGAGGGCATGGACCTTACCCACAACCCCGAGTTCACCACGATGGAGGCCTACCGTGCCTTCTCCGACCTCGAGGGCATGAAGGCGCTCGCCCAGGGTGTCATCAAGGCTGCCAACAAGGCCATCGGCAACCCCGAGGTCATTGAGTACCAGGGTCAGACCATCGATCTTTCCGGTGAGTGGGCAAGCCGTCCCATGACCGACATCGTCTCGGACGTGCTCGGCAAGCAGGTCACCATCGACACGCCGGTCGAGGAGCTTGCCGCCGCCGCACGCGAGAAGGGCCTGGAGATTAAGCCCGAGTGGACTGCTGGCAAGATCATCGCCGAGATTTACGATGAGCTGGGCGAGGACACCATCGTCAACCCGACCTTCGTATGCGATTACCCCATCGAGGTCAGCCCGCTTGCCAAGCGTTTTGAGGACGATCCGCGCCTGACGCATCGCTTTGAGCTGGTCATCGCCGGCCACGAGTACGCCAACGCATTCTCCGAGCTCAACGACCCGGTCGACCAGGCCGAGCGCTTTGCTGCCCAGATGGCTGAGAAGGCCGGCGGCGACGACGAGGCTATGGAGTACGACGAGGACTACGTGCGCGCCCTCGAGTACGGTATGCCTCCCGCGGGCGGCATCGGCATCGGTATCGATCGCGTGGTCATGCTGCTCACCAACCAGGCTTCCATTCGCGACGTCCTGCTGTTCCCGCACATGAAGCCCGAGAAGGGTTTCCAGTCCGGTGCCGCCGCTGCCAAGGCTGCCGAGGCCGACAACGCCGCAAGCCCGTTCGTCAAGCCGCTCAAGCCCACGCTCGATTACTCCAAGATCGCCGTTGAGCCGCTGTTCGAGGAATTCGTCGACTTTGATACCTTCTCCAAGAGCGATTTCCGCGCTGTGAAGGTCAAGGCATGCGAGGCCGTCAAGAAGTCCAAGAAGCTGCTGAACTTTACGCTCGACGACGGCACCGGCACCGACCGCACCATCCTCTCCGGCATCCATGGCTACTATGAGCCCGAGGACCTGGTCGGCAAGACCTTGCTCGCCATCACCAATCTGCCTCCGCGCAAGATGATGGGTATTCCCAGCTGCGGTATGCTGATCAGCGCCATCCACGAGGAGGAGGGCGAGGAGCGCCTCAACCTGATCCAACTCGACGCTTCCATCCCCGCCGGCGCAAAGATGTACTAGGGGGTTACGCGGGTTTACCAACCCGCGTAACCAGTTGACGCTGCAAGCCCGCCAGAGCGGCAATCTGCCTTTCAACTTCGGCGGCATGACCAGAAGGTCAATGCCGCCTTGTTTCAAGGCACCTTGCTCGCTCTGGCGGGCTTTCGCTGTCGTTGCCAGGGCATCGGCGTTGCCTTGGCCGTCAATAGTCATCGGGGGCATTCTTAAACGACTACTCAACGGCTATTGCGCACATGGCTCGCATGACAGTCGTCTCTTTTATGTTTCCTTTAGCCGTCGCTGCCTAGGATGGGAGTTAGTCGGCAGGAAGGGAGCGTCTATATGGACGACGCGAGCGAGCGTGCTATCGAAGAGGACATGCTCGATCAGTTCAATTACTTTGATGATGAGGACGAGGAGCTGATCGACCGTCGCGAGCCAGCGCCGCTTGATTCCTTTGATCTGGTCGATGAAGAGGCTGATGAGGTTGAGGACGAATCAACGGAGCCCCCACGGTCTTCGCGCCTTGACTCGCTGCTTTCGAGAGCCCCCCTACACCACGGCGTTCGTGCCGGCGCGCTCCATATGAAAACTGACTGGCGTCAGATCGTGACTTCAGGCAATGAACTTGCCGTCGATGCGCCGCTCACCGATAAGTCATCCATTATCTGCCGCACCGGCATGCTCATGCTGGCAAGCGGAACAGGTGCCTGGCGCGTGCGCGATACCATGAATCGTGTTGCTGCCGTACTCGGAGTCACGATTCACGTCGACCTGAGTCTTCTGTCGTTTGAGTGCACCTGCATCGAAGATGGCCACTGCTTTAACGAGGTCGTCAGCCTACCCACAACGGGGGTCAATACTCATCGCATTTGGATGATGGAGAGCTTCCTAAAGGAAATCGAGATTTACGGGCGCCGGTTTACCGTGCACGAGTACCACGAGATGCTCAAGACCGTTGAGAGCTCAAAGCCCGATTACGCTCTCTGGCAACAGGGCCTTGCGGCAGCCTGTGCTTGCGGCGCCTTCGTCTTTTTGCTCGGCGGCGGTCCTATCGAGATGGCCTGCGCGTTCGTGGGCGCCGGTGTCGGCAACTTTGCTCGCTCCCATATTCTCAAGCAGGGTCTTGGCCAGTTTAGCGCGCTGACGATCGGCGTTGCGCTCGCTTGCGTTTCGTATCTGCTGGCATTGCTCGGCCTTAGCCAGGTCATTCCAGGGGCAATGTCGCACCAAGAAGGCTATATCGGCGCCATGCTCTTTGTGATTCCCGGCTTTCCCCTCATTACGGCAGGCCTCGACATCGCTAAGCTTGACATGCGAAGCGGTATCGAGCGTCTTTCGTATGCTGTGTCGATTATTGTGATGGCGACCCTCGTAGGTTGGATGGTTGCTGAGTGTGTGGGACTGGCGCCGGATGACTTCGCCCCGCTCGGCCTCTCACCGTTGGCTCTTACGCTCTTGCGCATACTGATGAGCTTTATCGGTGTATTTGGCTTCTCGGTTATGTTCAACAGCCCGGTAAAGATGGCAGCGGCGGCAGGGCTCATCGGCGCCGTGTCCAATACCTTGCGCCTTACGCTCGTCGATGCGCCGACGATACTTCCTTTCCTGGGCCTGAGCGCAGGTATGCCTCCCGAGGCAGCAGCGTTTATCGGCGCACTGGTATCGGGGTTGCTCGCGAGCTTAGCCGAAATCAAGCTCACCTACCCACGCATCGCCCTCACGGTGCCATCAATTGTCATTATGGTGCCTGGCTTGTATCTGTATCGCTCGATGTATTACATGTGCACTTTCGACACGGTCAATATGCTCGGCTGGTTTGTGCGTGCAGTGCTCATCGTGGCGTTTTTGCCTGTTGGCCTGGGTGTGGCGCGTACGCTCACCGACCCTCGCTGGCGCCACACCAGCTAATTGGTACAAGGGGGACAGGTTACTTTGCACCAAATGAGTTGCGGTGAAATAGGGACTGAATTGCTGCTTAAAGGGTCAAAACAGTCCGTATTCCACCGCAACTTATGGGGTCGGGGGATTATCGGTGCCCTGCATCTTCATAAACTCAACGCTTACGAAGCGCATGCGTTTCGTGCTAGGCTGGTTCCACCACATAAGTAGTCGCAGACGCGCGTACCACGGGCGGGCGAGATGAAGTTCCAACAGCTCCATCTTGCCCGCCCGTTTTTGTTGCGTGGCGCCGCGGTACAACACAGAGAGGAATCTGCCCTTTATGCCTATCAACAAACGAGAGAGCCTGCTGTTCACCTTTATCATGTGCTTTTGCATGGTGCTCTGGATGAGCATCTACAACGTTGCCCTGCAGCACGGGGCCATCAACGGCGAGGTCGTTGCCGCTGCGTGGCTCGGCTTCCCCGTTGCCTACATTTTTGCCATGTGCTGCGACTGGTTCGTCGCCAGCCCGCTCGCCAAGGGTTTCGCCTTTAAGTACTTGGTCACGCCGGGCAAGAGCTCGCCACTTGCCATGACGCTCGCCGTCAGCTCCTGCATGGTCGTTCCCATGGTCATCATCATGTCGCTGTACGGTGCCTGCGAGGGTCTGACGCACATGCCCGGCGGCATCCTTGCGAACCTGTATTCCGTGCCTGCGATCTGGATGATCAACATCCCGCATAATTTTGTGATGGCGCTGCCGTGGAACCTTTTGGTAGCCGGTCCGATTTCCCACTTCGTCTTCCGTCGCGCCTTCCCTGTGGGGACGGTTTTCAAGGAGGAGCATGCCGAGCTCTTGGAGCAGGCTATGGCTCCTGAGTGCGAGTAGCTCGCTTAGGGATCTGCTGAGCGCGGGCGACTTGCTTGGTTGGAGCCCTAAGCGTGGATAGCTCTCTCGGCGACATCGCGGGCGTGAGCGGTGCGCATGACCGGAGGGCCCGTGCTGCTCCGTTGCCCGACGTGCTAGCGCGCAGAAGAATCTGTTGGTGCATTCGGCGGCTGCTGAAGCGTTTCGGCAGCCGCTTTTTATACGGAGTTTAAATACAACAGTCTGTTGTATTACGTAGAGTGGTATATCTCTAGCAGGAAAAATGCGAGAGACGGAGCATTATGGCGTTGCTAGTAGGACTGGACGTAGGGTCGACGACGACCAAAGTTTACGCGATGCACGAGGATATGACCGAGGCGTGGTGGGGATATCGCCGCCACGGGGCGTGTCAGACAGCGAGCGTGCGCGCCATGCTCGGCGAGCTCGCCGAGCGCTTTCCCCATGAGTCGCTGCGCGTTGCGGTGACCGGCTCGGGTGCGCGCGATATCGCGACCGCGCTGGGCGCCTCGTACGTTCAGGAGGTGGTCGCCAACGCGCTCGCGATCAGCAGGTTCTATCCGCAGACGCGCTGCGCCATCGAGCTGGGCGGCCAAGACGCCAAGATGATCTTCTTCCGCACCAACGATAAGGGAGACATCGAGGTTGCCGACATGCGCATGAACGGCTCGTGCGCAGGCGGTACCGGTGCATTTATCGACGAGATGGCAAAGCTCATGGGGGTCGGCACCGAATCGGGCGAGTTCGAGCAGCTCGCAAGCCGGGGAACGACCGTCCACGAGGTCTCGGGCCGCTGCGGCGTGTACGCAAAGACCGATATCCAGCCGCTGCTCAACGAGGGCATTCCTACCACCGACCTGGCGCTTTCGGCGCTTCACGCGGTCGCCCGCCAAACGATCGGCGGTCTGGCCCAGGGTATCGACATCGAGCCGCCGGTAATCTTCGAGGGCGGTACGCTCGCCTACAACCCCACGCTGGTCCGCGTGTTCCGGGAGCAACTGAATCTATCGGACGATCAGGTTATCGTCCCGCGCGATCCGCAGATCATGGTCGCGCGCGGTGCCGCCCTGTCGCTGACCGACATGTTCGCATCGTCCCAACCGATCGACCTTCCCGACGCTTTTGTCCGGCTGGATAAGCTCGAGACGGTCGCGCCCGCAAGCGGGGAGGGACGTCTTGCCCAGCCCTTTTTTGCCACACCTGCCGAGCAGGCGGATTTTACGGCACGCCATGGCAAAGAGACGCCGGCAAAGGGTCCGGATGCGTATGCGCCCGGAGAGACGGTGCGTGTGGCGCTCGGTATCGATTCGGGGAGCACGACGACCAAGTTCGCCCTGGTCGATGAGGCGGGTGAGCTTGTCGATTCGTTCTACGCGTCTAATAACGGCAGACCGCTCGACGTCGCCCAACAGGGTCTTGTCAGCTTGAAGAACCGCTGGGAGACAGCGGGAGTCACGCTTGCGATCGATGCCGTGGGCACCACGGGATACGGCGAGGAGCTTTTCGCGCGCGCGTTCCACGCCGACTACCATACGGTCGAGACGGTCGCGCACGCCCGCGCCGCGTGCGCATGCGTTCCCGATGCGACCTTCGTGCTCGACATCGGCGGACAGGATATGAAGGCCATCTGGCTCAACCACGGCGTGCTGACCGATATCGTCGTCAACGAGGCGTGCTCTGCGGGCTGCGGCTCGTTCCTCGAGGGTTTTGCCAAAAACCTCGGAATAGCCGTTGAGGATATCGCGACCGAGGCATTTTCGTCCAAAGCCCCCGCCGTTCTCGGCAGCCGCTGCACGGTGTTCATGAACAGCAGCGTCGTTTCCGAGCAGCGGCGCGGTAAGGGTCCGGGCGACATCATGGCCGGTCTCTGCCGTTCGATTATCGAGAACGTGTTCACCAAGGTCATTCGCGTTTCAAATCTCAACCGTCTGGGCGACAAAGTCGTCGTCCAGGGCGGCACGTTCCGAAACGACGCGGTGCTGCGCGCATTCGAGCAGTATCTGGGCAAACCCGTCACGCGTGCGCCCCACCCGGGGCTGATGGGCGCTATCGGTATCGCCCTGCTCGCGCGCGAGGAATGCCGCAAGGGCGACGCCGGCACGTCGTTTATCGGGCTCGATGCCGTGGAGCGCTTCGAGCATCGCGAGTTCGGCGGCGTTACCTGCCGTCGGTGCAACAACCGCTGCCAGCGCGCGGTCGTGGCATTTGGCGACGGCTCGCTTTACGTCACGGGCAATCGCTGCCCGCGCGGCGGCGCCATCTCATGGGATGAGCTCGTGCGCGAGGTTCCCGCGGCGGAGGAGCTGCGTCCGCAGGGTGCTTGCGAGGCACGGGCACCCGGCACGGGGCGCGACCGGACCGCGGCTGCCCCCAATCTCTTTGTCGACCGCGAGAAGCTGCTGTTCGAGTCGTGCCCCACGGTTCCCGTCTGCGGGGGGCGCGATGTCACGATCGGCATTCCCCGTGTGCTCGAGTTCTGGGACACCATGCCGTTCTGGTCGACGTTCTTCAGCACGCTCGGCTTTAAGGTGCGCGTCTCGGGACGCAGCACCAAGGCGATGTACGAGCGCGGTCTGGCGCACGTCACATCCGACACCGTGTGCTTCCCGGCCAAGCTCGTCCACGGGCACATCCGCAATCTCGTCGACGCCGGCGTCGACCGCATCTTCATGCCCATCATCACGACGGTGCCCACCGAAAACACCGCCTCTACCAGCGAGTGGATGTGCGCCGTCGTAAAGGGATACCCCTACGTGATGCGCAATTCCGATAACCCGGAGGAGCGTTTCGGCGTTCCGTTCGATACGCCGCTGTTCCACTGGTACGACGAGGGCGACCGAAACCGCCAGCTCAAGGCGTGGTGCAAGGAGACCTTCGATATCGATGCCGACCTGGTTGCCAAGGCGACCGAGCAGGCGGACCGCGCGCAGCAGACGTTTGAGAACCAGCTGCAGCTGCGCGGCAGGCAGGTGCTCGAGAACGTGCGCGAGGACGGCGGCTACGCGGTGGTGATCGCTTCGCGCCCGTACCACAACGACCCGCTGGTCAACCACGGGCTGCCCAAGCTCTTCTCTGAGCGCGGCATCCCCGTGCTGACGCCCGATGCGGTGCCGGGGGTCTGCAACGTCGATCTTTCCAACAGCCGCATCGACATCGTGAACAACTACCATGCGCGCATGCTGTCGTGCGCGGTCATCGTCGCATCGACGCCCGAGCTCGAGCTCGTGCAGATGGGCAGCTTCGGCTGCGGCCACGATGCGTATCTCACCGATGAGATCGCGCGCATGATGGGCGAGATGGGCTCCAAGGTTCCGATGATGATCAAGCTCGATGAGAGCGACGTCGCCGGTCCCATGGGCATTCGCGTGCGTTCGTTTATCGAGTCGGTCAACCGTCGTCGCGCGGAGGAGCGTGCCGAGGGCGCCCGGGTGCACGCGGTCCATCCGCTCGACGACCCGTATAAGGTCAAGTACACCAAGCGCGACCGGCACGACAAGATCGCGCTGGTCCCCAACACCTCCCATGCGTTCTGCAGGCTCATGACCGCGGCGATGCGCAATCAGGGCGTGCGCGCCGAGGCCCTTGATATCGGGCGCGAGGATGCCATCCGCCTGGGCAAACGCTATGTGCACAACGACATCTGCTTCCCCGCGCAAATCGTGATCGGCGAGGCGCTCGCGGCACTCGAGAGCGGTAAGTACGACCCGCACGACGTCGCCGTGGTGACTGGCAAGTATATCGGCGACTGCCGCCTGACGCACTACATGCCCCTGCTGCGCCGCGCGCTCGACGACGCGGGATACGACTATGTCCCGGTGCTCACCAACGACGACGTCGATGCCCACAATGCGCATCCGGGCTTCAAGCTCGGCCTTGGCCCGAGCATCCAGATCGCCTACGGTCTTCCCATGATCGATACCCTCGAGGCCATGCTTAGGCGCATCCGTCCCTACGAGCTCGAGAAGGGCGCGGCGGACGCTGCGTTCGACCGCGCGCTCGATGAGGTTATCGAGGGCATGGAGCGCTCCGGGCTGAGAGGCCAGGCGACGGGCTTCAAACGCGCGCTTGCGATCATGGACGCCGTTCCGTACGACCGCTCGAACCCGCATCCGACCGTTCTCATCGTGGGCGAGTACCTGCTCAATTTCCATCTCGGCGCCAACCACGAGATCGAGCGCTACCTCGAGGACAACGGGCTCGAGGTCATCGAGGCGCGCATGACCGACGTGATCCGCAAGACCTATTTCTACAAGCATGCACAGTCGCGCGAGTTCCACGTCGACCTGTCGCTGCCCGAAAAGGCCTGGTACGCCACGGCGGACAACCTGTTCGAGCTCGCGCACGACCGTTGCGACCGCCTGGGCGCGGCGAGCCCGCTCTACGAGCCGCCGACGCGCATGCCCGAGCTCGTGCGCGCGAGCGATAAGATCCTGCACCATACGTTCGATGCGGGCGAGGGCGTGCTGATTCCGGCGGAGATCCTCGAGCACGCCAAGCGCGGCTGCCGCAACTTCGTGATCCTGCAGCCGTTCGGGTGTCTGCCCAACCATGTCGTGGGGCGCGGGCTCATCCATGCGCTCAAGGAGCAGTATCCCACGGCGCAGTTCCTGCCGCTCGACTACGATCCCGACGTGAGCTTCGCCAACGTGGAGAACCGTCTTCAGATGCTCATCATGAACGCCAAGGCGCAGGGGTGCGGTGAGGCGCATGGCGAGACCGCGTAAGGACGCCGATGCGCCCGATGCACGCACCCGTATCATCGAGGCGTTTTGGGAGCTCATCGAGAACAACAGCATCTTCGAGCTGTCGGTTGGCGAGGTGACCCGCGCCGCCCGGTGCAATCGCGGAACGTTTTACTACTATTTTCACGATTTCGATGAACTCGTCGCCATCGCCATAGCCCAACTGCTGCAGGATAACGAGCTCATCACCGATGCCCTCTGGCATTTTTCGAGCGAGGGCGACCTTTCGGCGTTCGACCGGCGCGACGTCCGCTGCCTGCTGCGGCGCATCGTCATCACCATGAGGGCGGGTGCCGCCGAGCAGGTCGTGCAGGGCATCCATACGATCATCATCGACCGCGTGAGAGAGATCGTCCACCCCGACGGAGAAGAGCTCAAGGCGGATTCGAGCTTTGCGGTGGGCTTTCTGGTCTCGGGCATCATGGACTTTGTGATGGCGGTCGGCTTTGCCCGGGAGGGCGGCGAGGAGATAGACCTCGAGCAGCTGGGGGACAGCGCGTGCGCGTACCTGAGGGCGGTCGCCATGCAGACGGTGGAAACGGTCGCGCAAGTCGAGGGCGTCGATACATCCGAGCTGCTCGAACGCGTCTCCAAGGAGGCCGATGCCTATCGCGCATCGCGTGCGACGAGTCCCGACGTGGTGAAAGACGCCTAGGGTTTCTCTTGCGGGGCGCCTGTCGCGCATCGCGCGGTGAGTCCCGCGATGCGGTCATAACCTGCATTCATGTGAGCCGGGTTTATAGATATTCCTCCAGCTGTTAACATAGACAACCTGTGGGTAAAGAGACAAAAGCGCCGCCGACGGGCGGGCGTTTTGATTTCGATGAACTCATGTAAGGAAACGAGCATGTTAGATAGATTTACCGATCGAGCGCGCAAGGTCATGTCGATGGCCAAACAGGAGGCGCTCGATCTTCATTCAAATAAGGTGGGCACCGAGCACCTGCTGCTCGCGCTTGCCAAGGAGGACGAGGGCATTGCCGCCGAGGCACTGCGCTCGCTTGATATCTCCTACGACGACATCATGGACACCCTCAAGGAGGTCCAGACCACGGTTCCCGAGCCCAGTGAGGAGACCGAGGCGGCTAAGCTCGCCTTTACGCCGCTCGTCATTAGCGTTATGGAGCGTTCATTCCGCGTGGCGCGTGAGAATAACCAGACCTACGTGTCGACCGAGCACTTGCTGATCGGCATCGTCGAAGAGGGCAACGGCATGGCCATGGACATCCTCATGCGCCTGGGTGTGTCGTCCGCCTCTATCAAAAAGGCTATCGAGAAACTCACTGCCAAGGACCAGGACAAGAAGCGTCCGCTCGCCGGCGCCGGTGCCGGGCGTCCCGGTGCGGGCCTGCCGTTCTTTAGCGGCTCGGATGCCTCTCAGCAAAAGGGGAGTGGCACCGATACGCTTAAGCAGTTCGCGACCAACCTCACGCAGAAGGCGCGCGATGGCGAGCTCGACCCTGTAATTGGTCGCGAAAAGGAAGTCCAGCGTATGATGGAAATTCTTTCGCGCCGCACCAAGAACAACCCGCTCATTCTGGGCGACCCCGGCGTGGGCAAGACGGCCATCGTCGAGGGCCTGGCTCAGCAGATTGCAGCCGGCAACGTGCCCGAGAACCTCATGAACCAGAATATCTGGACGCTCGACCTGCCGGGCCTCGTGGCGGGTGCCAAGTATCGCGGCGAGTTTGAGGAGCGCCTCAAGAACGTGATCCAGGAGGCCACCGAAGCCGACGACGTCATCCTGTTTATCGACGAGATGCACACCATCATCGGTGCCGGTTCTGCTGAGGGCTCCATCGACGCGAGCTCTATGCTCAAGCCCGTGCTCGCGCGCGGTGCCTTCCAGATTATCGGCGCCACCACGGCCGAGGAATTCCGCAAGTACCTCACCAAGGACCCGGCCTTCGAGCGTCGCTTCCAGACCATCGATGTCGAGGAGCCGAGCGTCGAGGACACGGTCAAGATCCTGACCGCGCTCAAGCCGCGCTACGAGGAGCACCACCATGTGCGCTATACGCAGGGTGCTATCGAGGCCGCCGCGAACCTTTCCAACCGCTACATCCAGGATCGCTTCCTGCCCGATAAGGCCATCGACCTCATTGACGAGGCCGGTGCCCGCGCTCGCATCGCCGCGAATCGCGCGCCCGAGCCGGTGCGCGAGGCCGAGCATCGCATAGAGGAGCTCAAGGCCGCCGCGCAGGAGGCCACCGAGAGCGACGACATGAACAAGGCCGCCGAGATTACCGAGCGGCAGAAGGCCGCCGAGATTGAGCTCGCCGAGGCCAAGGCCGCCTGGACCGCCGAGCTCGACGCCAGCCCGCTCACCATCGATGTGAGTCAGATAGCCGATATCGTGTCCGTGACTTCGGGCGTACCGGTGTCCTCGCTTACCGAGAGCGAGAGCCGTCGCCTGCTGCAGGCCGAAAGCGTGCTCAAGACGCGCATCATCGGTCAGGACGAGGCTGTCGAGGCAGTTGCCAAGGCCGTACGCCGCAGCCGCTCGCCGCTCAAGGATCCGCGTCGCCCCGGCGGCAGCTTTATCTTCCTGGGTCCCACCGGCACGGGCAAGACCGAGCTCGCCAAGACGCTCGCCGAGTACCTCTTTGGCAGCAAGGATGCGCTCATCAGCTTCGACATGTCCGAGTTCGGTAGCGAGTTCGAGGTCTCCAAGCTCATCGGTAGCCCTCCGGGTTACGTCGGTCACGACGAGGGCGGCCAGCTCACCAAGGCCGTTCGTCGCCACCCGTACTCGGTCGTGCTGTTCGACGAGATCGAGAAGGCGCACCCCGATATCTTCAACATTCTGCTGCAGGTGCTGGAGGAGGGCCGCCTGACCGATAGCCAGGGCAAGACGGTCGACTTCCGTAATACCGTGATCATCATGACGTCCAACGTGGGCGCCCGCGAGATTGCGCAGGATGCGAGCGTTGGCTTCGGCACCACCGGCGAGCAGGGCCTTACCTCGAGCGAGATTAAGGGCCGTGCGATGGGCGAGCTCAAGCGCCTGTTCCGCCCCGAGCTGCTCAACCGTATCGACGACATCGTGGTGTTCCAGAAGCTTTCGGGCGAGAACCTGACCAAGATCGCGCACCTGCTGGTGGACGACCTGCGTCAGCGTCTGATTGCCAACGGCATGAACATCAAGCTCACCGATGCGGCCTACGACAAGATCGTGGCCGAGGGCACCGACCTCACCAACGGTGCGCGTCCGCTGCGTCGTGCCATCCAAAAGCTCATCGAGGATCCGCTGTCCGAGGAGCTGCTGGCCGGCGAGTGGGGCGAGGGCGATACCGTCCTGTGCGATGTGGCCGACGGCAAGTTTGTCTTTAGCCATGGCACGGGCGAGATCCCGGCACCGCGTCCGGCGGGCACGCTCGGTGGCGATACCGCTCCGGCGGCGCCGCACACCGGCAACGCCGCGCCTGTGAGCAGTGGCGTGAGCTCGGGTCCCGGCGGCATGATGCAAGCCGGTTCCGGCGCGCTGTAGGGATTAACATAGCTTTGCGAAGGGGCACTCCTGTCGGGGCGCCCCTTTTTATGAGTAAATGGTGCTATACTCGAAATACAAATATGTATAGCAGAAGGAGCTAGCATGCCTATATCGGTACTCGACTCACGGCCGGTCCAGATGAATGTACGCATGGATCGCCAACTCAAAGAGGCTGGGGACGCCGTGCTGGCGCATATCGGCATGACGCCGTCTCAAGCGGTGCGGACACTTTGGGAATATCTGGTCGTCAACGGATGCATGCCCTCGAGATCGGGGATTGCGGTACCGAGCTCTAACGTGCCAGCGACTGCGTCGGTGGAATCAAGGGTTACGCAAGGCAGCCACATCGTGCGCGATGCGTGCCTCAAATATGGCACCCCTGTTCCCGACCTCTTGGGTGACTACGATGACCTCTATGAGGAAGCAATGGCGGAGCGCTATCCCGAGTGGGTGGAGCTATGAGTGCAGACGGCATTCTCAAGTTGCTCATCGACACCAACGTATGGATGGATTACTTTTCTGGAAGGTCGGACCGGACAGCGGATGTTGTCCGTCTATTCGAGATTGCCGATGTCTCGGAGCAGATTGCCCTGTTTGCCTCGTCTCTTTCGGTCAAAGATGTCTCGTATCTTGTCTCGGCGGCGATTAAGAGGGAGTGCCGAAGGAAGAATGGTTCGCTGAGCGATAACGCCATTGCGGCGGCGGACGAAACGGCCTGGGCATGCGTTCGGCAGATGCGCGAGCTCGCCCTCATCGCGCCGGTCGGTGCAGACGAGGTCTTCGACTCCTTTGTGTTCAAGTATCATCACAATGACTTTGAGGATGACCTGATGCTGGGCGTTGCCAATCGCATCGACGTCGATTACGTCGTGACGGAGGACAAAAATCTCATTAAGCATACCAATGGTGTATGCATAAACGTTGATCAGGCGTTGAGGTTGGTTGAAGGGTCCAGCGTCCCTTCGGCGCGGCCCGTCTAACATGCTATATCTTGATAAAGTGGTGTTTCCCCGCCGTTAGCCGATGATGCGGGGGCGCTCGGCGTTTTCGACTGGTTTATGCACGCAAAGTCTGGGAATATACAAGG
>WGSI01000023.1:0-35637 GCA_014871745.1 Collinsella sp. | reverse complement strand
GTTTGCAGGGATACTGAGCCTATGACAACAGCGTGCGAAAGGATTGATGCATGGCTTTCCGTAATGACTTCCTGTGGGGCGGCGCGACGGCTGCCAACCAGTGCGAGGGCGCCTACAACGTGGACGGTCGCGGCCTTGCCAACGTGGACGTGGCTCCGCACGGCCCCGAGCGCTATGCGGTGGTCTCTGGCCAGCGCAAAATGCTCGACTTCGAGGACGGCTATTACTATCCCGCGCAGACCGGCATCGATTTCTACCACCATTACAAGGAGGACATCGCTCTCTTTGCCGAGATGGGCTTTAAGACCTTCCGTATGAGCCTGGCTTGGACCCGCATCTTCCCCAACGGTGACGAGACCGAGCCCAACGAGGCTGGCCTGGCCTTCTACGAGGATGTGTTCCGCGAGTGCCAGGCGCACGGCATCGAGCCGCTCGTGACTATCACGCACTTCGACTGCCCGATTCATCTCATCAAGGAGTACGGCGGCTGGCGCAACCGCAAGCTCATCGACTTCTACAAGAATCTCGCGACCACGATCTTTACCCGCTACAAGGGCCTGGTGAAGTACTGGCTCACCTTTAACGAGATCAATATGATCTTGCACCTGCCGTTTATGGGTGCCGGCCTGGTCTTTGAGGAGGGCGAGAACAAGGAGGCCGTCGAGTACCTGGCCGCCCACAACGAGCTCGTCGCCAGCGCTTGGGCAACCAAGATTGCTCACGAGATCGACCCCGAGATCAAGATCGGCTGCATGCTCGCCGCAGGTAGCTACTACCCCTACAGCTGCCGTCCGGGCGATGTACGCCAGGCGCAGCTCGATAACCAGGACAACTACTTCTTCGTCGACGTCCAGAGCCGCGGCTACTACCCGGCCTATGCCGTCAAGAAGCTCGAGCGTCTAGGCATCGATGTGGGCATGACCGACGAGGACCGCGAGATCCTGGCCGCCAACACCGTCGACTTCATCAGCTTTAGCTACTACAGCACCCGCTGCTCTGCCGGTGCCGATAACCCCGATGTCGAGCGCACCCAGGGCAACGCCTTCGCCGGCGCCAAGAATCCCTACCTGCAGGAGAGCCAGTGGGGCTGGGCCATCGATCCGCTGGGCTTCCGCATCACCCTTAACGACCTGTACGACCGTTATCAGAAGCCGCTGTTTGTGGTCGAGAACGGTCTGGGCGCCAAGGATGTTGTCGAGGAGGATGGCTCCATCAACGACGACTACCGTATCGACTACCTGCGTCAGCACATCCAGACCATGCGCGACGCGGTGACCGAGGACGGCGTTGACCTGCTGGGTTACACCACCTGGGGCCCGATCGACCTGGTGTCTGCCGGCACGGGCGAGATGTCCAAGCGCTACGGCTTTATCTATGTGGATCGCGACGATGCGGGCAACGGTACCCTCAAGCGTTCCAAAAAGAAGAGCTTCGACTGGTACAAGCATGTCATTGAAACGAATGGTGAGGACCTGTCCTAAGGGCACTGAGGCGCTCAACCTTGGGGCTCCAACCCTCCTCGCGTACCTAAGTACGCTTCGTCGGGCTTGTCGCTCCCAATCTTGAGCACCTCAGGCCCTTAGGGGACGGGCCTGACCGCTGTGAATTTCGCGGGCTCATCCTCATAGCCTCCTAGCCAAGGCGCCCGGCGAGTATGTGCTCGCCGGGCGCCTTGCCGTCTGCGGATTTTGGGACATGCGGCCCGCTTTTTCGACCCATCTGTCGGTACACTAAAGGGACTATGGGTACCCGCGAGCGACATATCGGCCACGCGGCCGCCCGGACCGCGCCGGTTGCGGATCCCAGGGGTGGCAGGCTCTTCGCCATGCCGCGATTCCTTGTTGGCATAACACATCAGGTGTATCGTCATCGCGTCTTTGCTATCGCCGGCGCCATCACCGCACTGTTCCTCATGCTTTTGGCGGTCTTGCCGGCGCTGTTCGCCTTCGATCCCAAACTTTCTAACGTCGTGCCCGCCTATAGCGAGGTGTCCGAAGAGGTCGTGGATGCGCTCGTCCACTCGAGCTCTCTCCCGCTGCTTGTCGCCGCAATTGTATTTTCGATCTGGGGCGTATCGGTCTATCTGCGCTGTTTGGACTATGTGTTGCGCCGCCGCCTTGTTGCCATCGCCACCATCTGCGCCCTGTGGATGATCGAAGTCATTCTCAAGTACAAGTCGTTCACGCCGTTCTATGCCACCGTGCTGTGGTACCTGTACTACGTGCCCATGACGCTCATTCCGCTGCTCTACCAGTTGTGTGGTCTGCGCCTTGCGGGCCTGGAGCAACACCGTCTGGGTCGCCGCTACTGCGCTGCGCTGTGGATTGTGGCCATCCTGCTTATCGGATTTGTGCTCACCAACGATTTTCACCAGCAGGTCTTCCGCTTTGACCGTACAAGCGACACCTGGAGTAACGATTACACGTACGGCTGGGGTTATTTTGTCGTTCTCGTGTGGACGGTCTTCGACTTCGTGGCCTTTTTTATCCTGGTTGGTCGGTCCTCGTCCTTTCGCATCCAGCGTTTCTCGGGCACGGCGGCGCTCGTACTGCTGGGTGGCGCATTCTTTGCCGTCTCGTATGCGTTGCGCGTGCCCTGGGCATGGAAGCTCAACTTTTCGCTCGTCTATTGCGTCCTGTGCGTGGTGGCGATGGAAATCTGTCTCGATTGCGGTGTCATTCCGTCGTATCACGACATCGCCGGCATCTTCGACACCTTGCCGCTCGACCTCAAAGTCCTAACGCGCGACCTGCAGGAGGTCTATGCCACGCCGGTGTCAAAGCCAATGCCGGTAGGCGTGCGCGAGGAGTTGCGGACCCAGGAGCACGGCCGCGCCCATGCCTTTGCCGTGGCGTCCGATCCCAATGTGATGTACCGTGCCTTTCCGCTGCTGGGTGGATCGGCGCTGCTTGCCCAAGACGTGTCGGAGCTCAACGAGCTTAACCGTGAACTGGCACATCGTCGAATGGAGCTGCAGCGTCAAAACGAGCTGCTCGCCGCCGACTACGACCTTAAGGCGCATTTGGCAGATCAAGAGGCCGAGACCTTGCTGGTCCAAGACGTGGACCAGGCGCTTGCCCGCGCGCTCGAAGAGATGTACGACCTGCTGGGCTCGTTGCCACCGTTGACCGACGAAGCGTCTTCGCACGAGCGTTACCGCATGCTGCAGCGCGCCAAGATGCTCGTCGCCTATTGCAAGCGCAAGGGGTCGCTCACGTTGGCACAGCACGGGGAGAGCGGTTTTGATCGCGACCGCATTCAGCTCATCGCCAACGAGCTCGCAAGCGACCTGCGCACCATCGATGTCGATTGCGCCTCGATTATCGCCATACGGCGCCCGTTGCACGCCAGTACGGTAAGCGCCCTGTACGACTGCGTGTATGACTTTGCGTTTTTTGCCTACACCACCGACCATCCGGCGCTTATGTATCACTTGGGCGACCATGACCGATGCAGTGTCGAGCTGCGCGCCACGCTTTTTTCCAACGATGATGAAGATCTTTCGCAGACGCTCGCTGCGCAAGAGCTCGAAAGCGCTCTGCAAGGGCGCAACGTGGCATGCCGCCTTGAGGGCGAGCCCGGCCAGCTGCACATGATTGTCTTGATGCCGAGGGCGGGTGAGTGACGATGCAGATTTCGCTCGTTCTTCCCCAAATCGTTGCGCTCGATGTTGTCTTTGCCCTGGCTGCGTGCCTGCAGACGATCCACGTCCCGCTCATCGCATCGCGCCGCTCGCCCTATAACCGTAAGGTGATTTGCGCCTACGAGGCGAGCCTTGTGCTTCACCTGGTGGTTTCGGCGCTCATCTTATTCGCGTCGTCTGGCTCGTATCTGGTGGCGCCGCTTGACGTTTGCGCCAGGGCAATGGGCGGAGCGTTGTGGCTCAATGCCGCAATCTTTGCCTATGGCGTGGTACTTATGGTGCACTATCGTCGCCTCGTCATGCTGGCCGAACTGTTGCTTGTTGTCGCCGTTACACCACCGGTGGTTTTTGCCATGGGCTCGGCGTGGACCGTTGTCCTTATCACGGAGGGGGCGTTCTTCCTGTTCCGCTCCATCGCGGCGCTCTTGATGGACGTCCGTAACCGCCAGGAGGATATCACCATGTTCTCGACGATCGAGACCATCAACGTGATTCCCGTGGGCATCCTGTATCTAGACCCGAGGGGCCGTCCGCTGCTCATGAACCGCTGCATGCGCAAAAACCTCGTAGAGCTCCATATGCCCACCGATCTGGGCGACATGAGCAGCACGTGGAACGACCTGCGCAAACTTAGCATGCAAATGCCCGAAAGCAGCACTAATCGCGCCCATATCGACCTTGATCGCTTTGGTAGGGATCGCGCCGTGGTCGAGATCTCTCCTTCCGAGATTCGTCTGTTCGTGCGTGACTCCGCTACGGTCTCGGGCCGTCCGTTCGAGCGCGTCGTCGGCCTGGACGTGACGGAATACGCACACGCCTACGACCGCCTGGCGCAAGCCAACCACCTGCTTGAGCTTGCGGGCCAAGAGCTCCAGGCCCAGATCGAAGAAGTTAAAAAGGTTGCCGACAATGCGGCCTACCTACGTATGCGTGCCCGCGTGCACGACGTGATCGGGCAGCGCCTGTCCATTCTCCATCGCTATTTGGAGGAGGGACGTCTGGACGATGAGTCGCTCGAGCAGATTGACCCGTTGCTGCGCTCAATCGCCGCCGATTTGCGCAGTGGCGGTGCCAGCGAGCCTGCAGAGCAGCTGGGTGATATCGTCCATGCTTTTGGCCTGGTGAGTGTGCAGATCGATGTTGAGGGTGTGCTGCCCGAGGACGCGCGTGTCGCCGCCGCATTTTTGCAGATTATCCGCGAGGCCTCGACCAATGCCACCAAGCATGCGCAGGCACATCGGGTCCACGTGCGTCTGTGGCAGGAGGGGGCGGATGCTGGAGCCGTCGCGCGCATGACGATTTCTAACGACGGGTCCCCGGCCCCCGTATCGTATCGCGAGGGAACGGGTATCCCAGGTATGAGGCATGTCGCACAAGATCTGGGTGGCAGCCTAGAGGTCCACGCCGCCCCGCCCTTTACGCTTGCGGTGTCCATTCCGCTTAACGCCAACGACACGTCCCAAAGGAGAAGCTCATGATCCGCGTTCTTATAGTCGAAGACCAGGCCATTCTGCGCGAGAGCCTGGCACGCTCCGTTGGTGACCAGCCCGATATGACCGTCGTCGCCGCGATTGCCGATGCCTCCGAGGCCTTGGGCGTCGCACTCAGGGAGCGCCCGGACATGATACTGATGGACGTGTGCACCGAACACGATTCAAACGGCATCGTGGCGGCGGCGCGCATCAAGGAGCAGCTGCCCGAGTGTCGCATCATTATCATGACGGGCATGCCCGAGATCACCTTTGTCGATCAGGCTCGCGAGGCGGGCGTCGATAGCTTTGTGTACAAGAACGTCGGTATCGACGAGCTGTTCGCTGTGATGCGCTCCACGCTGGCGGGCTATTGCACGTTTCCCAAGCCGCCCGAGAGCATTTTTTCGGGCACGGCGGCCCTCGACGATGTCGAGCTATCGATTTTGCGCCTTGCCTGCGAGGGCAAAAGTCGTCGCGAGATCGCGGCCGAGCTGTTTATGAGCGAGGGCACCATCAAGCGCCGCATTTCGGAGATCCTGAGCAAGACTGGCTACGACAACATCATGCGTCTTGCCGTGCATGCGGTGACCGAAGGCAGCATCGTCCCCAATATGGAGCGCCCGTAATCGACGCGCTCATCCGTGTTCTGGCGCCGTAAAGATAGGCCGCCCGCCGTTTCGTATCTAAAAATGGCGGGCGGCCTGCTTGTATGGGCAGTGCTGTTGGCATAAAGCGGCGGGGCCGCAGGATTATCCCCTGCGGTCCCGCCTGGCATGTGCGCGGATGTGTCCGCCAGTCCGCGGCTGATGTTACGTGCCGTTACGCGATGGTTGCGCTGTAAGAAGCGACGTCCTCGTAGGAATCGGTCAGGTAGGCGTCGATGCCGATGGTCGTATTGACCAGGTCGTCAAGGCTGTCAAGCTCGCCGCTCGAGAACGTGAATTCCTCGGTGGCGCTGGTGCCGGGCATCAGGTGAGCCGAGAACCAGGGTTCCTTCATGGTGCCGTTGACGTTGGTCTTGCCGGAAGGAGCGTAGAAGGTTAGGTCCTTGTCGCTCTTGTTGGTGATGTTGACGACAAAACCGATGTCGCCCCAGTCGTCCTTGAACTTCTCGGTGATGGTGATGGTGCACAGATCGTCATCGGCGACGGTGACGGCGGGGGAGATTTCGACATTCTGGACATCGTCGTCTTCGACGGCCTCATCGATCTCCTCTTCCTTCTCGGCCGCCTCGCGATCCTTCTTCACCGTACCGGACAGGTCCTTGTCGGACTTGGTAAAGACAAGATTGCCGTCATCTTCTTCGAGGATGAGTTTGCCGTCCTTGAGCTTCATGTCATGCGACTCGTCTTCGGCGGTGATGGTTACGGTGGTGGCGTCCTTTGCCTCCCATTTAAGGTCGACGACTTCAAGGAACAGGTCGAGGGCACCTGTACCGTCCTCATCGAGAATCAGGACGCAGTGGACACCCCAATCCTCGAGCATCTTCATGTACTCATCGGTCAGCTCTTCGCCCTCCACGGTTCCACCCGAGAGTTCCCAGCTGCCGACGAAGTTGGCCTTGGGGTCTTTGCCGCCGCCACTGCAGCCCGTCAGGGCAAAGGCGAGCGCAAGGACGCATGTCAGAAATGCGAGTACGGACTTTTTGAACGTTGTCTTCATGGTGTCCTCCTTTATCGAACGAAACCCATAGAAGCAAATGCGGGGGTGGCGGATCCCCCGCCAATTACCAGATAGAGGGGCTAGGGCCTGGGCGTTCCGCAGTTGCTGCAGAACTTGCCGCCGTTTTCGCTGCCGCAGTTGGGGCAGAACCACTTGGCCGGTGCCGGGGCGGGTGCGGGACTGCCGCACTCCGGGCAGAACTTGCCGGTGTTGGTGGCACCGCAGCTGCAGGTCCACGTACCGGCCGCGGGGGCAGCGGCAGGAGCCGGGGCGGGTGCGGACGCCGGAGCCGGCTGTGGGGCGGCCTGTTGCTGTGCCTGGCCGGCGGCGAACAGCTGACTGGCGTTCATGCCGCCCATGCCGCCTGCCATGCCCATGCCCATAAAGCCTGCCATCGCGCCGTTGGGGTTGGCCGCTGCCGCGCGCATTGCGTCGCTCTGGGCACTGGCGATGTTGGCAGCTGCCATGGTGGGATCGCGCATGACTGCGGCCTTCTGCAGGTCCTTGATCATCTGCTCGTCTTCTTGCGAGGCGGCGATGGAGTTGACGCCAAAGCTCACGATCTCGACGCCGCGCAGGTCGCGCCAATCGGCCGAGAGGACCTCGTTGAGCGCGCGGGCGAGCTCGGTGGTGTGACCGGGGATGGCGCTGTAGCGAATGCCCATCTCCGATATCTTGGCAAAGGCAGGCTGCAGGGCGGTGAGCAGCTCGGACTTAAGCTGGCTGTCGATCTTGTCGCGTGTGTAGCTATCGGTCACATTGCCGCAGACATTGGTGTAGAACAGCAGCGGGTTGGTGATACGGTACGAATACTCGCCGTTGCAGCGCACAGAGATATCGACATCCAGGCCGATGTTGTTATCGACCACGCGGAAGGGCACGGGCGAGGCGGTGCCGTACTTGTTGCCGATGATCTCCTTGGTGTTGATGAAGTAGACGCGCTGGTCCTTGCCCGCGTCGCCACCAAAGGTAAAGCGGCTGCCGATATTGGCGAAGGTCTCCTTGATGGAATCGCCCAGGTTGCCGCTAAAGACGCTCGGCTCGCTGCCGGTGTCAAAGACGAACTCACCGGGCTCCAGCGCGACTTCGATGATCTTGCCGTTTTGCACCACGAGCATGCCTTGGCCGTCGTTGACGGCGATGACCGAGCCGTTGGAGATGACGTTGTCCTCGCCGCGCGTGTTGGAGCTGCGGCCGCCGGTGCGCTTGCTGCCCTTGCAGGCCAAGACGTCAGCGGGCATCGATTCGCAGTAGATAAATTCCTTCCACTGGTCGGCCATGACGCCGCCGGCAGCTCCCAATCCAGCTTTCAAGAGTCCCATGGTGATCTTCCTTTCTCGTCAAAGGCCGGGTGGTATTGGTCAGGATGGTTAGTCGTCCTTGTCGTCCTTCATGACGACGGTGGTCTCGGTGTGGCTGAAGGTGTCGTGCTTCTCGGTCAGGTCGAGCTCGCCACAGTAGCAATCGGCGTGGGTGGCCTCGTTGGCCGTCTTGAGCTGGCCCACCAGCAGCACGTCCGCAATGACCACGATGATCAGCGGCGCGACGATGTTGATGAGGATGCCCTCGATGTCAAAGGCGAGGTAATCCGGGTCGAAGGCGTTCTCACCCATGAAGAGGATCTGGGAGAGGACAAATCCGATCACAAAGAACAGCACCGAGGCGATAGCGAGCTTGGGCTTGGAGCAAGGAAGCTCGCCGACCATACGGCCGGTTTGGCCGTTCATGGCAAACAGGTAGCTCTTGCCGTTCCACGAGGTGGAAAGCATCCACACGGGGAACAGGGCATAGTCGCTGTCTTCCCAGGTGTAGTCGAGCTGCTTGCTTTCGACCGTGGCATCGTCATATTCGTCGACGACGGTCTCGCGCAGGGCCGAGATCGTGCTTTCCTCCATGCGGCGTTCGGCGCGTGCCTTGCAGGTTTCGCAGTCCTCGTCGTAGCGGTTGGCGATGTAGCCGGGCATATACGCGACCGAAAACGGGCGCAGGGCATCGTAGTCAAACGGCTCGATGGCGTCCATGTGGCCGTCGGGCATCTTGGACGATCCGTCGACGGGCACGCGCTTAAACGAGATGTTTCCCTTGCGGTAGGCGTCGTAGTGGTCGGTGGTCGTGACGGTGCGGTCGGATTCCTCGGTCACGGTCTCGTTGGTCGCATCAAAGTACACTTCGCCGTCCACGCGGGCGCCGTAAAGCCAAAACGGCACGTAAACGCCTTGGACTTCGTCGATGTGGTTGCCGGTGACAAAGCTCTTGGGCAGCAGGATCTTGCCCTTGTAGTGCTCTTTGAGCGCGGCCATAACGTCGTCGCGGCCGAGCTTAAACGGAATCACCAGGTCGGGTGAGAAGTCGCCCGAGAGCTGACCGGGTGCCACGGCGGGGTTGCCGCAGTACGGGCAGGTGGTAACGGCGACGGTGCCATCCGAGATTAGCTCGGCGCCGCACGACGAGCAGATATAGCCGGCGTTTTGGGCGAGCTCCTGCACCGCAGCGTCGGTCGCGGGCTTGGGCGCCGCCGCTGCGGCGTCGGCTTTGGCGTCTGCCTTGTCCTGGCGCTCGCGATAGAGGGCCTCGACCTCTTCGACTTCAAAACGCGAATCGCAGTAGTCGCAGACGAGCTTTTGCTCGGCACTGGCAAAATGCAGGGGGCCGCCACACGCGGGGCACTGATAGTTGACGCTCTCGAAGGCCATGATCGGTCCTTTCGCTGCCGGAGGCTATGCGCCGATGGCGCCGCCGCAGTATTCACAGCGCCCACTGGCATCGGGAATGGTGGTGGCTCCGCAGAAGGGGCAGGTGACCGCGGTCTTGGGAGCCTTGGCGGCCACGACACTGTCGCGCGTTTCCTGACGCAGCTGCACCAAGGCGTCGCGAACTTCGGTTGCCTGGCGCTTGGCCTCTCGGTATTCGATGGAACCGCGCTGATCGATGGTGGAGTCGTTCACGCGCAGGTTGATCTCGGTAAAGTACGGCGTGTTGACGTGAATGGTCAGGTTAAAGTCGTAATCCAGGTCGTAGCGCGGCGGGTTGTAGCTCTCGCGCTCGCCATCTTTGGTCTCGCGATAGATCTCGGTGCGATGCTCGTCGATATCCATATCGCAGCCGAGCACCTGTGAGAACTCGATGATGTCGGGATTGGCGTCGCGCCAGCGGCTCTGCGAGGTAATGATCAGCAGACCCGCGTCTTCGTCGAGCATGATGTTGGTGCGCCCAGCAGACAGCGTGCGCGTGGGGTTGAACGAGGCCAGGCGCTCGGCATTGGCCTCGCGGTAGGCGAGTTGCTCGCGGATATCGTCCGCGGTGCTGGAGCGATAGCCGTGGAAGTAGGGGGAGAGCTTACCGGCGCACTCTTTGCACAGGTAGCCTTCGCTGATCTTGGTCTTTCCCAAAAGTCCCAGCTCGGTACCGCAAATCGCGCACTCTTTCTTCTCGAACATCTTGTCAAAGAAGCCCATGGTTGCCTCCCATCAACAGGTAGCGTGTGTCACTTTTGATGATGGGGGAGTGAGCGATCTTTCACGATACCCAGATGGCTCAACGAGTCTCCACAACTGGGACACATGGCCCATTTTCGACTAGTCGATGGGGCTTTCATTGGGGGGCGTACTCACTCATTGGGGACGCACTTAAATGAGTGGCAGTTGGGGACGCTCCATGCCGAATGTGGGCGCCGTCCTTGCTATGCCACGGTCACGGCAACCTGGGTGTAGCGGCTGCAGGGGCGCTCGGCGCGCGTCTGCACGGTAAGGGTGAGCACGAAGCGGTCGCCGGGCTGCGCGTCGGCGGGCACGATAAAAGCGGTGCTCACCGTGCATTCCTGCCACAGCGAAAGATCCTGCGCGCCTGTATAGCTCGACGGGTCCACGGCGACATCCCAATGTGCATCAAAGCCCTTGCCGTCGGGGTCGACGATGGCCGCTGCAAGGACGACACGCTCACCGGCTGCGGCGCTGCGGTCGGTCGTGACCTCGGCAACATGTGCCGGATGCGAACACGCTGCCGGATCATGGGCGCACCATTGCGCGCGGGCGGCAAAGTCTTCCTGATAGGCGCGCAGGTAGGGATTGGGGTTGCCGTCTATGGGCGTGCCGATGGCGGCAAAACCGGCGGGCGCGTCCGAATCGGGATGCCCATCAAGAAACATACGGCCGAGCAGTGTATCGAAGTTGCGGTCATCGATACCGCGCAGGCCAAACGGCAGTAGTGGAATGTAGGTCATGCTGTCGCCTTCGGCCATAAAGTCGCCGCGCTCAAACTGCATCGCGGGCATGCCTTCTAGACCCCAATCCAGACGGGCATGCTTGCCAAACTGAAAGCGCTCGGGCTCGTTTTCGTAGACCTTGCCGTCGCCATAGAGCATATAGCGCGCCATAAGGGGGCCGTTTTCCTGCGTGAGGTTTTGCTCGGGCCAAGGAGCCTTAAACAGTGGCAGCGAATCGGGCTGCGCCATCTTGGCGTCGACATAGCCGCCATACATATAGGGCACACGCCAAAAGATGAGCTCGGGAAAGAGCTCGCGTCCATGGTCGAGCCATGAGTTGTCCTGCCCTATGCCATCGGCAACGCCCATCACGCGCACCTTCTGATGGACCCGCTGCTGCACGGCGGGCCATTCGGGCATGGCGCGATACCGCTCGGCAATGCTCATGAGGGCGCGAACAATGGTGTTCATGCCACCCCAGCTGAGCAGCCATAATGTACGCGGGTCATCATCCAAAATTGCCTGCGCAATTACGCGAGACCCCTCAGTTTCCTCGGCCACATCACCCTCAAAGGCAACATTTCCCACAAAGGTGCGCTCGATCATCTGGGCAGGCGTGGGATACGGCGGCTCACCGGCAGCGTCCGCATTCGCCTGCAACTGCGGCCAAGCTTGGGCATATTCATTACTCCAGAGACTCTCAATCCAATGCTCGGGAAACGGCCGATACTCACGAAGCCCGCCGGCCAGCGGATCGGGATCATGAGGCACAACATCCCACTCATAAGAGCGACGACCCTTAGTCCGCCAATGCGAATTCACCTCACCGAGCGTATGGACCCCATCCCCAAGAAAGTGATACTGCGAAGCCGTATACACCACAGCCTGAACATCAAGCACATTAAGATACAGAGCCAAATGAATGAGCGAGTTCATATCATCGACTTCCATATCAGTGGTAACAATCACCCGAGTCAAATTCTGGGACATAGGAGCAGCTCCAATCAAAATCAATTCAGCCAGTTACGCGCGAGGCAAGACGGGACCCACGCCCCCATCGCCACCGACCCGGCGTGCTGCCGGAAGCGCCCGGCCAGGATCACAGCAACGTCAACGCAGCGGGGACTGGGGTTTAGTCTTGCAAACATTCCGCAGGGGGCATGGGCAGGCGCAGCGCGAAGCGCAAAGCGCCAGCCCATGCATGCCCGAGGACGTTTGCAAGACTAAACCCCAGTCCCCGCGATGGGAGGGCTTAGCGGTCGACCCTGGCCGACCACTCCCAGCAGCCCACCGGCTCGCCGTCGATGAGTACGTTGCCCCCGTCGAAGTCTTGATAACACAGGTCGTTGAATTGGTGGATCCACACGCCGTGGTTGAACGTCTTCTTAGGCGAGCCGTCGGCCTCGCGATAGCGACCGGTTAGGTCCTCGACATGGCTAAAGTAGGTGAGGTGCACGTTGGCTCCGGCGTTACGCAGGCGCGCCGTGAGCGGCAGCACGGTCTGTTGCGGAGACACGAGCTCGTCGCCCTTGGAGTGCGTAAACCACAGCGGCGTCTTGGCGAGCGCGGCTACGTCCTCGTCCGTGGCGTTATACCACGGGGCACAGCAGGGAAGGCCCGCGGCAAAGAAATCGGGGTAGTCGGCGCACAGGCGCAGGGTCATAAAGCCGCCGTTGGAAAGACCGGCGACCACGATGCGGTCGGTGTCGATGCGGTCGGCGTGCTCGGCGACAAACTCGTCGATGAGCGCCTTGAGCACGGGGGAGTAGATGCTCTGGTTGGAGCGACCGAGCTGCTCGATGCCGTTGTCCATCCAAAACGTGGGCGACTGCGGCACGAGCACCCAGGCAAAGCCGCCAAAGTAGCGCTGGATTTGCGCCTGGCTAATTGCTGTCACGCGGTTGCCGATATAGGCGCGCGTGGCACCTTCGCCCTGCGTGGCACCCTTGCCTTCGCCGGCGCCGTGCAGGTACACCACGAGCGGGGCCTTTTGGGGCACGACCGTGGTCTCGGGCGCGAAGGGATTGAAGCAGGCTGAGTCCTCTGCCTTAAAGTTGGGCTCAAAGAAGCCGTACTCGAGCGCGATGCCATTGACGGCGGTCTTTTGTACGGCATTGCTCCAGCCCTTGAGCGCGGGGCAGATGTCGCCGCGACAGGTATCGAAGACCAGGCCGCAGGTGGGGTCGTCGCCGTCGTTGCCGGGAAGAGCCGCGAGCTGCGTGACGTGCAGCTGGTCATCGAGCATGCGCGAGCCCATGACGCCGCCTTCGATCTTTTTGGTCAGGCGCTGCTCGGCGACCTCGAGTGCCACATGGGTGCCCACGGCGAGCTTGCGGCCGTTCTCGTCACACGGATACGCGGTGAGAACGTCGATGTAACCCACGGAGGGCGCGGCATGGTCGGCGCCGTGCTCCTTGCGCATCAGGACCTCGCCCGTGCGCTCGTGACGCTCTACATATATATGGAAAGCGTTTGCATCGACATCGTTGGCGCGCACGGTGCAGGGTAGGTCGAGAACGACCTTGCTGATCCAGGGGCCAAAGTCACCCAAGGTGGTGACGGTTGCGTAGGTACACGATCTGAGTTCCATGAGCTGCCTCCCTTGCGCCGCGCGTGCTAAACAATCGCGGCAATACAATCTAAACATGTTTAGTTTAATGCAGAGTTGTGGAACAAGCAGATGAACTCGGTAAACGGCATAATCGAACACGCAGTGAACTACTAAACATATGTTTAGTAGTTTCTATCTGGGGTTTTATTGATGAGCTAACAGGCTATTGAGAGGCCGCTCAAAGTAAAATCCCACGTAAATAGCCATATATCAATACATAGGCAAAGAGACGATTTACCGCCGTTCAGATACGCTCACCCCCGATTTCCTACCGTTCACCGGACTGCAAACGGCAAAACTGCCACAAATTCAACGCTGCGTGTAAACTAAGTGCTGTAAACGTTCAGTAAACAGATTGTTTACGACAGCGTATCCAAGGGCTCGGCAGCCGTAAGGGGTTATAGTCGCCGGGTCAAAGGCGTGCCTACGTCCAAACGGGTAGGCACACGATGATATGGGGAGGGGTCCCATGGCAGTAGATAACAAGCAGATTGCCACCGATGTCCTCGAGCTCGTGGGCGGTGCGGAGAATGTTGCCGTCGCCACCAACTGCATGACGCGCCTGCGTCTGACGCTCAAGGATAACAGCAAGGCCGACGTGGAGAAGATCAAGAAGGTCAAGGGTGTTCTGGGTTGCCAGTTCGCCGGCAGCCAGCTCCAGGTCATCATCGGCCAGAACGTGCCCAAGGTGCTCGCCGAGTTCGTCGCCATGTCCGGCGTCAAGCAGGGTGCCGCGGTCGACGAGAACCTCGACGCTCCTAAGGAGAAGTTCGAGCTCAAGAACCTGCCCAACATCATCCTCGACTATCTGTCGGGCTCCATGACCCAGCTGATCCCGCTGCTCATGGCCGGCGGTCTGTTCCGCACCATCGCCGCGGTCCTCGGTCCCACTATGCTCGGCGTTCTCTCCGATACCGATCCGACCTACACGTTCCTCTACACCACCCTGTACGAGGCCACGTTTACCTTTATCCCCATTTACCTGGGCTATGCCGCTGCTAAGAAGCTCGGCGCCTCTCCGGTTCTGGGCATGCTCCTCGGCGGTGCTCTTATGGCCCCGTCCGTCGTGAGTGTCGCGACTCAGGAGGGTGGCGGAATCATCTCCGTCTACGGCATCCAGATCGCCGCTGCCAACTACCAGCAGTCCGTCCTGCCGATCATCCTCTCGGTGCCGGTCCTGTACTTTGTCGAGAAGTTCTTTAAGAAGGTCATGCCCGACGTGCTGTCCACGGTCTTCACGCCGTTCTGCACCATGATCGTCACCATCCCCATCGCCTTCATCGTCCTTGCCCCGATCGGCAACGAGATCGGCAGCCTCATCGCCAACGCCCTCTTTGGTCTTGCTGACCTTGGCGGTATCGGTATCCTGATCGTCATGGCCATCCTCGGCGCCTTCTGGCAGCTCTTCGTGGTCTGCGGCATGCACATGCCCGTCATCCTGCTCGCTCAGGTTCAGATCATCGCTGCCGGCTACGATCCCTTCGTCTTCGTTTCCACCAACTGCGCTATGGCCGCTGTCTGGGGCTGCGCCTTCGGTGCCTTCCTCAAGATGAGGAACCCCGACGAGAAGGGTCTTGCTCTGGGTTACGTCATCTCCGCCATCGCCGGCGGCGTCACCGAGCCCGCACTCTTCGGTATCCTCATGCGCTTCCGTCGCACCATGCTCGGTATGTTTATCGGTGGTGCTATCGGCGCTGTGTTCTCCGGCCTCATGGGTGTTACCTACTACCTGGCCGGCGGTGCCTCCAACTTCCTGGTCTTCACCAACTACCTGCAGGGTGGCCAGATGAACACCGTCTGGGCTATCGTCGGTATGGCAATCTCCTTTGTCATCGCCGCTGCCGTCGTCTTTGCCACTGGCTTCTCCAAGGAGGAGCTCGCCGAGATGGAGGCCTAAGGCCAAACCATTCGGACGCATACGACCTTACCTACACGACAGGGCCCCGTCAGGCGCAAGCCCGGCGGGGCCCTTCTTACAAGGTAGACTGATTGGGGGCGCGCGGCGCCTACTCGCCGGGGCTTGCTAAGCGCCAGGGGCTTTCGCGCGGGGTTACCGCGAAAGAATCTGCCGGTTCGCAACTCCTTTATCAAACGAAAGGGCATGCAGATGAGTTTGGGAAAGCTGACCGTTAACGGTCGTCAGGACGGCTTTTTGTGCGAGGGCAAACCGTTCTTTTGGTTTGCCGATACGTGCTGGAGCGCGTTTACGAGCATTACCGAGGCCGATTGGGACTACTATCTGACCCGTCGCGCCGAGCAGGGCATGAACGTGCTGCAGATCAACACGCTGCCGCAGTGGGACCGCTGCTGTCCCGATCTGGGCATTTGGCCCTATGCCAGCGAGGACGGCGTGCATTTTGATTGGTCCCGTCCCAACCAGGCGTACTGGGACCGTGCTGCTGCCATGTGCCGCGCTGCCGTCGAGCACGGCATTCGTCCGGCACTCGTGCTTATGTGGTGCAACTACGTGCCCGGTACCTGGGGCGCCAAGATTGCTGAGCGTTGCGGTGCCGAGGTTATGCCGCGCGAGGAGGTCCGTGCCCACGTTGCCCGCGTCGTCGAGAACCTGGGCGAGTTCGACCCCGTCTATGTGGTGACGGGCGATACCGACTTTACCAGCGACGAGGCGATCGCCTATTACGAGGATGCCCTCGACGAAGTTGTCAAGCGCGCGCCCGAAGCGTTGCGCACCATGCATATCAACCGCGGCAACCGCACCATTCCGTTGCAGTACCTGGACCGCCTGGACTTCTACATGTTCCAGCCCGGCCACAACTACGAGGGCCAGCCCGAGGCCTGGCGCCTGCCGCAGGACTTTATCGCCAACTATCCCAAAAAGCCGATGGTCAACTCCGAGCCCTGTTACGAGCAGATGGGCGCCTCGCGCAACGTGTACTGGCGGTTCACCGCGCAGGACTGCCGCGCGAGCGTGTGGTCGTCGATCCTCGCCGGCGCCAGTGCAGGTGTGACCTATGGCGCGCACGGCGTTTGGAACTGGCAGACCAGCAAGAGCCAGGGCTCGGTGCTGGGCGAGGGCTTCGATATGCCGTTCCGCTGGCAGGAGTGCCTGCAGTTTGCGGGCGTTTGGGACTTTGGCGCGATCGAGCATGTGCTTGCCGGCCTGGGCGCTACGGCTGGCGATGACGCACTTGCCGTGGTTCCGGCGCAGGAGCTGCTCGATGACGCGCGCGAGGCCATTCGTGTGGCGCGCGTTGGCGATCGCGTCGTCACGTACCTGCCGCGTACCACGGCGCTCAAGTTTAAGCTCGACGGTGCGCGCGACTGGACGGCGACGGTCCTCGACATGGAGGACAAGCGCATCGCCAAGCTGCCCGTCCGCGACAACGGTGACGGCACCGTGCGCGTGGCCCAGCATCCCTTTGAGCACGACGCGCTGCTCGTGGTCTCGCCGGCGCGTTAAGGAAAACGGAATAACGCAAGAGAAAAGGCCCGGGTGGTAGCCCGGGCCTTTTTGTATCGACACAGCCGTTGCGGTTGGTAATGGCGATTGCATACCGCCGCTCTTAACGGTAGCCCTCCCAGAGGGGAAGGGGAAAGAGGATGTCCTCGAACTTAGACCACTCGGCGGGATAGTCGATCTCGTCGGGTCGCGCCACCCAACGGCCTTCCAATCCGTACATCGCCGCCAGCGCGCACGAGATGGCTTCGGTGGCGTCGATTCCCTCGGGAACGCTCCAGTTAACATCGGGCTCGGGCTCGATAACTCCGCGCGAGCGGTCGTTGAAATACTCGTGCAGGGGGCTCTCCGTGCTCATGGCCTCGGTATTGAGCATCTGGAAGAGCATGACGAGCTCGGGCTGACTGTTGTTCTCCGCCACGAGCAGACGGCAGTATTCGGGAATCTTGGGGCTCTGGCCCTCAAATGCCCCGCCAGGATGAAAGAGGGAGAGATAGTCGTCTAAGGTTGAGCTGCGATCGTAATAGCGACGGATCACCTCGACCAAAAGCCCGTGCTTGCTGCCCACGTAGTGCAGCACGCCCGCCTGGGTGATGCCCACCTCGTCGGCTACCGCCTGGAGCGACATGCCGTTAAAGCCGCGCGCGTTGATAAGCCGCACGGCCGCCGAAACAATCTGGTCAAGGCGTTCCTGCGCCGCAGCGCTGCGTTTCTTTGCCGCGGGTGTGGGAGTTTTCTGAGTGTCCATATAAATCGCGCTGCCTTATTTAGGGCGGCTCGAGTATTGCCGCCAAATGCCTTTTGTATACCCCCATAGCTTACCTCAGCCGTTCAGCGGTTCAAAACAACCGTTTACCGCTCTTATAGGTTACTAAGTACTTAGTAAGCGTACTATACAGGTCGTGGAGTTACTTACTAGTTAGTAAGTAACAACTCAACAGACGCTCGCGAGCAGCCGTACCCCATTCCACGGCCGCCGCATCCAGCGGGTTTGACCCCTTGACCCTTGGTGCACGAGCGCCCTCGCGCATTCCATCACAGAGAGGATCTATTCCATGGCAAATCAAACCGCCGCGGCGATTGACGAGAACGCCATCGCCCCCGATACCGGAAAGCCCATGACCAAAACCGAGACATGGCGCTTTATGATCGGCTTTATCATCTTCGGAATCATGTGGATGATGTCGGGAACAATCGGCTCCAACGTCTTGTTCCCCGAGCGTTTTAACGGCCTTAATATTGGCCAGCCCGAGGCAATTCTCGCGGCGATGAACTCGGTCGGTTCGATCTTCGCCCTGTTCTCAAATCTCGTTTTCGGCGCGCTTTCCGACCACTGCCACAGCCGCTTTGGCAAGCGCACGCCGTTTATCGTTCTCGGCGGTTTTATCTGCGGCTGTGCTTTCTGGAGCACTTCGGTCGCGACCACACTTCCCATGATCGTCGCCTCCTGGTGCGTGCTGCAGATTGGCCTCAACTGCATGCTTGCCCCTGCTGTTGCCGTGCTTTCCGACCGCATCCCGCTTAACAAGCGCGGCACGCTCTCCGCATTCTATGGCGGCGGCGCAACGGCCGGCCAGTCGATTGGCACCATCATCGGTACGCAGTTCCTCTCCAACCCAGTTCCTGGCTTTATCATCGGCACGGTCTCTTGGTTGCTGACCGGCATCCTCGCCGTCATCATTTGGCCGCGCGAGAAGTCTGCCGCTCTTGACGAGGGCGAGCAGTCTGAGAAGCTCAATCTCAAGTCGCTGCTGCTCATGTTCGTTCCGCCCACCAAGAACTGCCGCGACTTTTATCTGGCGCTCTTTGGCCGTCTGCTCCTCATCTTCGGTTACTTCTGCATCAACGGCTATCAGCTCTATATCCTCGAGAAGTACATCGGTCTTCCCGTGGCAGAAGCCGGCGCAGTTCTTTCGAGTATGTCCGTCGTGATCATGGTCGTGTCGCTTGTCGCCTCGCTTACCTCGGGCGCCATCTCCGACAAGATCGGCCGCCGCAAGCCTATCATCCTCGTCGCAACGATTATGATGTGTATCGGTATCGCCCTGCCCTGGCTACTTAAGTCCGTTATCGGCATGTACGGATTTGCTCTGCTCGCCGGACTTGGCTACGGTATCTACTCTTCCGTGGACCAGGCGCTCAATGTCGATGTTCTGCCCGATAAGGAGAACGCCGGCAAGGACCTGGGCATCCTCAATATCGCCAACACCATCGGTCAGATCCTTGGTCCCATCGTGACCTCGGCAATCGTTGTCGCCACTGGCTCCTATTTCATGGCGTTCCCAATCTCCATCGTGCTCATCGCCGTGGGCTATGTGTCCATCATGCTCATCAAGAGCGCCAAGTAATTTGCCACTCTCTTTCATTCCGTCGGGCTGCGTTCGTGTTGCCCGACGGACTCCGACTATTCAATCGCTTAACTTGGAGGCGTTATCATGACTATCGTCGAGCAGTACAAGGTGTTTAAGCTCGAGCTCGCGGGCACTGCGGCCGGCAATCCCTATGTCGAAGTCGAGCTGTCGGCGCGATTTGACCGCGCGGATGGCCAGGACAGCTTTGAGGTCCATGGCTTCTACAAGGGCAATGGCTGCTACGGAATCAACTTTATGCCCGAGAGTGCCGGTGTCTGGAACTACACGGTGAGCTCCAATGACCCCGAGCTCGATGGTGCCGCCGGCTCTTTTGAGGCCGTGCCCGCCACGGGCGCCAATCATGGTCGCGTGCTGCTGGCAAAGGATGTGCTCGCCCACGGAGCTCCGTTCATTACTGACGAGGATTTCAACTTTGCCTACGAGGATGGAACGCGCTACCTGCCCTTTGGCACCACATGCTATGCCTGGACCAACCAGGATGTTCAGCTGCAGGAGCAGACGCTCGAGACGCTCGCAGAGGCACCTTTTAACAAGATCCGCATGTGCGTCTTCCCCAAGTTCTACGACTATAACGTTGAGGACCCAGCGATGTATGCCTATGAAGGCGAGAAGGGCGATTTCGACCATTTTCGCTTCTATGAGCCGTTTTGGGAAAACCTCGAGCACCGCATCGAGCAGCTTGACGAGCTGGGCATCCAGGCGGATCTCATCGTTTTGCATCCGTATGACAAGCCTGAGGACTGGGGCTTCTCTCGTATGACGCGCGAGGAGGATATTTTCTACCTGACGTATGTCGCTCGTCGCTTCTCGGCATACAAGAACATTTGGTGGAGCCTTGCCAATGAGTGGGACCTTATGCCGTGGAAGCCGGCCGAGGACTGGGACCGCTATGCCCGTATCATCATGGCGAACGACCCGTATGGTCATCTGCGCAGTATCCACAATTGCCGTGAGATCTTTGACCACAGTCATCCGTGGATTACGCACGTGAGCTACCAGAGGTGCGACCTCAAGAACACAGCCGAGGACGTCACCATGCTGCGCGCGCAGTATAGCAAGCCGGTTTTGATCGACGAGGTCGGCTATGAGGGCAACATCAACTGGGGCTGGGGTAACCTGACCGCTCAGGAACTCGTACGTCGTTTTTGGGAGGGCAGTTTGCGTGGCGGTTATGTGACCCACGGTGAGACCTACGTCGACCGCGGACCCAAGCTGTGGTGGGCGCACGGCGGCAAGCTCTACGGCGATTCGCCCGATCGCATTGGCTTTTGCCGTCGCTACATGGAGGCGCTGCCGGCCGATTTTGACTGGGTGCCCGATGAGGTCGGCGTCCTTGACGGTACGTTTACCTGGGATGTCACCTGTATGTCCAACGATCATGGCCACGGGACTGCCGATGTCCTTATGTACTTTGGGTTCAACCGTCCGGCGTATCGTGAGTTTGAGGGCGAGGCGGGCGCTCGTTACAAGGTGAATGTCGTGGACACATGGGACATGACGGAGGAAGAGCTTCCCGGAACCTTTGAGGGCAAGTTCCGCATCGACCTCCCTAGTAAGCAGTATATGTTGCTTCGTCTGACTAAAGTGGAGGCGTAATAATAGAGATAATCGGCTCCGGGCGCGATTTGCTGCACGACCATCATAAGGGCAGCCCCTGTGGTGGTCGCGGCGATGCGCGTTCGGGGCTATGGCACGTGAGGGGCGAATATGCAGGAGTTCTTTGGAATCGATGTGGGCGGCACGGCCGTTAAATGGGCTGTGCTGGGCGAGGATTTTTCCATCCGCGAGCGCGGGAGCCTGCCGACGGGCTTTACCACGGCTGAGGAGACCGTTTCGGCGTTGATCGGGCTCGTCGAGCCGTACCGCGAGCGCGTGAACGCCGTAGGCGTGAGCGCACCCGGCGGTATTTACGAGGGAGATGTCACGGGAACGATCCATCGCGGCGGTGCGCTCACGTTTATGGACGGCTGCCCACTGGGAAAGCTCATGCGCGAGGCGCTGGGGGTGCCGGTTGCCGTCAATAACGACGGTAAGTGCTGTGCACTCGGTGAGTATGCGGCTGGCGCCCTGCGCGGGACGCGTTTTGGCGTGGTACTCGCTATTGGCACGGGCATCGGCGGCGGTATCGTCATCGACGGCAAGGTCCTGCGCGGCGCGCACTGCTTTGCAGGCGAGTTCAGCTTCTTGCGCAACGATGTCACGACTGCCGCGAGCATGGAAAACTCCTTTGCGGGCTCGGGCGGTTGGCGCGCGCTCCGCGATGCCGCCGTTGCCGAGAAGGGCCTGCCTGCGGATTCTCCGGTGGACGGCCGCCGCGTCTTTGAGTGGATCGCGGATGGCGACATAGCGGCGCAGCGCGCGCTCGACCGCTACGCTCGCGCATTTGACGGACAGCTCATCAACCTGCAGGCCGTGCTCGACCCCGAGGTCTTTGTGATCGCAGGCGGCATCTCGTGCCATCCCGAGCTCGTCGATGCCCTGCGTGCGCAGATGCCGCTGGCCCTCGCGAGTTACGAAGGGACCCTTGCTGGCATTCCTGTGCCGCAGATAAAGGTGGCCGAGCTCGGCAACGACGCCAACCTTTACGGTACTGTCCAGGAGGCCATGCGCCTGGTGTAGCGCGAGCCAAACGAGGCTGTCGAAAAAGATAAAGGCCGGAGCGAACCGCCCGCATCGATGCTTCGCCTGCGCTAAACTGGAAGGTACGTACGCGATTACGAGAGGAGCCCGCATGGAGGCTTACAAGCAAGAGTTCATCAAGTTTATGGTTGAGTCCGACGTTCTTAAGTTCGGCAGCTTTACGCTCAAGAGCGGCCGTCAGTCCCCGTTCTTTATGAACGCCGGCGCTTACGTGACGGGCTATCAGCTCAAGAAGCTGGGTGAGTATTACGCCCAGGCCATCCACGATAACTTTGGCGACGACTTTGATGTGCTGTTTGGACCGGCCTACAAGGGTATTCCGCTGGCCGTCGTGACCGCAATTGCCTACCACGAGCTGTACGGCAAGGAGGTCAAGTACTGCTGCGACCGCAAGGAGGCCAAGGACCACGGTGCCGACAAGGGCAACCTGCTGGGTTATGAGCCTCAGGACGGCGACCGCGTGGTCATGGTCGAGGACGTCACCACCAGCGGTAAGTCCATCGACGAGACCTATCCTAAGGTCAAGGCTGCTGCCGACGTCGAGATCAAGGGCCTGATCGTGTCCCTCAACCGCATGGAGGTCGGCAAGGGTGGCGTGACCACCGCGCAGAAGGAGATCGAGGCCAAGTACGGCTTCCCCGTCGCGAGCATCGTTTCCATGGCCGAGGTCGTCGAGACCCTCTACAACCACGAGATCGACGGCAAAGTTGTCATCGACGACGAGCTCAAGGCCGCCATCGACGCTTACTACGAGCAGTACGGAGCTCAGGAGTAGTTACGGCGTTTTACCAAACGCCGTAACCGACCGACGCTGCGCGCCGCCCAGGGCGACAATTTGTCATTCAAAAGGCGAGGCATGACCAGAAGGCCAATGCCTCGCCTTTTTCATGCCAACTTGTTCGCCCTGGGCGGCGCTCGCTGTCCGTCCTCTACTTGCGGCGTTGTCTTGCTCCGGATGGGTAGTCATTGGGGACGTTCTTAAATGACTAGTCGTGAATGAGCGTGGATAATCTCCCGTTTTTGGCTCGGTGACGGCCTCAAAGTGGGAGATTATCCACGCTCGTTAGATATGCGTCCAAAAATCCACGCTCGTCGCTACTTGAGCCCCGGGAGGCGGGTGTAGGGAAACGAGCGCTCCAGGAATTCGGAGCAGTGGGCGTAGTCTTTGGCGAAGTAGCTGCTGTAGAGCGAATCGAGCACGTATTGCACGGCGATATGGCTTGCGAACTGCGTGATGCGATGCGTCATGCTCTCGTGGTCACTCACCGTAAGGTAGGCGGCAAAGCCAGGGTGAATGCGCGCGCAATAAGGCGTGCCGATGACGATGACCGGGACATGCCGGCTGCTGAGGATCGGCAAGATGTCCTTGAGGTTGGGGGCAAGGCCGCTGTAGGAGATGACGATTGCCGCATGGTCGGGACCCGAGGCGAGTGCCGTGCGCACCTGGGCCTCGACACCGTCGTGGCACGTCGCGCTTTTACCGGCGGAGAGCAGGCGGTCGCGGAACATTCCCGCTGGATAGAGGTTGTGCGAGCCCGTGTAGATGTCGACCTGTCGGGCGTTCGCGATGAGCTTGGCGGCGTGGTCAAGCTGCGTGGGGTCGAGCAGCTCCTGCGTTTCGGCCAGCGTGGTCTGGTAGAGCCCCTCCATGCGCTCCATAACCTGCGCGGGGCTGGACGTAGCATCAAAGGGAAAGTTGATGTCCACGTCGCGGCGGTTTCCCGCCTCGGTTGCCAAGCGAATAAGCTCGACCTTGAGATCCTTGAAGCCCTCGAGACCGAGCTTTTTGCAAAAACGGTGTACGCTCGCGACCGAAACGTTGGTTTGCGCGGCAAATTCCTTAATAGAAAGTCCGCGGATGTCCTGACCGATGGCAAGGGCTGCAATGCCGAGCTGTTGCTCGGTGGGGGTGAGGCCCTGCGCTTCGGTGATCTTGCGTTTGATATCCATGCGAACTCCCACACTCGCCAAACCTGCCAAAAAGGGACAGGTTTATTTTGGCAGGTTTTGCCCGCAAAGGGTAACGGGGCCGAGGATGCCGCTGGGGGCGACGGGCTCGGTGAGACCGAAGATGTCGGGGATCGCATGGTCGAGCGTGTTGATGACGTCGATCGCGAGCTCATGCGCACCGGCGGAAAGTGAGCCGGCGGCAAAACGATAGGGCGGGCAGATGCGTGTGCCGAGCGAGCGTCCATCGAGCGTGAGCGTTGCGGTTTCGTAGACGTCTCCCAGGTCGATCGTGGCGTCGGTGCAATCGTTGGCCAGCTCAAACGACGCATGATATCGGTAGGTGCCGCAGGTGCCGGTGAACAGATCGGCCGTAAGGTCGCCCAGGTGTTTGAGCTCTTGTGCTTCACCAAAGGCGCCATTGCTGCCGGCAGGGGAGAGGGCAACGGTCCATGGGCCTTCGATGCGCAGGCCGAGCGATGTATCAGCGTCGATTACGCCGTCTCCGGGCGCATCCTCGTTGCTCGCTTGCAAAACAACGATGCAGCTCTCGAAGGGTGCGAGCTCCAGCGCACCGTCAAACGCAACGGGCTCGGCACCGTTTAGCAGGTCGAGCCGCGTGCCGCAAAGGCGCTCGCCTGTCGCAAGTGCAACCGTGCAGTCGATGTGCTCGCGTGGGTGCTCGTTGACGAGCATAACGTAGGTCTCGCCTGCTCGCTCGTAGCGAAGTGCGCGTAGCCAGGGTTGCGGTGTGTCAGGCACAACGGTCTGCAGTCCCGCGCTTGCAAGCGCGCGGGCGACATCGGCGAGCGGCGTTGCGACGAGTCCTCCCAGCTCGACCGCGCCATCGGAATCGTAGAATGCGCCGGGCACCTCGTCGACGGCAAGCACCATAACGCCTGCATCCGTCATGTATCTCGCCGCCTTTGCCGTCTCCGCGCCAATAAACGTAGCACCGGGCATAACAAATGCCTGGTAGTGGCAGTTGTTAACACCAAGCAATCCATCGGCAATCGAAACCTTGTAGCGGCTCTTGTCCTCAAAAGCCTCGGCGGGCACAAAATCAAAGTCGATCTGCGCGCGCGTGAGCTCTGCCGCCACGCGCTCGATAGGCATGGCGCTACCGGCCCATTCGGCATCGGCATGGTACAGGATGGCGACGGGGCGCGTGGCACAGCCTTCCGAAAGCAGCGTTGCCGTACGGTTCATATAGCTCATGAGCTGGCCAAAGTGCGGCCACTGCGGGTTATTGCCGTGCGCGTAAAAGTGCGGCGGGCAGTCCCAATCGGGGAAGGGCGCCATGCTAAACGCGTGCGGCGTAAACCAATTGACGCCGCGGACGAGCATGTGGTCGGCAATCCATTTCATCTCGCGCAAGCCCTCGTGCCAGCCAAAGGCGCCAAAGACCTCGGCCATGCAGCGCCCTTGCTTTTTGGGGTCGAGGCACGCGGCCGAAGAGCCCAGTTTGGCAAGCGCGTAGGTAAAGAACTCCATGTTCCATGCGCCATGGAAGTAGCTGTAAGGGCCGTGGTCGATGCCGGGGGCGAGCTGGTTAATAACAACATCGATGCCCGCCATGTCCTGACCGGCGACAGCACGGAAGTAGTGCCCAGCGCCCTGGCCCAAGCGCGTGTGGCAGCTCTTGTCCTCGATTACATGGCCAATGTGCATAACGCCGCGCTCGCGGCACCAGTCACCAATCTGCTCGTCAAAGCACGCACGGTAGAGTTGCGTGGCGATGTCCATGTAGGTGTGGCGGACCCGAGCGCCGGCGGGGTCGCGCGTCCAAAGCCCGCGGAGCTCACTCAGCCAATTTGTGCCCAGTGCCTCGTGCAGGCGTCGCGCAAGTTCGTCCGACCATGGCAGCGCCATGTCACCGCGTCCGATAAAGCTGCTGGTAGAAGCGTCTTCGAGGGTCGCACCCTTCTCGTTCATAAAGCCAGGCTCATCGGTAAAGAACCCCAGAATGGTCTTGCCGAACTCGTCACCCAGATGCGTGAATGTGGGTTCGTAGACGGCGTTGATGAGCATGCGGCACGAATCGGCGTCGACCATGTTGATGTATTCATCGCGAAAGCCGGTCTTTTGGCTGGTGACGTAGAGCTCGAGGGTGGTGACGCCGGCGGGAGCGTCAAAGCGCAGGCAGGCGGGAGTGCCGCCCTCGGTTTGCTCAACGGCGAGCTCAAGGTCGAGCGATGCGCCGGCAGCGTCAAAACCCGCCGCGCCCACAAAGTGCTCCGTGGGATCCATGAGGTTGCCGAGCTTGATGGTCGTGGACGGCTGGGGTCCAACGACCGTTACCGTGTGATGCTTAAGCACAGTCTTCTTGAGCGCGGGGTCTACATCCTCGCCTGCAAGCGCGCCGTTGGCGTAGCCCGTGGGAAAGTGGGCATCATCGAGCAGCCAGATCTTAAGGCCCAGGCGCTTGCACTCGCCAATGATAAAACGCAGGTCGGACCACCAGCCGTCGCGGCAAAATTCGGGATGCGTGCGCGACTCAAGGCAGACCTCATGGATGTCTGCGCCGGCAATCTGCTCTAAGTATTCGGTAATCGTCTCGCGTTCTTCGCCCTTGAGCCACAAGAACGGAAGCACATGGTTGCCGTATGCTGCCATATCCACTCCTCTAAAACCAACCTTTTAAATCGATTGAAGTCAGGGTACGTCGTCCGCGCTGCCCTGCTAATATCAAAACCACGGCAGAATATGACTAAATCAACGATGGTGGAGCTATGGATATCGCACGTTTAGACAATCTTTTGCTCGAGCTGACCGATAGCGAGCGCGCATACCGCGCGGGTGCCCGCTATGACTGGTGCGATGCGTTCGACTGGGATTTTCAGCCGGAAATCGACGATAATCACGTCCATAAGATCGGCAATCGAATGCGCGCTCTGCATCAAAAAGGTATGCCCGAGGGCCTGTCAATTGTGCGCAACTCGCGTTTCAATCCCGTACCGGAGCACGTGCACGACTATGTCGAAATCAGCTATGTCTATTGCGGAAACGCGCCGCAGATTGTCAACGGCGCACAACTCACACTCGCCCAAAATGAGGTGCTCCTGCTCGATGCGGCATGTCCGCACGCCATAGGCGAGCTGGGTGAGCATGACATTATGCTGAGCATTGTCATCTCGCGGCCGATGTTGCGCCGCAGCCTGGATCAGAGCCTTTCGTCCGCAGGTACTGTCTCGCGATTTCTACTCAACGCCCTCAATGACGAAACCGACCACCGCGGTCACGTGCATTTCCGCACGGGTGGCAGCCGTCGCGTGCGCCGGTACATGCAGGAGATGCTCTGCGAACTCCTGGAGCCGACAGCGGCGAGTCCTCAGATTGCCTCGAGGCTGTTCGAGCTGCTGCTGGTCGAGCTTATGCAAAGCTACGAGGCCGCGCTGCTGCAAACGGACGCGCCCGCACTTCCCTCGGCGCAGGTCGCGGCCGCCGTGGGCTACATCGAGCGGCATGCTTGCGATTGCACGCTCAACGACTTAGCCCGCCACCTGCACCTGAGCCCTAACTACGCAAGCGCGCTGCTCAAGCGGCAGACGGGGCGCACGTTTATGCAACTCGTACAGGAGAGCCGCCTGACACGCGCGGCAACACTGCTCGACGCCGGCTCCACTGCAGAGGCCGCAGCGCGCGAGGTGGGCTATGCCAATATGAGCTTCTTCTACAAAAAATTTGCCGAGCGCTATGGCTGCACGCCGGCCGCCTACCGCCGGCGTTTGCCCAGATAAAACCTTCCAAAATAAACCTGTCCCTTTTTTGGTCGGTATCAGGAAGTGTCAGGGACGGGGCGGCGGCGGTCCGTGGGCGCGAAAAGAAGTGTCGGGTTTGGCGCGCCCGCTTCTGCCCGTCCCGTGCGCAGGCGATACTCGGCTTATCGACCCGCGATGCAAAGGAGATGCTCATGGCAAACATCAAGTTCCCCGAGGGTTTCTATTGGGGTGGCGCCACCGCCGCCAACCAGTTTGAGGGCGCTTGGAACGTGGACGGCCGCGGTCCTTCCGTTGACGACCATTTCTTGGGCGGCAGCTACAAGGAGCCGCGTCAGATTACGATTGACATCGACCCCAACCGCTTCTACCCCAATCATGACGGTATCGATTTCTACCATCACTACGAGGAGGACATCGCGCTGTTTGCCGAGATGGGCTTTACCATGTTCCGCATGTCCATCTCTTGGAGCCGCATTTTCCCCAACGGCGACGACGCTGAGCCCAACGAGGCCGGCCTCGCCTTCTACGACCGCGTCTTCGACTGCCTGCGTGTCCACAATATCGAGCCGCTCGTGACCCTCTCACACTACGAGATGCCCTATCACCTGGTCGAGAAATACAACGGCTGGGCGAGCCGCGAGCTCATCAGCTTCTTTGAGAAGTACTGCCAGACCGTCTTCGACCGCTATCAGGACAAGGTCAAGTTCTGGCTCACCTTCAACGAGATCAACTGCGGTACTCAGGACATGGGCAACCTCTTTGAGACCAGCATGATTCAGGGCTTTGAGGGTCCGGCGTCGGCGGTCCACACCACGCCGCAGGCTCGTATGCAGGCACTGCATCACCAGTTTGTCGCCAGCGGCCGCGTCGTGCGTTATGCCCACGAGCATTACCCGCAGTTTAAGATGGGCAACATGGACTGCTTCATCCTCTCCTATGCCGCCACGTGCGATCCGGCCGACGTGTTCGCCACGCAGCAGGAGATGAACACCATGAACTGGTACTGCTCCGACGTGCAGGTGCGCGGCAAGTACCCGTTCTATGCCAAGCGCTTCTGGGCCGAGAACGATGTTGAGCTCGTGATGGAGGACGGCGACCTGCAGGATATCGCCGACGGCAAGGTTGATTTCTACACTTTTAGCTACTACATGTCCGGCACTGTGGGCACCCACAAGGACCACGAGATGACCGAGGGCAACATGACCTTTGGCGGCAAGAATCCCTATCTGGAGTCCACCGACTGGGGCTGGCAGATCGATCCGCTGGGCCTGCGCATCGCCCTCAACGAGATTTACGCCCGCTACGAGATTCCGCTGATGGTGGTCGAGAACGGCATGGGTGCCTACGACGAGGTCGAGGAGGACGGCTCCATCCACGACCCGTACCGCATCGCCTATCTGCAGAGCCACATCAAGGCTATGGGCGAGGCCATCGCCGACGGCGTTGACCTGATCGCCTACACCTGGTGGGGTCCCATCGACCTGGTTTCCGCCGGCACTGGCGAGATGCGCAAGCGCTACGGCTTCATCCACGTCGATAAGTACGACGACGGCACCGGTACCTACGAGCGCCGCCGCAAGGACAGCTTCTTCGCATACCAGAAGATCATCAAGTCCAACGGTACCGAGGGCTTGGATTAATCGACAATATGAGTGCCACTGGGGAAAAGGTTTTGGGAAGGGCTTGGAAGGGCTTGCGATTCGAGCCCTCACCTTAGCAATTTGATCATTTGGCACTATAATCACCATAGGCATGCGCAAAACGTTGCGCTTAATCAAGAGGAGAAAACGTATGGGTCTGTTTGATATGTTCAAGAAGAAGGCTGAGCCCGCGGCAGCTGCTGCTCCGGCCTCCATCTCTGCTTCTGCTGGCGCCGACGTGCTGTGCTCGCCTGTCAAGGGCAAGGTCATCAAGATGGCCGACGTGCCCGATCCCGTCTTTGGTGGCGAGGTTCTGGGCAAGGGCTGCGCTGTGTGGCCCGAGGACGACCTGGTCTACGCTCCCTGCGACGGCAAGGTGACCGTCACCATGGGTCACGCCGTGGGCCTGCAGTCCGATAGCGGCATCGAGGTTCTGGTGCACGTTGGCGTCGATACCGTCAACATGAACGGTGATGGCTTCGAGGGCTTCGTCAAGGCCGACGACGTTGTCAAAGCTGGTCAGCCCATACTCAAGATCGACCGCGCCAAGATCGCTGCCGCCGGTTACAAGGACTGCGTCGTCGTGGCCGTGTCCAACACCGCCGAGTTCGCTGACGTCGAGCTCGCCGTCGAGGCCGAGTCTGCCGTCGCCGCCGGTGACGCCATCGTTAAGGTCGTCCGCAAGTAGTCTGCGGCATCCAGAAGATGCGCAAGGGTGGTCGGGTTGTCCGGCCACCCTTTTTTAATAGGCTAAACAGGTGCATTTTATTGCAAGGGGCTTGCTTTACGGGCCATTCGTTCGTCAAATTGAGCCGCCTGCGCTTTTGCGACGCAGGGGGTTGGGCCGGGCCGCTAATATGGACTTGCTGTTACGACGTGCGCTGCGCAGGGAACGCGGCGCCGCTTGTTTGGAGGAATGTCATGAAAAAGAAGCTGCTGCTTGCGCCCCTGATGGCTGCCCTGGTCGCGTGCGTGGTTTTGCTTTCCGGCTGCGGAGGGCCTTCGGTGGAGGAGCTCATCACCAACGACCTTACGAGCCAGTTTGACGAGATCAAGAACGGCGGCGATGATTTCCTCTCCGGTCTGGAAGAGGCTTCGGGCGACGAGTTTGAGCAACTGGGCATCGATCCCAAGGAGTACGCCAAGAGCTATCTCGAGGGCTTTGATTACAAGATCGGCGATGTGACGGTCGATGAGGACAAGGGCACTGCGACCGCCGAGGTTACCATCACCTGCAAGTCCATGAATAAGATCGTCGAAGATTTCGCCACCCAGTATCAGGAGAAGGTCGCCGCACTCGATACGATGCCTTCCGAGGATGACCTGTACAAGATGGCCGGCCAGGTCATGGTCGACGTGACCAAGGCCGCTAAGACCAAGGACACCAAGGTCACCTTTAAATATTCCGCCAACGAGGATAACGAGTGGTCTGCCGACGATTCCGCAACCACCGAGATGATGAATGCGATGATGAGCTAGTTCGTTGCGGCGTTTTACCAAACGCCGCAACTGCTCGACGCTGCAAGCCCGCCAGAGCGGCAATCTGCCTTTCAACTTCGGCGGCATGACCAGAAGGTCAATGCCGCCTCGTTTCAAGGCGCCTTGCTCGCTCTGGCGGGCTTTCGCTGTCGTTGCCAAAACAACGGCGTTCTCTTGGCTGGCTTAAAGTGGCACTTGTGCCTGTGGCGTTGCCATCGCTGTCGAAGGCGGCACTTGGGGACGTTCCTTTTCTGCCGGCAGTTGGGGACACTTCTTTGGTACGGGGGCAGCTAAAAGAGCCCCGTCCCACATTAGCTGCCCGTGGGGGGATGTGCGGTTACTCGCCCAGTGCCAGCGCCGTGAGCTCTGCCTGGGTGTCCACCACGTAGTCGGCGCCGGCGGCTTCCAGCTCTGCGCGGCCGCGGAAGCCCCAGCTGACGCCCGCGCTCTTAAGGCCGGCGTTGTGACCGGTCAGGATATCGACATTGGAATCGCCCACATAGAGCGTGGTTGCCGGATTGGCGCCCAGCTCCTCCATCACATGCAGCGTGACGGGTGCTTCGGGCTTGGGCGGAAACGCATCAACACGGCCCTGTACCAGCGCAAAGCGCTCGGAACCAAAGTATTTTTCGATAAGCGGAGCCGCCGAGACGTGGTCCTTGTTAGTGAGCACGGCTAGCTGCACACCCGCGGCGCGCAGGCGGTCGAGCATCTCGATTGTGCCGGCATAGGGGGCGGTGTGGTCCTCCTTGTGCTCGCCGTAGTAAGCCCTAAACTCGGCAAGCGTCTGCTCAAACATACGGCTGTCGCCCGCATACTCGGCAGGCATAAAACGCTCAACCAGCTTGAGCATGCCGTTTCCCACCTTGTAGCGGTACTCGTCGACGGCAAACGTGGGCCAGCCGTGCGTCTCGCAGGTATGGTTGCCGGCGGCCGCCAGGTCCTCGAGCGTGTTGAGGATGGTGCCGTCCAGGTCAAAGATCACATGGGAAAAAGCTGCTGCCATGAAAGCTCCCGTCATTGGATTTAAAACGCACCTCATAATACTGGGCTTATGCGTTGGGCGTGCTTGGAATCTGAACATCTCCAGGGATACCAAGCCGCATCGCGCCGACCGTGCTGTTCCGCCCTAGCAAATTCTCGGCAGCTGCTCTCCCACGAGCATGTCGAGGATACGGGTCGAGCCCCAGCCGGTGCGCACGCGCACAGCGGGACGGGCACCCTCGGCAAGCGGCAGCACGCGACCGATGATGGCGGCATTCTCGCCGTAGCGGGCGGCGCGCATGGCGCTCAGCGCGGCATCGGCTTGCTCGGCCGGCACGACGGCAACCATCTTGCCCTCGTTTGCCACCTGCAACACATCGTAGCCGAGCATCTCGCAGGCGGCCTGCACGTCGGGACGCACGGGCACGGCATCCTCGTCGACCTCCATGGCAACACCGCTGGCCTGGGCAAACTCGTTGAGAGTGGACGCCAGGCCACCGCGCGTGGGGTCGCGAAAGCAACGCGTGTCGGGCGCTGCGGCCAAAACGTCGGCAATCAGGTGGTTGAGCGGCGCGGCATCGCTTTCGATCGTGCTCGAAAACGCCAGGCCCTCGCGTTGGCTCATGATGGCGATACCGTGGTCGCCCAGCGTACCCGATACCAGAATGACATCGCCGGGCTGGCAGTTGGCACCGCTGAGCGCCACGCCCGCGGGAACCTCGCCCACGCCGGCGGTATTGATGTAGACGCCGTCGGCCCCGCCGCGTTCGACCACCTTGGTGTCGCCCGTGATTATGGACACGCCCGCCTCGTGCGCCGTTTCGGCCATCGTCTGCACAATCTGGCGGAGCTTATCCATGGGATAGCCCTCTTCGAGGATAAAGCCGCACGACAGGTAGCGCACGTTGGCGCCCGAGGTCGCGACGTCGTTGACGGTTCCGCATACGGCGAGGCGGCCGATGTTGCCACCGGGGAAGAACTGCGGCGAGACTACAAAGCTGTCGGTCGACATGGCGATGCGCCCGCTCGCGGGCAGCGCGGCGACGCCGGCATCGTTGCCTTCGAGCAGCTCGGGCGACCCAAAGGCATCCAAAAAGACCTCATCGATGATGCGTTTCATCATCTGGCCGCCGGAGCCGTGGCCCAGCAGGACGGTGCTATCGGTAACGCTATGGGACATATCGAAAACTCCAATCGTGGGTGGTGCCGGTGTGCGGGTGTGCCCGGGCTAGTCGCGGTAGCGGTAGTACGCCGCGCAGCTGCCCTCGGAGCTCACCATGCACGGGCCGACGGGGTGCTCGGGCGTGCAGGTGCGGCCAAAGAGCGGGCAGCTGCTCGGCGCAATGGCCCCGCGCAGCACGTCGCCGCAGCGGCACCCGCGCGGCTCGACCGTCGCCTCAACGGGCACGTCAAAGCGAGCGCGGGCATCAAAGCGCGAGAACTCGGGGCGGATGGAAAGGCCCGAGTTGGCAATCAGCCCCAGCCCGCGCCATGTGGTATCGCACGGCTCAAACACCTGCTCGACCAGCTGGCGCGCCACGGGATTGCCGTCTGCGTTGACGCCACGGCGGTAGGCGTTGTCAATCACCGGCCTGTCCTCGACAACCATCTGGACCAGCATGCAGATGCCCTGCAGGATATCGACCGGTTCAAATCCCGTGACCACGCCCGGGGTATTGAATTCGTCGACCAAAAAGCTAAAGGGCGCCAAGCCCGTGATGGTGGCGACGTGGCCCGGCAGGATAAAGCCGTCGATGGTGGTCTCGGGGTCGTTGGCGATGGCGCGCAACGCCGGCGGCGTGGCCTTGTGGGCGCAATAGACCGAGAAGTTCATAAGCCCGCGCGCCTCGGCCTCCAAGATGGCGGCGGCGATGGTGGGCGTCGTAGTCTCAAAGCCCACGCCCATAAAAATGACCGGGCGATCAGGGTTTTGCTCGGCAATGTCGAGCGCGTCGAGCGGGGAATAGACGATACGGATATCGCGCCCCGCCGCCTTTTGCGCAGCGAGCGAGGTGGATGATCCGGGCACGCGCATCATGTCGCCAAAGGTGGTGATGATGGCGCCGTCTATGTTGGCGAGCGCGATTGCGTGGTCGATGTCGCGGTTGGCGGTGACGCAGACGGGGCAGCCCGGGCCGCTCAGCAGCTTGAGCCCGGCCGGCATAATGGAGCGAAAGCCATAGCGCCCGATGCTCACGGTATGCGTGCCGCAGACTTCCATAAGGTTGATGGTGCGGTCGCCGACAAGCTCATGAATGCGCTCGATGAGCTCGCGAGCCAGCTTGGGATCGCGGAATGCCGAGAAATCGATACCGGAGCGCGCCGGCTGCTCGGGCGCCACTAGTAAGCCTCCGCCGGGTTGGTGGTCAGCTGGTCTTCTTCGACCAGCTCGGACATGGCATTAACAAGCTCGAGCGTTTCCTGTGCTTCCTGCTCGTCGACAATCTGGATGCCAAAGCCGGCGTGTACGAGAATATAGTCGCCAACCTGCGCCGTCGGCACGAGTCGCAGCGACACGGGGCGCTCGATGCCCATCATGTCGACGGTGGCCTTGAGGTCGTCGTCGCGTTTGACTACTTTACCGGGAACGGCAAGGCACATATTGTTCCCCTTTTATACGCTTTGCGCTGGACGGGCGCTCAATAATCCATCAGTTGATGGTAGCGCTCGCGGGCGCTGCGGGCAAACGCGCTACACCTGTGAGACGGCGGCTTGCGGGCTGGCCGAACAGCCTATTGTGGCGCGACCTGTGCGAGGCGAGTGCGTGCGACTGCTGCCTGACCGTAGGCGATGCAGCCGTCGTTAACGGGCACGGTTTGGGGAATCAAGACCGTAAGGCCTGCGTCTTTAAGCTTGCGGGTGAGGAGCTGAAGCAAAAGTCGGTTCATGAACACGCCGCCCGAGAGTGCGACGGTATCGATGCCTTCGCGCGCGCAGATTTCGCGTGCGATTCGTGCCGAAGAGCGCGCGACGGCGACATGGAAGTCGAGTGCGAGCCTGTCGGCGGGCGCTCCGGCTTCAATTCCTCCCAAAAGTGCCTCAAAGAGTGCTTTCTGGTCCAGAACATAGGGGCCGTCCAGCCACGATGGGCCAGATGCGAAATAGCCGGCGTTGTCGTCGGGAAAATGGGCGATTTCGTTGTCGAGCGCGCGCCAGACGGCAGCCTCAAGCTCGATGGCGGGTTCGCCCTCGTAGGTCGCCTTGTCGCAGATGCCTAGAATTGCTGCCGCGGCATCAAAGAGACGCCCCATGCTGCTGGTACGCGGGCTGTTGATGCCGCGCTCGATCATGGTGGCTGTCACGCTGCGCGTTTGCTCGTCGAGGCTGTCCAAAAGCCGAGCGGCGCCTGGGTGCTCGAGCAGGCCGAGCTCACTGAGCAGGGCAAAGGCGTTGCGGCGGGCGTCGCGCACGGAGGCCGCCCCGCCGGGGAGCGCCCAGGTGCGCAAATGCGCGGCGCGCTCAAAGCCGCCAAGGCTGGCAACAAGAAACTCGCCGCCCCAAATGGTCCCATCGGTGCCGGCGCCGGTGCCGTCAAAGGCGATGCCAAGGACGCGCGCGTCGGTTGTAAGCTGGCCCGCGGCGATGGCCTCGGCCATTACGCTCGCGATATGCGCATGATGGTGCTGCACCTCGACGAGCGGCAGATTGCATTTTCGCGCCTGCTCGCGCGCCCACTGGCCCGATAGATAACTGGGGTGTACATCGCAGGCCAAGGCGGCGGGCGCCAAGTCAAAGAGATCTTCCAAGCGCGTGCGCGCGGCGTTCCAGGCATCGAAGGTCCCGCCGTTTTCAACATCGCCGATATGCTGCGACACAAAACAGGTCGCCTCGCCGTTCGTCCCTTCA
>WGSI01000022.1:0-35961 GCA_014871745.1 Collinsella sp. | reverse complement strand
CGGGTGGTTTCTGATGCGGCGCGCTGCGCGCCCCGCACAGGCTAAAGCCCGTAACAAAAAGGGTCCCGCACTTGCGGAACCCTTTTCAAGTATTTATGTGGCTCGTGCTTAGTAGCCGACGATACCCTGCGGGAAGAAGAACATGCACAGGACGACACACACGGCAAAAACGACGGCCATAATTACCGTCAGGCGATCGAGGTTCTGCTCCATGACGCCCGTGGCAGAGCTGGAGTTATACAGCGAGCTAGCGATCATATCCGAAACGCCGGTGCCCTTACCAGAGTGCATCAGGACGAGAATCGTCAGCGCCACGGCAGAGACAGCCCAAACGACAAACAGAAGAATCTGAAACGGACCCATAGATAAGCTCCTTAATAGAACAATTCAAACTCCAGTACTGTACCACAACCCCCAGCACTCCCCCATCAGCCATTTGGTGACGAGGTAGAAATAGCGCAAAAAAAGAGGGTTGTCCGGTTGTGGACAACCCCCTTACTAGAAAACGGTATTTGTTTTCTATTAGGCCTCGGTGGCGAGTACGCGACCCGTCATCTCGGCGGAAGGCTCAATACCAGCCATGGTGAGCATGGTCGGAGCGATATCGGAAAGACGGCCGTCCTCGATACCGGTGAGCTGTGCCTTCTCATCAACGATGATGAACGGCACGCGGTTGGTGGTGTGAGCCGTGAACGGATGCTTGGAACCGTCGGAAGCAACGTCAAACATGTGATCGGCGTTGCCGTGATCGGCGGTAATCAGCGCAAAGCCGCCCTTAGCGAGAATCGCCGGGACAACCTTGGACAGGGCATCGTCAACAGCCTCGACGGCCTTAACGGCAGCGTCGAAGACACCGGTGTGACCAACCATGTCGCAGTTTGCGAAGTTCACGATGTAGAAATCAGCGCGATCCTCGTTGATGGCAGCGACAAGCTTCTCGGTAACCTCGGGAGCGCTCATCTCAGGTTGCAGGTCGTAGGTAGCGACCTTGGGAGAAGCGACGAGCACGCGCTCCTCGCCCTCCTTGGGCTCCTCGATGCCGCCGTTGAGGAAGAACGTCACGTGGGCGTACTTCTCGGTCTCGGCGGTGTGCAGCTGCTTCAGGCCATTGGCGGCGATAACGTCGGCCAGGACGTTCTCGGGGAACGTCTTGGGGAAGGCGACCTCGACGTCAAACGTCGGGTCGTACTCGGTCATCGTCACAAAGTGCGAAAGCTTGATCTGCTCGCGCTCAAAGCCGTCGAACTCCTTGTCCGTGAACACGCGAGTCATCTGACGAGCGCGGTCGGGACGGAAGTTGAAGAAGATGGCCGCGTCGCCCTCGTGGATGCCCTCATTGTGGGCAGCGAAGGGCTCGACGAACTCGTCGCCGCGCGGATCCTTCTCGTAGTAGGCCTTGATACCGGCAACAGGGTCGGTATCGGCATCGGATGCGTTGACCATGACGTCGTAGGCGCGCTGGATGCGCTCCCAACGGTTGTCGCGGTCCATGGCCCAATAACGGCCCGAGACGGTGGCAACGCGAGCGTCGCAACCGGTCTCCTCGGAGATCTTAGCCAGGAAGGCGCAGAACTCACTCATGTAACCGGCACCGGACTGCGGGTCAACGTCGCGACCATCCATGAAGGCGTGGACGCGAACGGTCTTGACACCGTGCTCGGCAGCCATCTTGACCAGAGCCTCGACGTGGCTCATATGAGAATGAACACCGCCAGGGCTCATAAGGCCCATGAGATGAAGGGTCTTGCCGTCAGCCTTGACATCGTCCATAGCCTTAACGAAAACCTCGTTCTTGGCGATGGAGCCGTCCTTGATGGCATTGTTGATGCGCGAAAGCTCCTGGAACACGATGCGGCCGGCACCGATGTTGAGGTGACCCACCTCGGAGTTGCCCATCTGGCCATCGGGAAGACCCACGTCCTCGCCCGAAGCGCCGAGCGTGGTGTGGGGGTACTTCTCGTACAGGCTATCGAGGAAGGGCGTCTTGGCGGCGGCGACGGCGTTCTCGCCATCGGCCGGAGCCAGGCCGCAACCATCCATGATGATCAGGAGTGCAGGAAGATGACGCTGTGCCATATGTCCTACTCGCCTGCCTTGACGACCATAGAGGCGAAGTCGGCAGCCTTGAGCGAAGCGCCGCCCACGAGGGCGCCGTCAACGTCGGGCTTGGCGACGAGCTCGGCAATGTTGCCGGGCTTAGCGGAGCCACCGTACAGGACACGGATGCCGTCGGCGAGCTCCTCACCGAACATCTCCTTGAGGGTCTCACGGATAGCGCCGCAGACCTCCTGAGCGTCCTCGGCGGTAGCGGTCTTGCCGGTGCCGATGGCCCAGATGGGCTCGTAGGCGACGACGACCTGCTTGGGGCAAGTGATCTCGAGACCCTCGAGACCAGCCTTGACCTGGTTCACGACGTGCTCGACATAGGTGCCGGCCTCGCGGACCTCAAGGGACTCGCCGCAGCAGAAGACAGGAACAAGACCGGCGGCAACGAGGGCCTTGGCCTTCTTGTTCTGATCCTCGTCGGTCTCGTGGAAGTAATCACGACGCTCGGAGTGACCGATGATGCAGTAGGTGCAGCCAGCGGACTTGAGCATGTCGCAAGAAGACTCACCGGTGAAGGCACCCTTGGCCTCCCAGTACACGTTCTGTGCACCGAGGGCGATGGGGGCAGCCTGAATACGGTCATGAACCGTGGTGATGTCGATGGTCGGAGGGCAGACGAGCACCTCGACGCCAGCCGGAACCTCGGGCAGAGCCTGGGCCAGCTCGTCGGCGAGCTTGGCAGCCTCGGCGACGTCGTTGTTCATCTTCCAGTTACCAGCGATAAGAAGGGTGCGATTAGGCATCGAGAAGCGCCTCCACTCCGGGCAGGGCCTTACCCTCGACGAGCTCCATGGAAGCGCCACCGCCGGTGGAGATCCAGCTCATCTTGTCGGCCAGGTTAAACTTATTGACGGCTGCGACGGAATCGCCACCACCGATGATCGAGGTGCAATCAGCCTCGGCAACAGCCTCGGCGATAGCCTGGGTGCCATGAGCGAAGTTGTCGAACTCGAAGACGCCCATGGGGCCGTTCCAGAACACGGTCTTGGCGCCCTTGACGGCCTCGGCGTAGAGCTCCTCGGTCTTGGGGCCGATGTCCATACCCTCACGGTCGTCGGGGATAGCGTCGGAAGCGACAACCTCGGGGACAGCGTCCTCGCCAAAGTGATCGGCAACGCGGTTGTCGATGGGGAGCAGGATCTTGACACCCTTCTCCTCGGCCTTCTTGAGCATCTCGCCGGCGCGCTCGACCCAGTCCTCTTCCTTGAGGGACTGACCGACGGACAGGCCCTGAGCCAGGAAGAAGGTGTAGGCCATGCCGCCACCGATGATCAGGGTGTCAGCGGAGTCGATGAGGTGATCGAGAACGCCGATCTTGGAAGAAACCTTGGAACCGCCGACGATAGCGACGAAGGGGCGCTCGGGCTCGGCGAAGATGCCGGTCAGCGTGTCGACCTCCTTCTCGAGCAGGAAGCCAGCGACGGCAGGCAGGTAAGCGGCGGGGCCCACGACGGAACCCTGGGCGCGGTGAGCGGTGCCGAAGGCATCGAGAACGAAGACGTCACCATAGGAAGCGAGCTTCTTGGCGATCTCGGGATCGTTCTTCTTCTCACGCTTGTCGAAACGGACGTTCTCGAGAACGAGGACCTTGCCCGGCTCGACGGCGGCGACAGCCTCAGCAGCCTTCTCGCCGTAGGTGTCGGCGACAAAGGCAACGTCGAGACCAGAGAGCTCAGCGAGCTTCTTAGCGACAGGCTCAAGGGAGAGCTCAGGCTGGAAGCCGGTACCCTCGGGACGGCCGAGGTGGCTCATGAGGATGACGCGAGCGTTGTGCTCAACGAGGTAGTTGATGGTGGGCAGGGCAGCCTTGATACGGGTGGTGTCGCCAACGACGCCATCCTTGATAGGCACGTTGAAGTCAACGCGGACGAGAACGCGCTTGCCGTCGACATCGATGTCGCGGACGCTCTTCTTGGTAAAGGCCATGTTTGCTTCTACCTTTCGTACGTGTCTGCCTCCCATTACGGCAGACGATTTCCTATAAAAAGGGCGCGACCCTAGGGTGTAAGCCCTATGAGGCCGCGCCCTTCTTTAGACGCTCAACGAGCTATTCGCTAAAAGCTAAATTAAGCAACGAACTTCTCGAAGTACTTGATGGTGCGGACCATCTGAGAGGTGTAGGAGTTCTCGTTGTCGTACCAAGAGGTGACCTGAACGAGGGTCTGGCCGTTGCCGAGATCAGAGCACATGGTCTGAGTGGCGTCGAAGATGGAGCCGTGGGTCTCGCCGACGATGTCGCGGGAGACGATCTGGTCCTCGTTGTAAGCGAAGGTATCGGGGATGGTCTCGGCGTAGGCCTTCATGGCAGCGTTGACCTCGTCGACGGTGACCTTCTTGTCAACGACGGCGTAGAGGTTGGTCAGCGAGCCGGTCGGCGTCGGGACGCGCTGGGCGGCACCGATGAGCTTGCCGTTGAGCTCGGGGAGAACCAGGCCGATGGCCTTGGCAGCGCCCGTGGTGTTCGGGACGATGTTCTCGGAGCAGGCGCGGGAGCGACGGAAGTTGCCCTTGCGCTGCGGGCCGTCGAGCGGCATCTGGTCGCCGGTGAAGGCGTGGATGGTGGTCATGATGCCGGAGACGATGGGAGCGAAGTCGTTCAGACCCTTGGCCATCGGGGCGAGGCAGTTGGTGGTGCAGGAAGCAGCGGAGATGATGTTGTCCTCAGCGGTCAGCGTCTCATGGTTGACGTTGTACACGATGGTGGGCAGATCGCTGCCGGCCGGAGCGGAGATGACGACCTTCTTGGCGCCAGCGTTGATGTGGGCCTGAGCCTTAGCCTTGCTGGTGTAGAAGCCGGTGCACTCGAGAACGACGTCGACGTCGAGGTCGCCCCAAGGCAGGTTGTTGGCGTCGGCCTCCTTGTAGATCTTGATCTCCTTGCCGTCAACGGTGATGGAATCCTCGCCAGCGACGACCTCGTGATCGCGAGCATAGTTGCCCTGCGTGGAGTCGTACTTCAGCAGGTAAGCGAGCATATCGGGAGAGGTGAGGTCGTTGATAGCGACGATCTCGGAGCCCTCATGACCGAACATCTGGCGGAAGGCCAGACGACCGATGCGACCGAAGCCGTTAATAGCAACCTTTACTGCCATTGTGTCTCCTTTCGTAAGGCCCCCGCAAGCTACAGCGCCTGCCGTTGAGGCCCACAAACTAACCACTCGCCTAATATACCTTTTTTTTGGCTTGAATTTCACGAGAATGCTCGAAATTGAAAATCAAATTTGCGTTAAAACGCTTTAACGTATAAAACAGCAGTTAAACCACCATACACGCTATTGCGTTAAACTACCCGCCTGCTTCAATGAGCTTTTCAAGGCGCAACACACGGTGATACAAGGCCGACTTCGACAAAGGAGGGTCGGCCATTTCCCCCAAATCTCGCAGTGAGAGATCGGGGTAACGCTCGCGTAAGTCACAAAAAACTGCCAGAGCGTCCGGCAGCGTTTCGCGCAAACCGCGCCGATCAAGCTCATCGATGAGCGCAAGCTGATGTTGGGCGGCACCGGCACTTCTGGTCTGGTTGGCAAGCTCTGCGTTCACGCGACGATTCACGTCGTTCTTCACCAGCTTAACCGCGCGGGCCTCTTCAATCTCGGCAACGCTGCGCTTGGCGCCAATCAGCTGTAACAGACGTTTAATCTCCTCGGCACTCTTGATGTACACGGCATACGAGCCGCGACGCGCATTGACGCGGGCGTGAACTCCAACCTGCTCCAGAAGGTCGCAAAGTCCCTTTGCATACTCCTCGCCCTGAACCGCGATCTCCAAATGAAAATCGCCACGCGGGTCGGCAACAAAGCCTCCGGCAATCAGCGCACCGCGAATATAGGCGAGCCTGCAGCAAGGACGGGCGACGATGTGGCGCGGCACACCCGCGACGAGCCCTCCCCTACGGTCGAGAATGCCCAGCAGCACCAGAGCCTTATCCAAATCGGGCTGATCGGGCAAGGTGATGAGATAGTTTCGTACCTTGTGCAGGACCGACTTACGAACCGTGAATTCGGTCTTGAGCTTAAGGATACGATGCGTCAGCGCAATCATCGTGCGCGCCACAGCACCCGTCTCGGTCGCGACCGTCAAGCGGTACCGTCCCGAGCCCGCCAGCGAAAGCGTGCCGCTCACACGCGTTAGCGCAGCAAGCGTCGACAAATCGCAGTATTCGCATTCTGGTTCGCAGCGCGCAAGCTCGTCACGCACCTCAGCGGTAAACGACATGTAAACCTATGCCTTCGTGTTGGCACGCGACAGGTCACGGTGGGAGATGCTCACATGATACTGAGCACCCTCCAGGTAGCGGGCCGTGGCCTCGGCAATGGCGACGCTACGGTGCTGTCCGCCTGTGCAGCCGATAGCAATGGAAAGCTGCGGCTTGCCCTCTGCGATATAACCCGGCATGACCGTATCGAGCAGCTGGGTCCAGGCCTTCCAGAACTCCTGGGTCTTGGGGTGGTCCAAGACAAAATCGGAGACCTTCTTATCGAGACCGGTCATGGTGCGCATCTCGGGATCGTAGAAAGGATTGGGCAAGAAGCGAACATCGATCATGATATCCGCCTCGATGGGCATGCCATGCTTAAAGCCAAACGAGAACACGTGGACATCCATAAGCTGCTGGTCGGACAGCTCGGAAAAAGCCATGCGCAGCTTGTTGCGCAAGGCAGAAGTGCGCAAGCGGCTCGTGTCGATAATCATATCGGCTCGATCGCGAACGCCCTGCAGCTGCAGACGTTCACGCTGAATAGCGTCGGCCGTGGTCTCCCCCGGCTTTGCAATGGGATGGCGACGACGGTTTTCGCTATACCGGCGAATCAGCACCTCGTCAGACGCCTCGAGAAACACAATGTCGCAGCTCATCTCGCGCTCTTCCAGTGCGGCAACAGCATCGAGCAGTTCATCGAACAAGCCCTGGCTACGCAGGTCGCAGGTAACGGCAAGGTGCCTGCCCACGCCCGTATTGATGCCAACGAGCTCAGCAAGCTGGGCAATCAGGCGTGGGGGCAGGTTGTCGATACAAAAATAGCCCATGTCCTCAAACACATGCATGGCTTGCGTTCGGCCCGAGCCGGACATTCCGGTGATGATAACGATATCGGGGATACGCTCCGAGCGCTCCGCCGCATCCATGGCATCTCCCTTTTGCATGTGTGCCTCCTAAAATAAGCGCGGGACCCGGCCAGCGGATCCCGCGCGATCAATTGCCTTTATTGAGTATACCGCCCCAAGCGGATACAAGGCCCGTCTTACGCCTCAAGCGCAGCCTTGAACCAACTTGTAATACTCGTGGGGTGCGTGATAGCGGTGCCGACGACAACGGCCCACGCGCCGGCGTCGATTGCAGCGCGAGCCTCCTCGGGCGTATGCACGCGACCCTCGCAAATGATGGGAAGGCCGGGAAATTCCTCGGTCGCCTGACGCAGGAGCGGCAGGTCGGGGCCATCGGCCATGGTGCAGTCGATGGCGGCGACACCGTGAGAGAGTGTGGTGGATACCAGGTCGAAGCCCATATCAACCGCACGGCGAATGTCCTCGATGGTGGCACAATCCGCCATCAGGAGCACACCCTCCTCGTGCAGCGGGCGGAAGGTGTCCTCGACCGACTTGCCATCGGGACGCGGACGATCGGTGGCGTCGATCGCCACGATATCGGCACCCGCAGCAACGCAGGCACGAGCGTGACGCAGCGTCGGCGTGATGTAAACGCCCTCGTGCCCGTCCTTCCACAGACCGATGACGGGAACCTCACAGCGACCCTTAATGGCGGCAATGTCGGCAAGGCCCTGGCAGCGAATGGCGGCGGCGCCGCCAAGCTCGCAAGCGCGAGACATTTGAGCCATGGTCTCGGGCGTACGAAGCGGCTCGCCCATATACGCCTGAACGCTCACGACGAGCTTGCCCTTCAGGGACTGGATCAAAGGATCAACGGTCATGTTCGACTCAACCTTTCTCAAAACAGCCTTCTGAGACACCGCACCTTGACGTTCAAACCGTCGCTCGCGTACCGAAGTACGCTTCGCTCCTCTTTCACGTCAATCTGCGGCACCTCAGAAGGCGCACTTGGTAGTTATGTTTACTTCAACGATGCAAGAAGGTGTTCGGCGGCACCGATGAGCGGCGCGTCGCCCTCCAGAGAGCCGATGAGAATCGGCGTGTCCTGAAGCGGGTCGAGCGCCTGGCTGGCATAGCCCTCGTGCACCGAGTCCTTCCACGTCTGTGAACGCCAATCGGGGCCTTGGTGAATCACGCCGCCCGAAAGCACGATGACCTCAGGGTCCAGGATGTTAGCGAGCGAGCCCAGGCTGGCGCCCAGCGCAAAGCCGGCGTCATGAATGACCTCGGTCGCCTTTGCGTCGCCTGCGCGGCACAGGTCGTTCACGTCACGGCCGACCGAAGGACGGCTGGGGTCGACGCGGCCAAAACGCTCATCGTACATGCGCCCGATTGATGTTCCGGAAGCAACCGACTCCAGATGGCCGGAACGCCCGCAGGCGCAGGGAATGCCGGCGGCAGCCGAGCACTCGATGTGGCCCATATGGCCGGCAGCACCATGGAAGCCCTGCATCACGCGGCCGTTCTCGACATATGCGCCGCCGATGCCCGTACCGATGCCCAAACACAAGACGGAGAACTTGCCCTTGCCGACGCCCCAGTGGGCCTCGCCCAGAGCATGAGCCTGCACGTCGCCTACAACGGCAACGGGAAGGCCGAGGTCCTCGCGCAGACGCGGCCCCAACTGAACACCGGACCAGCCGGGCATAATCTCATTGGCATACGCGATGGCGCCCGTCTTGGGGTCGACGACACCGGCAGCGCCGATGCCAACTCCGAGGACCTCGACATCGGGATTTGCCTCAAGAGCTGCCTTGATAGACGTCTCGATGCGCTGGAAGACTGCTTCGCCACCCTCCTGGGCCTCGGTGGGAACCTCAGCCTCAAAAACGGGATGGGGCACACCGCCGTCAGCCGGATACTCCATGATGGCAGTCGCGATCTTAGTTCCGCCGATATCGACAGAGCAGACGTACTTGTTCTCCATGTCGTTCTCCTTCGGAGACAAAAACAACTACAGGAAATGCGCCGTCAGGCTAGCCGTCACAGCGCGGTAAAGGTTTTCCAGGTGCCCGAGATCGCCAAGAAACCGTGTGACCATTGATCTAATGGGTCATGGCCGCACGGTTGAACGGCGAGGTCGGGTGCCTGGGAAAGCTTTAAAGGAGACCGTTGTCCTGGAGGACCTTGCGAATCGCCTCGACGTTCTCACCGGTCATGGCCTTCACCGGGCGCGGCATGGTCGGGCTGTCGAAGATGCCCATGAGGTTCATAGCGGTCTTGAAGGCGCCGACGCCACCGGCATAGCCCTGGACGCCCGAGGTGACATCCCAGATGTGCGAAATCTCATTGAGGCGATCCTGCTCGGCCTTGACGGTAGCCCAGTCACCAGCCTGAGCGGCCTTCCACTGACGAACGTAGCCCTCGGGCTCAACGTTGGCGAGACCCGGGACAGAGCCGTCGGCGCCACCGAGGTAAGCGCCGTCGACAACAACCTCGTGACCGGTGAGGATGCTCATCGGATGGCCGTTCTTTTCGTTCTCCTGAACGAGGTAGCGGAACGAGATGTCATCACCCGAGGAATCCTTGACGCCAGCAAGGACGCCCTCGGCGCCGAGCTTGGCAAGAAGCTTCCAGGGAAGCTTGGTGTGGACGCACACGGGGATGTCGTAGGCGAAGATGGGCAGGTCGAGTTCCTCGTGAAGGATGCGGAAGTGCTCCTCGACCTCGGTCATGCCCTGCAGGGCATAGAACGGGCAGGTGGCGACGAGCGCATCGGCGCCCAGCTCCTGAGCGACCTTGCCGTGCTCGATCATGCGCTCGGTCTCGGTGTCGATGATGCCGACCAGAACGGGAACGCGGTGGTCGACGATACGGACGGCCTCTGCGACAATCTGGCGACGGCGCTCGTCGGTGGAGAAGACGACCTCGCCCGAGGAGCCCAGGAAGAACAGGCCATCGACGCCGGCATCGATCATGCGGTTGATGCTGCGCTCAAAGGAGGCAACGTCGAGCTGGTGGTCTTCGGTATCGGGAACAACGACGGGAGGGATAACGCCGGTGAATTTCTGAGTTGCCACAAGAATCTCCTTAGTTGTCTGGCGGGCAGCCCTATGCCGCCCACTCTTGTTGGCGGTGTCCAGGCCGTCTAGGCCAAAGAACACGAATAGAACGTTTGGTTAAAGAAGTCGACGACTTCGTTTTCGAACGCATTGATGCGCTCGTGAGCGTATTTGGCATAGATGATATGCCTCCGGTCACACTCAAGACCGTTGAATACGGCAAACTGACCCTTGGGATCACTCACGGTATCCATGAGCGATGTGCCCATGAGCACCGAGCCACGAACCCGAGGCGACAGCGTCTCGAGACCGCTGGGAAGCGGATTGGCAAGCGCCGTGCAGGCAAGGCCCCGCTCGTCCAGAGCAGAAACCGCCAGCGCGACACCGCCGCCAAGGCCCTCGCCCCATGCAAAGATGCGGTCGGGATCCATGCCATCAAGGTTGCGCGCAACCTTCGCCAACGCGCAGCCCCAACGGACACGCTCGACAAAAGCAGGCGAGGTAATCCCCTGCTGCAGATCGTTGGATCCAATAGTCTCATCGTCCAGCGCGAGGACGGCATACCCCATGGCGACAAATCTCGTCATGTGATGCCAGCCGCGCACGGGTCGGTCGATGTCGTGAAACATCAGGCATAGTGGCACAAGCTCGGATGCCCGGTCACGACCAACAGGCTCAATCAAACGGCCGTGCACGACATACCCGCCGAGCTCAAAGGAAACCTCGGAGTAGCGCGCGCACGGATTTGCGAAATCAATCGCCGTAACGGTCAGCCCGCAAACCTCAAGGTCCGAAGCGGCTGTCTCCAACTCGGAAACATCCGCAGAAGCATCGCCGCGCCAATCCCGGAAATCAGAGAGCCTTGACGAAACCGTCCCAGGAATCCCCGCAAGCTCGGGGACAATCAACTCATCGATATTGCTCTCGCACTTAGACATGAGCCTCCCCTCCCTCGCAGAAAAACGAAATGATCAGATCATCAAAGTCCTGAATCTCCTCGTGGCCAAAACCTTCAAAGAACTCATGACGCTTTTCACAGGTCAGGTTGTTGTAGACCGCAAACTGCGTCGCCGGCGGGCAGACGATATCGGCTGTGCCCGTGCCAAACAGAACGGGGCATTTGACCATGGGGGCAAAGTTCTTGGAATCGAAGTACGCCAGTTTGGCATAGGCTTCCTCGATACGAGTCGAGTCCTCGTCAAACCAACGCGACCAATAGCGCAGACCCTCGTAGGCAATATCGTCGGCGTCCAGATCCCAAACCAGGCGGAAGTCCGATAAGAAGGGATAGAGGATGGCCGCGCGATTGATAAGCTCGCTGTTAAGCGCGCAGGTCGCAATACCCAAACCGCCACCCTGCGATGCGCCGTTCACATACACGCGGGTAAGATCGATGCCCTCGAGCTCGCGAACGATACGGCACAGAATGCGGATATCCTGGTGCAAGCGGATATAGTAGAGGTTGGCCGGGTCGCCGTCGATACCGGCGACGATATGGCCCGCGACCGTCGTGCCCTCAAATCCACCAATATCCTCGGAGGGGCCACCCTGGCCGGGGCAGTCGAGGGCGATGAGCGCCATGCCCATGCCCGCAAACGACGCCTGCTCAAACCAGCTGCGGCTTGCGCCCGGATACCCATGGAACTGAAGCACCAATGGCACGGGCTCGTCCGAGACAGGTTTAAGGTACTTGGCATGCAGGCGTGCACCACACATGCCGGTATACCAGAGGTCGAAAAACCGACAGGTCGCGGAATCCGCAACCGAAGCCGCCTCGATCGCGTAGTCGAGCTCGACGGCGTCCGCCTCGGCCATGCGGTCCTTCCAAAAGAGATCGAAATCCGATGGACGGGGCATAGCGCCTCGATATTCACCAAATTGCTGTTGTAGCTCTTGAGCACTTGGCATGGCTCGTGAACCCAACCTTTCGAAATCGCAACGGAGGTGCGCCCGGCAAGGGAACCGGGCGCACGGGAGGGAAAGCGAGACTACTCGCCGAGCTTGGGATGCAGCAGCGACGGCGCAGCGCCGAGCAGCATCTTGGTGTAGGGGTCCTGAGGGTGCTGGAAGACCTGCTTGGCCTCGCCCTGCTCGACGATCTTGCCGCCATTCATAACGATGATGTCGTCAGAGATATAGCGGACCGTCTGGATGTCATGGCTGATGAACACCATGGCCAGGCCGAGCTCCTTCTTAAGGTCGGTCAGCAGGTTCAGAATCTGCGCGCGGACCGAAACGTCCAGAGCCGAGGTGGGCTCGTCGGCGATGATGGCATCGGGGTTCAGCGACAGGGCACGGGCAATTGCGACGCGCTGGCGCTGGCCGCCCGAAAGCTGGCCGGGAAGAACCTCGGCGGCGGAGCTAGGCAGACCGGTGAGCTCCAAGAGCTCCTTGACGCGCTTCTCCTGCTCGGCCTCGGTACCCAGGTTGTGGACGCGCATGGGGTCGAGCAGTTGCTCGCGAACGACCATGCGGGGGTTGAGCGCCGTGGCCGGGTTCTGGAACACGACCGAGATGACGCGACCCATGTGGCGACGGTCCTCGGCGGTACGTTTAGTAACGTCCTTGCCCTTAAAGTAGACCTTGCCACTCGTGGGGGCCTGCAGACCGCACATGACGTTGGCGGTGGTGGACTTTCCGCAACCGGACTCGCCGACGATGCCGATGGTCTGTCCGGGCATGAGCTTAATCGTTACACCCTGGACGGCGTGAACCAGGTTGGGGTGCAGAATCGAGCCGGTACGGGTCCTAAAGGTGACGTGGACGTCATCAAGGAAGATGATCGGCTCGACGCCGTTGACTGCGGTCTCGCTCATCTACATCACCTCCGCGTGAGGGGTCAAACCATTTGCCTTGAGCACCTCGTCGGGGAGCTCGGAATAGAAGTGCTCGGTGCCGGGCACGCGCTTGAAGACCGGACGGGTGTCCAGGCCAATGCGCGGATGGCTCGAACGGGGCGCGAAGCGATCGCCCTTGGGGAAATCGCGCGGGCTCGGAACGGCGCCGGGCACCTGGTGCAGGCGGCCCGAACCGCTCTCGATGGAAAGGACGGAACCCAGAAGGCCGCGGGTGTACTCGTGAATCGGGTTGGTGAGCAGCTCCTTAGTGGGCGCCTGCTCGATAACCTGGCCGGCGTACATAACCGTGATGTTATGAGCGACCTCGGCGACCAGTGCCAGGTCATGCGAAACGAAGATCATGGCAAAGCCGAGCTTGGCCTGAAGATCGTTGAGCAGCTTGATGACCTGCTTCTGGACGGTAACGTCCAGAGCGGTCGTGGGCTCGTCGCAGATGACCAGCTTGGGGTCGCGGGTAAGGGCCATAGCGATCAGAACGCGCTGACGCTGACCACCGGAAAGCTCATGCGGATAGCTCTCGAGCGTACGCTTGGGGTCGAGGCCCACGAGCTCCAGGAGCTCCTCGGCGCTACGGGTGCCGCCGCGCTTGGTGAGCTGCTTCATCTGAGCGGAAATGAGCATGGAGGGGTTGAGCGAGGACAGGGCGTCCTGATAGACCATGGCGATATCGGTACCGCGAAGGCCGAACCACTCCTTCTTGCTCATCTTGAGCAGGTCGCGGCCCTCCCAGAGAACCTCGCCGGAAAGATGCTCGTCATCGTCGGTCAGGCCCATGATGGCCAGCGTGGTGATGGACTTACCGCAACCGGACTCGCCTACCAGGCCCATGGTCTGGCCGGGACGGACGTCAAAGTTGACGTGGTCGACGACGTTGATGTCACCGTGGTGCTCAAACTGGATGCAGAAATCGCGGACCGAAAGGATCGGTTCAACGGACTCATCGGGCACATGGCGGTCGTTACGCTTGAGTTCGACATCGCGCAGAGCGCCAAGACGGGCGGACAGGGACTGAGCCTGCTCCTTGTAGGCGCGAACGGGGTCGGAGACCAGCAGGTCGGCCTCGCGGCGCTTGGAGGAGTCGGTCGGATCCAGGGCGGCGGAGGGAGCAGCGGCCATGGCGTCGGTAATGCCCTCGGAGAGGATGTTGAGCGCCAGGCAGGTGATCATGATGGCCAGGCCCGGGAACAGCGCCTGCCACCAACGGCCAGCGAGCACGCCACCGCGAGCGTCAGCGAGAATGTTGCCCCAGGTAGCGGTGGGCTCCTGGATACCAGCGCCGATGAAGGTCAGCGAGGCCTCGAAGATGATGGCGTCGGCGACCAGGGTAACGGTGAAGACCATGATCGGGGCGATGCAGTTACGCAGAACATGCTTGATCAAAATCCACGGAGCCTTGGCGCCGGAAACGATGACCGCGCGGACATAGTCCTCGCCGTACTCGGACACGATGTTGGCGCGCACGATACGGGCAATCTGCGGAGTGTACATAAAGCCGATGGCGAAGATAATCGACGGCACGGAGTTGCCCAGGATGGAGACGAAGACGGCAGCGAGGGCGATGCCCGGGATGGACATGATGATGTCCAGGATGCGCATGATCGCCTCGGAAACGGACTTGCGCGAAACCGCCGCGAGGGCGCCCACGACCGAGCCGCAGACCAGAGCCATGGCGGTAGCACCGAAGCCGATGATCAGCGAGTAACGGCCACCGTAGAGCATACGCGACAGGATGTCGCGGCCCTTATCGTCGGTACCGAAGATAAATCCATTGCCGGGAGCCTGGCGAGCCGTAAAGATCTCGACCGGGCTATAGGGGGCAAGAAGGGGCGCCAGAATCGCGGTCAAGGCGACCAGCACCAACACGACGGCGGCAATCTTAGAAGACAGCGTCATCTTCTTCCAGCCACCGAGCTTGAGCCCCTTGGAGGCAGCCTTCTCGAGCTGCTCGGTTTGCTTCTCTCGAATCTTTACCATAATCTACACCGTCCTGATGCGCGGGTTGATGAGCAGGTAGAGCATGTCAACCACGATGTTGATGATGATGAAGGCAAGAGCAACGACGATGACGACGCCCTGAACCAGGTTCGCCTCGTTGCCCTGAACGCCCTGCAGAATCGCAGTACCCATGCCGGGGAGGTTGAAGATGACCTCGATGACGACAGCACCGCCCATAAGGTAACCGATCTTAAGACCGAGGGTGGTGACCGGGGTGATCAGCGCGTTGCGCAAAACGTTGATGCCGACGACGACCTTCTCGGGAACGCCGGCGCCACGGGCCATGCGGACGTAGTCCTTGTCGAGTTCCTCGACCATGGCGGTACGCACGATACGAGTCATCTGACCCGTCAGCGGAAATGCCAGGGCGATAGCGGGCATGATCATACGTCCCAGATAGCCAGCCGGGTTGGTGGTGAAGTGAGGCAGAGCACCGGACGCCGGGAGCACCTTAAGGTAGGAAGAGAACAGCAGAATCAACAGAACGGCAAGCCAGAACGACGGGGTTGCCAGGCCGGCGATGGAAAAGACGCGGATCACTTGGTCCGGCCATTTATCGCGATACAGTGCCGCGATGACGCCGAGCAAAAACGAGACGACCGCGCCGATGGCAAGACCGATGAAGGTCAGCTGCATCGTGACGGGCAGGGCCGTGGAGATGCGCTTGGCAACGGAGTTGCGAGCAGCACCATAGGTGCCCATGTCACCATGGATCAGATCGCCCATGTAGCGCACGTAGCGCACGGGCCAGGGGTCGTCCAGACCATACTTCTCATGGTACTCGGCAACCGCCTCGGGCGAGGCACCGTCACCCAACGCCGTATAGGCGGGGTCGGTCTTGGAGAACGACATAAGGAAGAACACCAGGACGGTGACGCCCAATGCCATGATCGGCAGCGCCACGAGACGCCTTCCAATCAAACGTAGAAAGTTGTTCACGTTCTCTCCCCTTTCTTTTGTCGGTAGGACCAACTGGTATATGAGTATGGATACTCATTACAAGACCCGAGCGACATCGAGGCCGCCCGGGTCTTTGTTTCAACTATGAGGACGTTGCCTTACGACCGACGCCCCACATATGACTCAAGCGAGTCTTAGGCCTTGACGGTCGCGACGCCCCTGAAGGACATGCTCGTCGTGCCGATGCCCTTGAAGCCATCGAGGGCCTCGCCGTTGGGCGCGGTGGACGGATCGTCCCAGGAAGCGGAGACGGTCTTGACGTGGACAACGGGGTACAGAACAGCGTTGTCGGCGATGATGTCGAAGCACTCGTTCCACTTCTTCTGCTGCTCGTCGCCCTCGGCGGCAAGAGCCTCGTCCATGAGACCGTGGAGCTTCTCCCACTCAGCGGACTCCTTCCACGGGCAACGGGTCTGCATCCAGACGTTGTCGCCGTACCACCAGTTGAGCAGCAGGTCGGGGTCAGCGCCGAAGCAGGACGGATCGCCAGGGGCAAGGAGGATATCGTAGGCCTCGCCGCCGTCGATGGCAGCGTAGGTGGCCGGCGAGGTATCGGTCTGGATGGTCACCTCGAAGCCGAGAGCGTCGAGGTCGTTCTTGACCTGGGCGGCCATGCCCTTAATCTGCTCGTTGTCGGTGGTGCGCAGGGTGATGGCACCCGGGGTGATGCCGGACTCCTCGATGAGCTTCTTAGCCTTCTTGGCGTCGGTCTTGTACACCGTGGAAGCCTCATGATAGTTGGTGAAGCTCTTGGGCAGGTAGCAGCTGGCAGCGGTGGCAAGGCCGGCGAAGGTGTTGCTGACCATCTTCTCGGTGTCGAGCGCATACATGACAGCCTGACGGACCTTGACGTTGTTCCAAGGCTCCTTGGCGACGTTGAACATGATGAAGCGGGTGCCGAAACCCTGAACGTTATCGATCTTGCAGCCGGCGCTCTCGAGCTGGTCGACAGCGTCAGCGGTAACGAGCTCCATAACGAGCGTGGAGCCCTCCTGCTGAGCGGTAACGCGAGCGGTGGGGTCGGTCAGGATGCTGTACTGGATCTTCTTATCCTCGGCAGCATACTCACCGTTGTACTCGGGATTGGGAACCAGGGTGATCTCGGTATCGGAGATAGAGTCGTACATCCAGGGGCCGGAGCCGATCGGCTGCTTGGCGCGATCCTCCTCGGTCTGGGTGGCCGGGGTAACGCGGATGATGGCAAGACGATCCTTGAGCAGAGAGAAGTTGGGGACCTTGGTCTTGACCGTCACGGTGCTGGCGTCCTTAGCCTCGATGGACTCGAAGGGCTGGAAGAACGGAGCATAGGTAGCGGAAGCGGCGCAAGCGGTGTAGGAGGCAACGACATCGTCAGCGGTGACCTCGGTGCCATCGGAGAACTTGGCGCCCTTGCGGATGGTAACCTCGAAAGTGGTGTCGTCCACAGACTTGGGGTCGTCGGTGGCGAGCTCGTTGAAGGTGCTGTAGTCGTGGTAATCGATGCCGTAGAGGCCCTCGACGACGTGCCAGTTAGCACCCAGGCCCACAGCGGAGCCGGTGCTGGCGGGGTCGAAGCTGGACGGAGCGTAAGCGGAACCAGCGGTGATCACGCCGCCGCCACGGTTGGCGGAATCGGTGGAACCGGAAGCGGAACCCTCGTCGCTAGAGCTGCCACCGCAGCCGGTGAGACCAAGCCCTGCGACAGCAGCGACGCTGCCGGTGAGGCCGAGGAACGAACGCCTGGACATACCCTTGTTGATGATGGCCATGTCTTCTCCTATCAATAGAGAATCTTACCCGGGAGCACCTAGACTTGCCCCCGCGCAACTTGCGGACGATATATACCTTACCTACCGACAAACCCAACTTGGGTGCCGCGCTCGGCGACCGATACATACATACGCTTGAACGGTATTTACTACCGTTCACCGAATTCATTGACAAACGATTCGACAGACAGTATGTATCGACGAGGTGAGATATCAGTCTTCGTCAACCCGCAGGATAGCAGGGTTATTCACCATGGCTAGTCAAACGTTTTAGCGTTAATAAAACCCGAAATCAGCAGGTAATCGCCGCGAAATAAATGATTGAAAATCAGCCAATCATGTATATCAGTTGTTTAGAAGCGCGTTTAGTTTTCGGAACGGCTGGCCGATGCTTGGGCGCGCTCGGCATTCCATGCAACAAGTGCCTCGTGGACCGCTTTGGCGACATCGGCCGGAACGCCTCGAACTTCCGCAATCTCCTGCTCGCTTGCCGCGCGCAAACGCTTCATCGAGCCAAAATGGCGCATAATGGCACGTTTTCTGGTGGGTCCCACGCCCGGAACGTCGTCAAGCACCGAAACCGTCATAGCCTTATCGCGCAACTCGCGATGGAACGTAATCGCAAATCGGTGGGATTCATCGCGAACCTGCTTGATCAGATAAAGCGAAGCGGAGCCGGTCGGCAGCACGACGGGGGTCTCGTCCCACGGCACGAAAACTTCCTCATCGGCCTTTGCCAAGCCACAAACTGGTATATCGAGGCCAAGCGCCTCAAGTTGCTTAATTGCAGCGGTCAATTGCGGTTTGCCGCCATCGACAACGAGCAAATCGGGGCGCGAGCCAAAGCGCTCGTCCGCCATGCGCTCGGGAGCATAGCGACGCCCCAGAACCTCGGACATCGATACGAAGTCGTTCGCCTCGTCCAATTCGGCCTGAATTTTAAAGCGACGATACTGGCCCTTGTCGGCACGGCCGTTGGTAAATACCACCATCGAAGCGACGGTAAAGGTGCCGTGCAACGTCGAGATATCGAAGCACTCGATGCGCAACGGCGGCGCAGGCAGCGCCAGCGCGCTTTCGAGCTCCAGGAGCGCCTGATTAGTGCGATCGTCAGCATACCCCGTGCGCATCATGTAGCGCATGAGGGCATGGCGCGCATTTTTGGAAGCCATATCGAGCAGGCGGTGCTTTTCGCCGCGCTGCGGCCTATGGAGATGGCAAGAGCGTTCGCGCTTGCCCGCAAGCCACTCCCCCAACGCTTCGGCGTCCTCAAGCTCGACAGAGAGATTGATCTCGGCTGGAATATCAGCCGTCTCGTCGTAATAGCGCTTAAGAAAGCCCGATTGAAGCTCTTCCTCGTCGACATCCAGGCCTTTATCTAGGATGAACTCACAAGTTCGAACCGTTCGGCCCTCGCGAACGACAAAGACACAGGCGGCAGAGATAGTCTCTTCGCGATAGAAGCCGATGACGTCGATATCGACGCTCGATGGAAAAACGACCTGTTGGCGATCGTCCAGGCCCCTAATGACTTCCAGGCGACGCTTGACGCGCGCCGCACGCTCAAAATCGAGCGTCTCGGCTGCCTCCGTCATCTCGGACGTAAGCTCGTCAACGACATCCTTGCGATGGCCCGACAAGAAACGTTCGACACGTTTGACGTTCTTGGCATAGTCGGCAGGGGAAATCGCGCCGATGCATGCGCCCGGCCCGCGCCCGACATGGTAGTCAAAGCAGGGACGCCCGTTTTGCGCGCAAATCATATTGACGATGTCTTCTTCGCCCTTATGAGATTCGACGATGCGGCGGCAGCGGCGCCATTCCGCACAGGATGCCGAGCAAATAGGAATAACCTTGCGTAGCGTATCGATGGTCTCACGCGCCGCACGGCTATCGGTATAGGGGCCAAAATAGCGCGTTCCCGGTTTATGACGCTCTCGCGTGTATTTAATAGCCGGAAACAAGTCGCTCTTGGTAATGGCGATAAAGGGATAGCTTTTATCGTCTTTGAGATCGACGTTAAAGTACGGATGGTACTGGCCAATCAGATTGCGCTCGAGCACCAATGCCTCGTGCTCGGTCTCCACCACGATATAGTCGAAGCTCGCCACCAGCTGCATCATGAGCGGGATCTTTTGACGCTCGTCCTGCAGCGTCACGTATTGACGCATACGGGCACGCAGGTTTTTTGCCTTGCCCACATAGATGACATCACCCTTGGCATCTTTCCAAAGGTAGCAGCCGGGTTGCGTGGGAACGCGCGAAACCTGCTCGGCAAGTGTTGGAATGTTGTCGTGACCTGCCACGCGCACCTACTTGCGACGAAGCAGCGCCGAGACCTCGGGCATCTTAAAGACGAAGGCAAGACCAAAAGTTACAGCGAGCGAGACGACGCCTGCAACACAAACGTAGCCCAGGGTAATGAGGATCGAGCTGCCAAGCGCTCCGACAAAGTGCTCAAGTGCCCACATGACGCCGGCGCCCGCGGCAGCGCCCAAGCCACCGAACAGTAGGCCGAAGAAACCGCCATGCAGGATAGACTTGACCTGAAGGCCATGCAGACGACGGCGCAGCCACCACAGTGAGCATCCGACCAAGACCACGTAGTCAACGACGTACGAAAGCGCAATTGCCGGCATACCGTAGCCCAGCACCACGCCAAACAGCAACACCGAACCGGCCTGGCCGATAGCGGAGTACAGGCAATAGCGGCTATAAGGTTTCATATCGAGCAGGGCCGAGAAGCTCTTCTGCATCAGCACGACCACGCCGTAGAGCGGCAGGGAAAGTGCCAGATAGATAAGGAACTCCGACACCAGCGCCACACCGGATTCATCGAACTTGCCGGCGCAGTAGATCATGTTGAGCGGACGGGCGAAGACGATCAGATACATCGCAAACGGAATCAGGAAGAAGAGCATCTGGGCGACACCGCGCGAAATGCCCGTGCGGACGCTGTCGTAATCCTTCTCCTGCGCATCGTGAGAGAGTTCGGTATAGAGTGCCGTCGAAAGCGAGGCGGCGATCAGCGCATAGGGCAATGTGTACCACAGGCGCGCATATGCGATGACGGAAGGGCCGGTCTCGGGCTGCACCACCAGCGCGGCGGCATTGGTAATGGAGGTCGAGACAAACATGCACACCGTGGCGAGCAGCGTCGGGATACCAAGCGCGATCGTCTGTCGCAGCGCGGGATCCTTAAAGTCGATATGGATATGAGGATGCACGCCATGCTTGCCAAGCGCGGGAATCTGGCAGGCCATCTGGACAAAGACGCCGAGGGTCGTACCAACTGCGATCAAGATAATACCGGCCTGCTCGCCAAATTGTGCAGACACGGGAGCAAAGCCCATAAAGCTGGCGATGACGATGACATTGTTGAGAACCGGGGCAAACGTCGACCAGAAATAGTCGCGGTGTGCGTTGAGAACGCCCGAGAACACCGAGCCCAAGCCATAAAACAGAATTTGAATAGCAAAGAAGCGGAACATGAACGCAGCGGTATCCATGCTGCCGCCATCGCCCGAAAGGAACGACTGCGTCCAAATAAAGCCGGGAGCAAACACGGTGCCCAGCAGCGAGATACCGCCCAGCAGCAGAAGCAGAATACCAAGCAGGTTGCCGACATACTCGTTCGATGCCTCGCGACCCTGCTCGCGCCTCACACCCATATACACCGGCAAAAACGCCGTAACGAGCATGCCGCCCATCACGAGCTCGTAGAGCATGTTGGGCAGGTTGTTGGCAACCTGATAGGAGGACGAGAGCAGCGACATACCGATGGCGGCCGCCATGGCCCACGTGCGGATAAACCCGGTGACACGCGACACGATGGTCAGCACGGTCATAAGGCCAGCAGAACGACCAACCGTGGAGTAGTCCGACGAACCCATATCGTCTACGTCGTCCTGAGAGTCCTCATAAACCTCATCTTGTGGCGGCAAATCGTCCACGACGGCAAAGGAGCCGGTCATCGCAAAGGGATCGTCAACCAAAACGGCGTCATCAGCAGGTGCGGCGTCATCGCTGTTCGGCATGTTGTTACCGGATACGGCATCATCATCGAATATGGCATGGTCGCCAAACACCGTGTCAACTTCATTGGCGGCGACGGTTCGGGCAGAAAACGACAGAGGGTCCCAGTCGTCATCACCGTCGATGGCCACGCCCTCGACGGGATCGGTCGAACCAAGCGGCGACCATTCGTCATCCGAAAGAAGCGGTTCGCCATCATCATGAGCCGTGGGCTTGGCGGAATGAGCGGCAGGAGCGCTCTGCGGTGTGCTCTTTCCCTGGGCTGCCATCAAAAACACCGCCGTCTCATCGGGACGCGGCTCACGAGGAGCCTCGGAGGCGATCGGCATCACGCTGGCGCTCGATTGAGCGGCGGCCAAAAAGACAGCCGTCTCATCGGGACGAGCCGAAGAAAGAACCGTACGGGGAAGTGCCGTGCCGGCACCGGCGGCACGCAAGTACACGGCCGTCTCGCCCGGGTCAGCGGCAGCGGACCAGGCGTTTCGAATCTCGTTATCGAACGAAGCGGCCTCGGGCGCGGGCGTCTGAGGAGCCGACCCTTTTGCAAAGTGAGCTCCGCGCTTTGATTCTTCCTGCGGCATCGCTCAGTCCTCTCTCGTGATCGGGGCAACCGTCGCCCCGCAAAATGCAACTAAGTCATCGGGAGCAAGCTCAAGCTGATAGCCGCGCTTGCCACCCGAGATAAAAATGGTATCCCAAAGGACGCATGTCTCATCGATCAGAGTCCGGAAGCGTTTTTTCATACCGACCGGACTGCAACCGCCGCGGACATACCCCGTCGCGGCAAGCAAATCTTTGACATGCATCATGGTCAGCGACTTTTCGCCTGCGGCGCGCGCGGCGGCCTTGAGGTCGAGCTCGTCGGCAACGGGAATGCAGCACACGACATGGTCGTTGGACGGCGTCGTGCAGACCAGGGTCTTAAATCCCTGACCGGGCTCCTCGCCAAGCTGCTCGGAAATCGCGACGCCCAGCCCCGACGATTCGTCGTCATCGTCTTCGTACGTATGGAGAACATAGGGGATGCCGGCGCTTTCCAGCTCACGCATGGCGTTGGTCTTTGGCGTCTTCACGGCCTTCGGCATGGCATATCCTTTCCCTCATATAAGAACGCAATTTTTAAGTATATGTCCATTTGCGCGGCATACGCTATCTCGACAAAGAGAGCGCCACCGAATCGCAAGGAATCGGCGGCGCTCATGTTTCAAAAACACCTATGTATTAGGCATCGAGTTGCGCTTGACGCTCCTTATCGCGTTTGAGCAACGGCGCCAAGAACTTGCCGGTATAGCTCTGCGGGCATGCCGCAACCTGCTCTGGCGTACCCGAGACCACGACAGTTCCGCCACCGTTGCCACCCTCGGGGCCCATATCGATCAGGCGGTCGGCAACCTTGATGACATCAAGGTTGTGCTCGATCACCAGAACCGTGTTGCCCGCATCGACCAGGCGTTGCAACACGTCGAGCAGCTGACGAACATCCTCAAAATGGAGGCCGGTTGTGGGCTCGTCCAAAATGTAGAACGTCTTGCCTGTCTGGCGACGATGAAGCTCCTTGGCGAGCTTTACGCGCTGCGCCTCACCACCCGAGAGCGTCGTGGCGGGCTGGCCCAAGCTCACATAACCTAGGCCGACGTCATACAGGGTTTGAAGCTTTCGCTTGATCTGCGGAATATTCCCAAAGAAAGCCAGTGCCTCGGCCACGCTCATGTCAAGTACGTCCGAGATAGTCTTGCCACGATAGGTAACCTCGAGCGTCTCGCGGTTATAGCGCTTGCCGCCACAAGCCTCGCAGGGAACATAAATATCGGGAAGAAAGTGCATCTCAATCTTGATCTGGCCGTCGCCCTTGCACGCCTCGCAGCGTCCGCCGCTCACATTAAAGGAGAAGCGTCCCGGCGAGTAGCCACGCGCCTTCGACTCCGGCGTGCTCGCAAACAGCGCACGCAGGTCGTCCCACAAACCAATATAGGTAGCGGGATTCGACCGCGGCGTACGGCCGATTGGCGACTGATCAATATCGATCACCTTATCGATGCACTCGATACCGTCGATTTTTTTGAACGGGCCCACGGGACGCGTAGAGCGATGGATAGCGTTGGTGAGGGCAGGCGCAATCGTATCGGTGACCAAGGAACTCTTTCCCGATCCCGATACGCCGGTTACGACGGTAAGCGTGCCAAACTCAATCTTGGCGGTAACGTTTTTGAGGTTGTTGGCACATGCTCCCGTAATCTTAAGACAGCCACGTCCGGGGTTGCGGCGTTCATTGGGAACTCGAATCATTCGCTTGCCGGTCAGATAGGCACCCGTCATTGATTCGGGGCACGCCATGATGTCAGCGGGCGTTCCCGCGGCGACCACGTGCCCGCCGTTGACGCCCGCGCCTGGCCCCATATCGATCACATAGTCGGCAGCGCGAATCGTGTCCTCATCGTGTTCAACGACGATAACGGTGTTGCCGATATCGCGCAGGCGCTCGAGTGTCTTAATCAGCCGCTCGTTGTCGCGCTGGTGAAGACCAATCGAAGGCTCGTCCAGAATATAGAGAACGCCCATGAGGCCCGCACCGATCTGCGTAGCCAGGCGAATGCGTTGCGCCTCACCGCCGGAAAGCGTCGCCGAAGCACGATCGAGCGTCAGATAATCAAGGCCGACATCAACCAGAAAACGCAAGCGTTCCAGGATTTCCTTGACGATACGACCGCCGATGAATTGTTGACGCTCGGTGAGCTCAAGGTCCTCAAAAAACTCGAGCGACTCGCGGCACGACAGGCAGCAAACCTCATAAATGGACTTGCCGCCCACGGTGACGGCGAGCATCTCGGGGCGCAGGCGAGCACCATGGCAGCTCGAACACGGCTCCTCGCGAATGTACTTCTCCAGGCGCGCCTTAGTGTTCTCGTTGGTCGTCTCGGTATAGCGCTCGTACAGGATATTGCGCACGCCCGAAAACTTGGTGTCCCACTGGCTGCGACGACCGTCGAGCTTTTGATAGTCCACCGAAATCTTCTTGTCGCCCATGCCATCCAAAAACGCACGACGCACCCGCGGGGGCAGGTCCTCCCATGGCGTATCGGCACTCACCTTAAAGTGTTTGCAGACCGCAGCAAAAATCTGCGGATAATAGTTGGAATTGCCGAACAGGCTGCCAAAGACTCCGTCGGCAATCGACTTTGAGGGGTCTTCAATCAGCGCCTCGGCATCGACTGTCTTTTTAAAGCCCAGGCCATCGCACTCGGGACATGCACCATAGGGCGCGTTGAACGAGAAATCGCGCGGCTGCAGGTCGTCGATGGAATGCCCGTGCTCCGGGCACGCCAGTGCCAGCGAATACTCCAGCAGCTCGCCCTCGGTTCCCTCGGGAGCGTCGCGCTCGGGCAGCATGTACACGTTCACGTTACCGTGCGCCAGTGCCGTCGCCTGCTCAACGGACTCGGCAATGCGACCCAGGGAGTTCTCTCGAATCACGATACGGTCGACCACGACCTCAATGTCGTGTTTGAACTTCTTGTCCAGGTCGATCGGGTCGTCAAGCGAGCGCACCTCGCCGTCGACGCGCACACGGCTAAAGCCCTCCGCACGCAGGTCCTCAAACAGCTTGGCATATTCGCCCTTGCGTCCACGAACCACCGGCGCCAACACAAACGCGCGACGGCCCTCCCCCGCCGCCAGCACCTTATCGGCGACCTGATCGGTCGTCTGACGCTCAATGACACGACCGCACTCAGGACAGTGTGGCGTTCCCACGCGAGCAAACAGCAGACGCAGATAGTCGTAAATCTCGGTTACGGTGCCCACCGTCGAGCGTGGGTTTTTGGACGTCGTTTTCTGATCGATCGACACAGCCGGCGACAGGCCGTCGATCGAGTCCAGATCGGGCTTGTCCATCTGGCCCAAAAACTGACGCGCATAGCTCGAAAGGCTCTCGACGTAACGGCGCTGGCCCTCGGCATAGATGGTATCGAACGCCAGTGAGCTCTTGCCCGATCCGGAAAGACCAGTTATGACCACGAGCTGGTCACGCGGAATGGAAACGTCGATATCGCGCAGGTTATGCTCGCGCGCGCCGCGAATAACGATAGAAGAATCAGACATGGAAGCTCCTTGCCTCCTATAACCTCAAATCACACTGTCGATGAGTTTAGCGCACTCAACGCGCACAGATGTTCGTAATACAAGATTCGCAGACCTTTTGCTTTGCGTATCGGGTGCTTTGTTTCTCGAAATGCCGTGGAAAGGTTAGAGTAATCTAAAACTGAACTTAATTTGCTGTAACAGAGGAACGTCCATGACCGAAGATATCCCCCTTGAAATCACTTCGAGTGGCATGGCCAATCTGCCCATATTCATCGCCGTCCTTATCGTGGCCGCCGTCGTCGTGCGCGTGTATTTTTCAATCAAACACAACGAAAAACCGCCCATTGCCCGCGTCTTTTGGTGCGCGATGCTCCTCATCCCGCTCGGCATGGTAGCTGCATGGATTACGAATCAATTGCTCGTAAATGAGGACTGTTCCCTATGGGTCCTTTCTTATTCGGCGCTCGGTGCTGCCGCCGTCATACTTCTTGTCGAGCCCTTGGTTTCGGGACTTATCGACCAAACCGATCTTGCGACGGGAACGGTTGCCTGTATTTGCCGCGACATCCTTGTCGTCGCCGCTGTTTCAGCGCTCTCGTTCGTTTCACTCGAAATTGCCTGCAACGAAACGTTCTATCGCATTCCCGCCAACTCATTCGGGTTTTCCGTTGGGCTGCTCGCGACGGTTCTGCTCTCCCTTTATTTGCTGGGACAGCGTCATGGAGGAGTCATGGCCCTCGTGCCCGTCGTCTGTTGTACCCTTGGCATTGCCGAGCACTTCGTCATAACGTTTAAAGGCGAGGCCATCCTGCCGAGCGACATTTTGGCATTGGGCACCGCAATGGAAGTAAGTGAGGGATATGAGTTCACCTTCACTGCAGGAATCGTAACCTCACTCGCCCTGCTGGAGATTTCCCTGGGGCTTCTTTCGCTTATCCGACCGCGAAAGCTCCGTACGCCCGCCCATGTCTTCCCCGCAATCGCCGCTAACCTCTGCGCTTTTCTGCTAGTGACCGTTGTGGGGCTCTTGGGCTTTTCCAACATCGACTTGGAGCAGTCGCTGGATTTTGGATTTGACCGTTGGCAGCCCATCACCACGTATGCGTCTCAGGGTTTTATCACTTCGTTCACCGAAATGGTCAACGAGTTGCCCATTGAAAAGCCCGAAGACTATACGCCCGATGAGGCGCAGAGCATCGAGCAGGAGCTCGCCGCCGCCTACGACAGCACGTATGGCTCGAGCGAGCAGCGCGCGGCGGCCGTTGCCCAGTTCAATGAAATCAAGCCGACGATTGTTGCCGTCATGAACGAGAGTTTTAGCGACCTTTCGTGCTTTGAGCAGCTCCAGGCGGCCGGGTACACCGGTCCCGCATTCTACAACTCGCTTCCCGACACACTTGTTCGCGGCACCATGCTCGCTTCGGTCACCGGTGGCGGAACGGCGAACTCCGAATTCGAATTTTTGACCGGAGCGACAACGGCCTTTGTCGGATTAGGCAAAATCCCCTATCAGCTGTATCAGATGAATGGCGTCAACAGCCTGGCAAAGGACCTTAAAGAGCTCGGGTATACCACTACCGCTATGCACCCGCAAAACCCCGTCAACTACCATCGAGATAAAATCTATCAGCAGCTGGGTTTTGGAGACTTTCTTTCAATCGGCGATTTCGAAGGTGCGCCCTATTACCATGCCGGCGTATGCGACTACGCCACCTACGACAAGATACTCGACCTGCTCAGAACCGACGAAGCCCCGCAGTTCATCTTTGACGTCACGATGCAAAATCACGGCGGCTACGACTATGGCACCGTTCCCGCCGAAGAGCTGACAAACTATTGGGTCGAGGGAGCCAGCGAGGGCGCCAATAGCGCGCTCAATACCTATCTCACCTGCATCAATGCATCCGACCGGGACCTCGAGTACTTTATCAACGAGCTCCGCAATATCGGCAGACCGGTTGTTCTTGTCTTTTTTGGCGACCATCAGCCGAGCGCCGCAACGACTCTCAACGACGAGCTGTACCCTCAGGAAGATACGGCAAGCCACGCTTTCCGTATCTATCAGTCGACCTATTTCGTCTGGGCTAACTATGAAATCGCCGGCAATACCGAGCTCAACGTCTACGACACCGTCGGGGCAAACGAGATTGCAGCTATTACCCTTAATAAGATCGGCGCCCCGCTCACTGACTATCAAAAGGCCCTGCTTGCAACAAGGTCAGATGTGCCCACCATCAATGTCGCCGGCTATCTTGGTGCCGACGGGCTGCGCTACGACTTGGAATCTGAAGACAGCCCATACGCCTCGACGATCGACAAGCTGCAGCGCATGCAATACCTCGAGTTCGCCAGCAAAGTTCAATAAGCCCGCCCATTCGCTTGGACCCATCGTATTGCCAGCACGCTCGGCCCAAATGCATCGCAAATGACTCCCGCTCGCAAACGAGGGTACAATGACGCTCGTGTCACATCGCGGGGCCCCGGCCCCAACATATACAAAGGAGTCATACATGGGTTGCGAGCACGCACAAGCAGCCGGCGGACAATCAACGCCGTCGCAATTTGAAGAGAATACGCTGTCGGAGGTCAAGCGCGTTATCGCCGTGCTTTCCGGCAAGGGAGGCGTCGGCAAGTCGTTTGTGACGGGCGCCATCGCAACCGAGCTCGCCCGCCGCGGCAACAAGGTTGGCATTCTCGACGCCGACATCACCGGCCCCTCCATCCCCAAAATGTTCGGCATGAGCGGACGCCATGTCCATGCCCTCGGCAACCTCATGCTGCCCGAGATCTCCGAGCACGGCGTCAAGGTCATGAGCTCCAACCTGCTGCTTCAAAACGAGACCGATCCCGTCCTCTGGCGTGGTCCGGTCATCGCCGGCGCCATCAGGCAATTCTGGAGCGAAACCTCTTGGGGCCCCATCGACTATCTGCTGGTCGATATGCCCCCGGGAACGGGGGATGTCGCACTCACCGTCTTCCAGTCACTGCCCGTCGATGGCATCGTCATCGTCACGAGCCCGCAAGACTTAGTCTCGATGATTGTCGCCAAGGCGGTCAACATGGCCGAGAAGATGAACGTTCCGATTCTGGGCATTGTCGAGAACATGAGCTATATCGAATGCCCCGACTGCGGCAAGAAGATCGAGGCCTTCGGCAAGAGCAAGCTTCCCGAGGTCGCCGAGACCTATCATCTCGACATCCTTGGTCAGCTGCCCATCGATCCCGCGCTCGCCGAAGCCTGCGACAAGGGAGAAGTCGAAACCGCGCTGCCCGCCGGCATGCTGCCCCAAGCCGTCTCCGCCGTTGAGGCCATCGCCCCGCACAAGACAGACGAGGCCTAAGTGAACGCAAGCGCCTTCTATGACGTCTTGGTGATCGGCGGCGGGGCCTCGGGCCTCGCCGCCGCCATTACGGCGGCGCGTGTCGACAAAAGCGTCTGCGTCGTCGAGCGCGACGTCGCCTGCGGTCTCAAGCTGCTCGCAACCGGAAACGGCCGCTGCAACCTCTCAAACGAATCCATCGACATTCGGCGATATAACCGCCCCGCCTTTGTCGAATCCATCATGGGCCCCCAACCCGAGCAAGATCTCGAGAGTTTTTTCTCCTCGCTGGGCATCATGACGATCCGTGAGGAAGGCCGCCTATACCCGCGCTCCCTTCGCGCCGAGTCGGTTCGCGATGCACTCCTCAATGCATGCGAGCGTTTGGGCATCACCCTACTCTGCGGGACTAACGTCATTGCGGCTCATAAGGCTTCCGAAGGCTGGACGCTTCAGATCGACCGTCCCGCTCATGTACTCAAACCCAAAAAGCACGGCGACCGAAAGACGGAGCTCCGTTCGCTTCGAAAGGCGTTAGCCGATACTCCTCGCACGAGCGATGCCCTGCAGGCAAGGGCCGTGGTTATCGCTACGGGCGGCAACCCCACCGGCATCGCCGAGGTGTTTAGCCTTCCCTTGACGCCCCTGCGCCCCGTCCTGTGCCCCGTATCGGCATCAGTCGTCGGCGACCGGACGGCACTCGAAACTCTGGATGGTCTGCGCGTCCGAGCCCGCTTAACGCTCTCGCGCAGCCACGAAGAGCTCTGGCGAGAAGATGGCGAAGTGCTGTTCCGTGCCTTCGGCATCTCAGGCGTCGTCGCCTTCAATCTCTCTCGCCGTATCAACCAGGGCGACACTGTTCTGATCGACTTCTTTCCAGATTTCTCCAAAGATGAGCTGCTCGATACGCTCGAGCAGCGTGTCAACGTGCTCGGCGATTTTTCGCCCCGAAACTCCCACTGGCTTGACGGCATGCTCGCCCCGCAGCTCTCACACGTCGTCTGTACGGCATTCGAGCGGTGCCATCCCGGCTCGCGCGATGTCATCCACCTGGTCTCAATCCTCAAACACTTTAAACTGTCCGTCGAAGGGACGGCAGAGGAGCGCTCAGCACAGGTCACGCGTGGCGGCATATCTATCGAGTGCGTCTCGACACCCAATCTTTACGTGAACAGCACCACAGGCGCCTCGCTTTACGTCTGCGGAGAAGCGCTCGACATCGACGCCGATTGCGGAGGCTTTAACCTTGCGTGGGCCTGGATCTCGGGTATTCGCGCTGCAAGCAGCCTGTAGCCGCGCAGTCTATAATCAAAAACGCATTCGGGCCGTCTGGGATACCGGACGGCCTCTTTCTTGCCTCTAAGGAGACCTCGATGATCGAAATCACCCAAGTCAACGCGTCGCTCGATGAAGCCGGCGATGAGAGTGCCTGTCTCATTGTTGGCAAGCGAGTCGCCAAGCGCGTCCTACGTTGCAAGGACTCCGAGATCAAGTCCATCGAGCTCCACCGAAAGTCAATCGACGCCCGTAAAAAGCGAGATGTTCATTTTATTTTGAGCTTTCGAGTTGAGCTGACAAGCTCCCGACTCGAACAGGAAGTGGTCGACCGCGTCGCCGAGCGCAACCGCTCGCGCATCCGCATGGTTGACGGCGAGGCTCCTTCATTCCCCAACCCCGTCCCGAATGCACCCAAGGGGCGTCCCGTCGTTGTCGGCGCCGGTTGCGCCGGTCTCTTCGCCGCCCTGACCCTTGCCGAAGCGGGCCTTAAACCCCTGCTCATCGAGCGCGGCGACCCGGCATTTCGCCGCTCACATGCGATCGACCTCTTTCTAAAGGAGCGCATCCTCGACCCCGAGAGCAATATCCAGTTTGGTCTGGGCGGCGCGGGGACCTTCTCGGACGGCAAGCTCAATACGGGAACCAAAAATCCCGCCCATCGCCTTATCCTCGAGACCTTCGTCGAAGCGGGCGCTCCCCGCGATATTCTATGGGATGCAAAACCGCATATTGGCTCCGACATCCTCCCCGCCGTCGTTACCAGCATCTCCCAGCGCATTGAACAGCTCGGAGGAACCGTTCGCTATCGAACGAAACTCGTTGACATTCACACTGACACATCTGGCGCCATTGTCGGTATCGACATCCAGTCGTCCCACGACGCGACAAGCGAGTCAATCAACACAAAGCATCTCATCCTTGCTTGCGGTCATTCTGCCCGCGACGTATTCGAGGTTCTCAAAACCCATGATGTCGCCCTCGCACAAAAGACGTTTGCCATGGGCGTTCGCATCGAACACCCGCAGCGTGATATCGATCGGGCGCAATATGGCCCCGCAGCGGGTCATCCCGCGCTCGGAGCAGCCCCCTATAAGCTCGTTGCCCATCTTCCCAACGGCCGCAGCGTATTCTCATTCTGCATGTGTCCTGGCGGACAGGTTGTCGCAGCCTCTTCAGAGCCCGGCCATTTGTGCGTCAACGGCGCCAGTCTCAACGCCCGCGCCGGCCGCAACGCAAACGCCGCTCTCCTCGTTAACGTCACGCCCGACGATCTCCCCAGCGACGATCCTCTTGCAGGCGTAGAACTCCAGCGCATTTGCGAGCGGGCTGCCTATCGCCTTGGCGGCTCCAACTGGAACGCACCGGCACAGCTCGTCGGCGATTTCCTTGCAGAACGCGCCAGCACGACATGCGGCAAGGTAAAGCCCACCTATCCGCTCGGCGTGACTTGGACAGCAATCGATGAGTCATTGCCGCAACATATCATCGAGTCGCTTCGTCTGGGAATTCCCTTGCTCGGCAAAAAACTGCGTGGCTACGACCATCCCGATGCCGTCCTCACCGGTGTTGAGACGCGCTCGAGCTCTCCGGTCACCGTTACTCGAGACCGTCAATGCCACGCTGTATCGACCCCGGGGCTCTACCCTTGCGGCGAGGGGGCCGGATATGCCGGAGGAATCATGAGCGCCGCTACCGATGGCATCCGTTGCGCCAAAGCCATCATTGCTGATCTCTAGTCCACTAAATAGCACTGCCCCCGAACTCCGCGAGGAGCTCGAGGGCAGTGCTTTTATTTCTTAAACCGCGCACCCTGGCGTTTTCTGCCCGAAGCGAACGTAGAGCCTTTGCGGGCCTGCGAGCGCAAGCGCTCAATCGTCTCGTCCTCAGTCGCACCCTCGAGCATCGCCCTAATCTGAACGACTGCATCGCGCAGACGCGCTGCTTCCTCGAAGTCCATGGCAGCAGAAGCATTGCGCATATCTTCCTCCATGGTTTCGACGATCCGCACAAGTTCATCATGTGGAAGTTCCTCGAGCTGCTCAGCTAGTGTCTGCTCGGACGATACCGTCTCCGGCGCAGCACCCTCGCCGTTTTCATCGGGCGTATAGAATGCGCCATGGCCAAGAGAGTCGCCCTTCGAGCGCCCCTTGGAACCCACGGTTTTTTCGGCCTCGGCAATAAAACTTGAGATGTCATTGATGGCCTTGCGCACTGTCTTGGGCACAATGCCATGCTCTTCGTTATATGCCATCTGAATCTCGCGACGGCGCTGCGTCTCCTCGATGGCCTCTCTCATCGAATCGGTCACAACGTCTGCATACATGATGACTTCGCCATCGGCGTTACGGGCCGCACGACCAATCGTCTGAATCAGCGAACGGCGGTTGCGCAAAAAGCCTTCCTTGTCGGCATCGAGAATCGCCACCAGCGAGACCTCGGGGAGGTCCAGGCCCTCGCGCAGCAGATTGATGCCCACCAGAACATCAATTTTGCCCTCGCGCAGCGTTCGCAGGATTTCGACACGGTCCATTGTCGCCGTATCGGAGTGCATGTAGTTGACCTTAATGCCAGCGTCGAGCAGGTGGTCGGTAAGGTCCTCTGCCATGCGTTTGGTCAGCGTGGTCACCAACACGCGTTCCTTGCGGGCCACACGCTCGCGAATCTCATCCTCGAGATCATCGATCTGGCCGCGAACCGGACGTACATCAATTTTGGGGTCGAGTAGACCGGTCGGTCGAATGATCTGCTCCACATCGTTTTGACTCACACGCAGCTCATAATCACCTGGCGTTGCCGAAACATAGATGAACTGGGGGATCCTCGCCTCAAACTCATCAAATCGGAGCGGACGGTTATCGAGTGCCGAGGGCAGGCGAAAGCCGTGCTCCACCAAGGTCACCTTACGCGAACGATCGCCCTCATGCATACCGCGGATCTGCGGCACCGTCACATGGCTCTCGTCGATGATGCAGAGCATATCCTTGGGAAAGTAATCAATCAAAGTAAAGGGAGGCTCGCCCGGCTTGCGGCCATCCAAATGGCGCGAATAGTTCTCGATGCCGTTACAAAATCCCATTGTCTCGAGCATCTCAAGATCGTAATCGGTGCGCTGCTGCAGACGCTGCGCCTCGAGCAACTTGTCGGTCGCCTTGAGCTCTGCCACACGCTTCTCGCACTCTTCGCTAATCGATTTAAGGGCTGCCTTGACCTTGGGTTTCTCGGTCACATAATGCGATGCCGGCCACACGGGAATAGCCTCGTATTCACGAAGCATCTCGCCGGTGACCTCATCGATTTCGGCGATAAGCTCGACCTCATCGCCAAAGAACTCAAACCGCAACGGATGCTCGGCATAGGGCGGATACACGTCGACGACATCGCCACGCACGCGAAACGTACCGCGCGCCAGGTCATAATCATTGCGATCGTATTGAATATCGATGAGCGCATGGATAAAGTCATCACGCTCGAGCGGCACTTTCTTGTCGACATTCGGCGCCAGCCCCGCATAATCCTCAGGAGAGCCAATACCATAGATACAAGACACCGATGCAACGACGATCACATCACGTCGAGAGAGCAGCGAGGCGGTCGCCTGATGGCGCAGCATCTCGACTTCTTCGTTGATCGAAGAATCCTTCTCGATATAGGTGTCGCTTTGCGGCACATACGCCTCGGGCTGATAGTAATCGTAATACGATACGAAATAGACTACGGAGTTATTGGGGAAAAACTCCTTGAGCTCGCTTGCAAGCTGAGCGGCAAGGGTCTTATTGGGAGCCATGACAAGCGTCGGCTTACCCAAGGCCTCAATGGTTTTGGCCATCGTAAAAGTCTTACCCGAACCAGTCACACCCAGCAAAACCTGATAACGGTCTCCGTCCCTCACGCCCTGCACAAGCGACTCAATGGCCTTGGGCTGGGAACCGGCAGGCTCATAGGGAGAAACGACTTCAAATGGCACCTCAGAGCCCTCAACGCCAAAGCGTTTAAGTTCACCGCCAACGCGCTCTACTTCAAATTCCGCCATGGATACTCCTAACTCATACATCTGCAGTATACGCAGGCGGTGGGCTTAGTCCTATACGAACCGATCGGGATAGAGAGTCTTATAGCGAACCCAGGCATTATTGACGCGGATCAGATACGCCTGCGTCTCGGGAAAGGTAATCGCGTTGTGAAGCGATGTGTCCTGCTGTGCCCAACCGTCCACATTACCCATGCCGGCGTTATATGCGGCAATAGCGCTGTCCGTCGACCCGTTAAAATACGTTAGAAGATACGAAAAATACGCACAGCCAAACTCGATGTTCGTAGCGGGATCGTTAAGGTTGTCGGCTGAATACTCACTACCATCGACAAGACCCAAGGCAATCATATCCTGGGCAGTCTCAGGCATCAGCTGCATCAATCCCCGAGCGCCTTGATTCGACTCAGCCTCGGGATCCCAATTCGATTCAGACTTTATGACAGCACACACCAGATACGGATCAAGATTGTGCGAAATGCTCGATTGCTTTACATATGCCTCATAGTCAATCGGATACAAAGGCTTAAAGAAGGCGGCAGGGGCATACGAGTAGACGAGCGAAATAAGGCCGAAGACGAACACAACGACAATTGGCGCCACGCGATACCACGTAAAGAAACGTGTCTTAGGCATCGGCCTCCTCCTTATCCGCTACATCCCCGAAGCCATGGCGCGCAAGCCATGCGTCCAGTTGTTCATAGAGCGAATTATCGCCTGCCGCATTATCGATTACCGTCGTAGCGAGATTGCAAAGCGAAGCCTCATCAGGTTGGCATGCAGAGCGAGCATCAAAATCAGAGGACCCCATACCACGATGAATGGCACGCTCGCGACGAACTGCTAAAGGAGCGCTGATAACCAGAATTTCATCAGCCAGGCCAAAAGCATCCTCAAAACCAGTCGGGGCAGAAACCTCGACAACCGCAAAGGGATAACGGGGGGACGAAACCGTGCAGCAAACCGGATCAAGAATCCTCAGCGACAACTGATCGATAAGGACCGGATGGACAATACCGTTGAGCCGAGCGACGGAATCAGGAGAAACAAAAGCTCGAGAGGCTAAAACGCTGCGACGAACGCCGCCCTCCTCGTCAAGAATGTCCCAGCCAAATTCCTCAGCGAGTGCGCCAACGAGATCAGAACCCGGAACATATAACGATTTTGCGAGATCATCCAAATCAATGAGCATGGCGCCGCGAGACTCAAGATAGCGACAGGCGGTCGACTTACCCGAAGCAATATTGCCCAAGACAAAAACGGTAAACATCAAGTCCTCCCTAACGCCAATGGGAGTTATTATCGCGCAAATACAAAAGAAGGACTCAAAATACAGCCAAACAGTAAGACAAGCTAAACGAAGGCGAGTTCTTGTATTACAGCTCTCTATCAAATCAAAACCACCCCTAAAAGGGGTGGTTTGCTCTTAGGGTATAACCCTTGGAT
>WGSI01000021.1:0-38733 GCA_014871745.1 Collinsella sp. | reverse complement strand
GTTGGGATAGTCCTCCCACTCGCCCGGCTGCGCGTTGCGGCGGCGGTCGTTTACCGCCACGCCAAAGGACAGGACCTGCGTGCCGCCGGCGGTGGCGCGAAGCTCGGGGTCGCGGGTGAGGTTGCCGCTGATGTTCACTCGGTTGATGCTCACTGCCCGTCCTCCTTCGCGGTCATGTTGTTCTTGATAAACGCGACAAGGCGCGGCCCCTGCATGTAGCCCAGGCCGCTCACGCGGCGACCATCGGGGATGTCAAGCGCCTTGACGATCACCTTCGCCTTGACCGTGCCGATGCCCGGGAACGAGCGGACGAACTCCTCGACCTTGAGCCTCTGCGCGATGGGCGCCTCGATGGCCGCCTCGGGCGGGATGTTGCCCGCCTTGCAGGCGGCCTTGAACGCGGCGCGCTCGCGGCGCGTGTGGACGGCCTTCGCCATCGCCTCCTTGCGCTGCTCTGGTGTTCGTGTCGGCGGCAGTTTGCTCTCTCCCATGTCCTACATCCTCTCTACGTGTCCGTGGATGCCGTTCTCGACCATGACGGCCCTCACGCGGCGCAGCTCGTCCGCCGTGGCGCACTCGATGACCACGCGGTAGCCCCTCTGCGGTGCCGGGGCCGCATCCTCGGCCACATTCGGCTCGGGGCGCGACGGGACCACCCGCACACACCTCGGCACGCCCAAGGGCGGCTCAGGTTCCTCGACGGGCATCGGCTCGGGGTCGGGCGGCAGCGGCGCGGGCTCCGGCTCGGGCTCCGGTGCGGGCGCCGTCGCCTGCTCGTAGGTCGCCGCGAGCGCGGCGGCCTTGGTGACCTCCTCGCGATGCGCGGCGACCGCAGCCGCAACCTCGCCCGAGTCCGCCGGCAGCGTCCTCGTCCACCACGCCACGGCCCACGCCTTCTCGGACTCGTCCTCGTAGTCCAGCCCGTTGACGAACTTGAACTGGTGCAGCAGCTCGCCCACGCGGCGCTCGATGATGTTCTTGGCCTTGACCTCGCCGAAGCTCGCGTTGAGCCACCTGTCGTCGGCGATGCGCTCGTAGGGCACCAGCGGACCCATCTCGCCCGCGAGGTCGTAGTAGTGGCCCTTGAGCGCGGTGAGGCGGCGTTTCCTGCACTCGCCGTCGTATCGGTCGATCTCGGCCTTGTACTCATCGGATAGCTTGTCGATGGGCGCCGTTATCTCGCCGATGGTCTTGTCGAACGTCTTGAGCAGGTCGCTGTACTTCTTCTTCGCGGCCTTGCGCTGCGCCTCGATGGGCTTCTTCACGTCGTTGACCGCCGCGCGGTACTTCTTCGCCGCCTTGAAGTCCTCGTCCTTCTCGATGTGCTTGACGTCCACGTAGTCCGCCAGCTTCTCATCGACGTTCTTCTTGAGCTTCGCCAGCTTGTCCTCGAGCGTGTCGTCGATGGCGAGCGACGCCACCAGCGTGTCGAAGTCCTCCTCGAGCGGCACGGCCTCGACCGCCAAAACCTCGTCTGCCATTAGAAGCCTCCCAGCAGGTCGTCGTCGGTCGCATACTCGGCGGGCGCGGGCTCATAGACGGGCGCGGGCTCCGGCTCGGGGATGGCGGGCTCGGGCTGTGCCTTGCGTGCCGCGATTTCCTCCTCCATCCACGAGGCCGCGCGGCGCGCCTGCATGAGCGTCATGTCGTGCATGGAGCCCGACGTGCAGCCCACGGCGGCGCAGATGGCGGCCATGGCCCCGGCGCTGTCGAGCGCGGTCGCCGCCATGAACGGCTTGAACAGGTCGCGCACGGGCTGCAGGTCGGCCACGGGCTCGACGCTCTCGGCCTCGACGGCCTGAGTGCCGGCGCGCATGTCCTGCGCGACCTTCTGGTCCATCTCCTCGCCCGTGTACATCCCGCCGAACTCGTCGGGGTAGGCAAGGCGCCACGCGCCGGCCTTGGCGCACTTCTCGATCATGACGCCCGGCATCTTCGCCCAGTTGCTCTTGCCGGTGCTGTAGTCGGTGAGCGCCAGCTCCACGTAGGCCGGCTCCTTGCCGTCCTTGAACTGGACCTCGGCCCAGCCGCCGAGCAGCTGCTCGCCCACCTGCTTGTAGACGGCGCTGCCGCGCTTCTTGACGATCTGGCCCTCGCGCATCACCACGACGCCGCTCTTGATGCCGCCGTAGCTCTCCTGGCGGTTGGCGCGTCGGTTGAAGACCTGATAGGCGGTGATGATGCTCGCCGGCGCGTTGCCGTACTTGACGAGGTAGACCTCCTTCGTGAAGGGGTTCAGGTGCTGGCGGTTGCAAAGCTCCACGCACAGCGCCAGCTCGCTGTCGGTGGCGTTGGGGCACAGGCGCTCGCGGATGTCCTGCGAGGTGAACTTGACGGGCATGCCCGCATCGTCCTTGAACTCGATAATCTCGCTACTCATCGACGCTCACCTGGCATCCGTAGAGCTTGGAGATGGTGGCGACGGCGCCGTTCTCGGCGTAGATGTCCTCGCACTTCTTGCCGTACGCGATGATGACGGCAAGGAAGCCGCGGTCGAACTCGATGGGTTCCTCGTCCATCAGCATGGGCGCGACCGCCATGCCATAGGCGACGCCGCGGAGCACCGCCGGGTCGACGTCGCGCTCGAGCGCCTCGGCGTTGAGCTCCGTGTTGATGAGGACGTTGCCCACGGTCTGCCTCATGAGCTCCTTGAATGCCTTTCGCTTCATTACATGTCTCCGTTTCTACTTTTTCTCTTCGGCTGGGTCTGCCCAGCCGCGGTATACCTGTATGTCCATGTGCGGCTCGATGCCGCGCCGACGGGGCCACTTGACCACGTGGACCTCGGCAACCTGGCTGTCATCGCCCCAGACCGCCCCGTTCATCCCGTCCATCACCAGCTTGGCGATGTTGTCCGCGTCCGGCTTGAACGTGTTCGGTTCCGACGTGACGCGCTTCGGCCTCGACACGGGCAGCGGCTCGTACACGTCGATGCGCACCGCGACGGGCACCCTGAACGGGAACAGCAGCCCCTCGAGCTTCGGGTACGCCTCCCGCATGGCACCGAGCGCCGCATCGCGGATGGCGGCCTCGTTGCGGATGGTCTCGTCGGGCGTGTACATCCGTGCGTGCCTGCGGTCGAACCTGTGGCGTTGCTTGCCCGCCACGAACGGGACGGTGAACGCGAATCGCCTGTTCACAGCACCGACCCCATCCCTAGCGCAACGCGGATGCCGTCCGCCGCGAGCAGCAGCGCCCGCATGACGTACGGCATGAGAGCGTTCACTACGAACACGAGCGCGACGAACCCCGCGCACCTAAGCAGCCTCGATGCCATGCGTTCCCTCCTCGATCCACTGCTCCACCCATTCCGGGCGCACCATGCGCCCCACCTTGCGCCCCTCGGGCAGCTGCGAGCGCAGGCGGCCCGCCTTGCACTCGCAGCGCAGCGTGTCGTAGGGCACCCCCGTCACCCTCGACGCCTCGCGCAGCGTGTACATCAGCTTGTGCCTGATGCCAAGCTCGTCGGCCATCTGCTGGAACGTTTTGGCTCTGCTAGAATCCATGAGTGACCTCCTTTCAGGTCAGGGAGCCGTCCCCGCTTTCCACACCGGGCGGCTCCTTTTTTGTCTTTCCGGGGCCTCGCCCCCGGCACGGCACCGGTAGGGAACGTCCCCGCGGATGGTTATTGGAGAGCCGCGGGGCAACGGTGCCGCCCCGGGGATGGGGCCCGCGGGTTGCCTGAGCGGCAATACCTGCGTTTCCGCGTGACACACGCGGTAGGCTTCGGGCCATGATTTTGAGAGAGCCGACATACCGACCTAGGCACGCGAAGCGGCGTCCGGGCATCGCCCGGGCGTTCAACCGCCTGTGCGACAGCGAGGCCGCAAGGGCGCTCGCCAACCTAATCGACTGGCTCGACCGCATCGGCTTCGCCTTCGGCCTTCTCGCGCTGCTCCTGAAGCTCTTCCTCTAGAGCCGTGCACTTCAGCGCCATGGCGACGTTGCACGCCCACAGGAGCGCGATCGACAGGCCGGTCCAGTCGCGACGAACTGCGGCGACGACCGCCGCGGCGAGGAACGCGACGAGCCATGCGAGCTGGACCGCCGGAATAAGGCGCCGTCTCCTTGACTTCCCCATGACGTCCTCCCCTAGAGCTCGAAGTCGGAAAAGTCGCGGGCCTCGACGGGCTCGGCCTCGACCGTGATGGCCTCGGGGATGTTCCAGCCGCCCAGCTCGATGTCGATGTAGTTCTCGTTCATGGTCTCTCCGTTTCGCTTTAGGGAACTTTAATTTCCCTTGATTGGTAAATAAAAATCTTCGACTTTGCAGCCGAGATAGTTGGCGAGCATGACAGCCGTGGGAAGTTTCATCTGGGACGGGTCTTTCTCATACGCTCGATACGTCTGAACCGTCACACCCAAAGCGGCAGCTATTGACTCCTGATTGAACTTCGCCGCCTCTTCAATAAACGGCTTCTGTCGGCTCTCTCGGATTGCCTTGAGCTCTTTCATCTGACCTCCTCCCTTTCGTTGACCTAATAGTACTTTATTTTCCCTAGCATGGCAATTACTTTTCTCTAGTTTGGGAAATTATTTTTCTGTAGCATGGAAAACTAAGGAGGTAGATGGTTATGGAGTTCTCTACCAGATTGAAGCGGATACGCTTAGATTCAGGCCTTACTCAGGCAGAACTTGCCGACAAACTCGGAATAACAAACAGGGCTGTAGGTGCCTGGGAAAGCGGCAGATCAAAGCCGCGCCTCGACAAAATGAAGGAACTTGCAGTTCTGTTCGACACCACGGTAGCTGACCTCATGGGAGAGGACGCCACCGAGACCGCGATCAGCGGCACCTCGCGCATGGTCCCCCTGCTGGGCTTCGCCCACATGGGCGAGCCGTGCGACGAGGGGAACCTCGCCGACGAGGTCGAGGTCCCCGCCTCCATCGCCGACGCGCACCCGCGCGGCTTCATGGTCCACGCCCAGGGCGGCTGCATGGACAACCGTTTCCCCCACGACGCCCTGCTGCTCGTCGACCCTGACATGGAGCCGGTCAACGGCCAGCCGGTGCTCGCCGAGACGGCCGACTACGGCGCCGTGGTGCGCAACTACACCCGGGGCCGCTCGACCGTGATGCTCACGGCGGACAGCCATAGCGGCGAGTACGACGACATCCTCGCCGGGCCGGGCGACGAGCCCGTGGTCTGCAAGGGCCGCGTCGTCTGGTACATGGGCGAGCGGGACGAGAGGGAGTAGGCGATCTCAATGGGCTTTCTCAAGGACTGCGCCGATGCCTTCAAGGAGGGCTGGCGCGAGGTGGGCGCGAACATGCGCCGCGAGCAGGAGGAGGACAGGGCGCTGCGCTCCCTCGACGAGTCAGCACGCGAAGAGATGCGCAACGTCAACGACCCCTGCTACATCAACCTCCGCAACCGCGGCGTCAACGTCGCCGCCCTCACCGAGGCCCGCTGCATGTCGGATGCCCTACAGCTCATAAAGGGCCCGTGCCGCGCGGCTCTGCCCGCAAGCGCCAAGCCGTCCTTCAGGCTCATGGGCTGGCAGCCCCTCACGAGCCGGGGGAAGGTTCCCAAGAAGGTCTTGGAGTTCCGCCTCAACTACGAGTACCCCACCAAGCGCTATATCGGAGCGAGGCTCGGCTACACCGCCGACGCCGTTCTCTACACCGCGAACGTGAGGGTCGGCAAGGGCGACAGCTACACGGATTACTACTTCAGGATGGTGGACGGCAACTTCACGCTCAAATCGACCGTCGAGGGCGAGATTCCATGCGTCTACATCTAGGGAGGCGATTGAGCGCGAGATGGGGAGAATCGGGCCATGAAAAAGCCCCGGGTTTCGGCCCCGAGGCAAGCCACGCCCCGAGCTAAAAGCAGGAGGCTAACTCTAAAAGCAGGAGACGCTGTTTGGGCGCCTCCAGAGGACTCCTTCACACACACGGTGGATGAGCTGTCCCGATTATCGCCCCATCGCGGCGAAATGTAAACCGAACACGTTGTGGAGGGAACTGAACGAAACGAAAAATAGGGCCCGCTATCTGAACGGATCTGATTATATGAGCGCCGATTTCAAAGGCATCGAATTCGATGCCTTTAGTAGACCCCGAGCAGCACGCAGGTCACGACGTGGCCGATGAGAAAGCCGACAAGGGCGTCAAGCAGGTACCTGTAGAGAGGAGTGTCGTGCTTCATATCGAAAACCCTTTCAAGAAGGAGCCGGACTTCTCGGGCTATTCCGACCCGTACGGCTTCGCACCGTTGCCGCCCGGCCTCGAGGCGACCCTGGCGAAGATGGTCGACGACGGCGGCTTCGACAGCAGGGACAACGCCATCGAGCTTGAGAGGCTGGGCTACGCGCGCGATCTGGTATTCCACTTCAGGCAATACATTAGCTACGAGATAACTCCCAAGGGGAAGTCCTACGCATCCGACAAGGCCGCATACCTCAAGAGGCGTGAAGCGTGGGCGAGGCGACAGCGGCAGCATGAGCGCGGTCAGTTCGCCAGGGAAATACTCATAGCCGTGATAGGCGCAGTCATCGGCTCAATCGTCACGCAGCTCATCGCAGGGAGGTGATGCCCATGAAAGCGAAAAATCTCGGGACCGCAAGCTGATGCCGTGGCCCCGAGACTAAGGAGACGGCCCCTGCACTTTGGAACGTGAGACGGGGCCGGAGTCAGAACCGGGCGAACGGAGAATAAGCCCGCGATCTGAACGGATCTGATTATATGACAAAGAAGCAGCGCCGCCGCGTCTGGGGCTCAGTGACCGAGATGAGGCGCGGCAAGAAGTACGTCCTGCGCTGGATGCAGAACACGCCGCAGGGCCGCAGGCGCAAGACCAAGACCGTGTACGGCACCTACCGCGAGGCGTGCGCGGAGCTTGACCGCATCCACGTCGAGCACGCCGACGACGCCCCTTTGCCCACCATAGCCAAGGCCTACGAGACGTGGCTCGTCCCCAAGATGGCCGCACAGGTCGAGGCGGGGACCCTCGCCCCCAACACCCGCGACCTCGTGCTGCGCTCGTGGAAGAACTACGTCGGACCCCGCTGGGGACAGGCACCCGTCGACCAGCTCCGCGCCGTCGAGCTGCAGGACTGGCTGCTGACGCTGCCCGCCGCCACCGCCGACACCGCCCTGCTCACCCTGCGCAAGGTCTACGCCTGCGTCTCGACCTTCATCCGCCTGCCGCTCGACCCGTTCGCCGCCAGCGTCAGGTACACCATGCCCACCAGAAAGACCCGCGAGCGCTCAAAGCGCGTCTACACCCTCGACGAGGCCCTGGGCGTCCTCGACGAGCTGCGTGGCAACCCCCTGGAGCCCGCGTTCATCCTCGCGTGCTTCGGCTCCTGCCGCTCAGGCGAGTCGCTGAGCGTGCGCACCGAGGAGGTGCTGCGCTGGCAGCGTAGCGGCACCGTCCTCGCCTCCGCCGACATCTGCCGCCAGATGCAGCAGTCCGGCACCGAGCCGGTGGGCGCCCTCAAGACCGCCAAGTCCGCCCGTACCGTCGTGATCCTACCGCAGGCCGCCGACCGCCTTGTCGAGATAGCGGCCTCGCGCGCCGCCGAGGGCCGCGAGTGGCTGAGCGACCGGGGCGACGGGCTTCCCATGAACCGGAGCATCTGCAACAACCGTTGGCGGAAACTCTGCGCCGCCCGCGGCATCGAGCACATCCCGTGGTCGAACCTCCGCAACTCATGGCGTACGATAGCGGAGGTCGAGCTTCGCCTGCCGTGGGACCTCATAGAGATGCTGATGGGCCACGCCCTTCCCGGCGTGTCGGGACGGCACTATATCCGCCCCACCGCCGAGCAGGTCGTCCGCGCCGCCTTCGATGCGCTTGGGATAAGTTAGGATATTCCCCCGCAAAGCCGCAGGTAGATGGCGCGCCGTTAGTTGTGGCAATACTAAGCCCCATCCCAAACCGCCACAAAGGGGACAGGCACCTTTGTGGCGGTTCCCACAAACATCTCGATCTGTAACAGTTAGAGTCCATTTTTCGGCCCACCTGTTACAGATTGAGACATTCAAATTCCGCTGAGAAGAAAATCTCGATCCGTAACAGTAACTCGGCGAAATCGACCCTAGATGTTACAGATCGAGACAAACGACCGATATCGACCTAAATAATCTCAATCTGTAACATCTAGCCCGTTTTCGGCCTTACAACTGTTACAGATCAAGACAAACCAACGAAACAAGCCGCCGCAAGGGGAACTTTTGTAGCGCTTTGGGCCGCGCTACTCTCCGAGCATCTCTTTGAGCTTGGCTGCCACGGCGTGGCCCAGGCTCTCGTGGCTTTCGGGCATCATGTGCAGATAATCGATATCGCCCGGCTCGGCAAAATCGGCGGCATTCAAAAAGTCGCAGCCAAACTGTTCGGCAACATACTTATAGTATTCGGCAAAATGCTCCGAGGCCTCGACGGAGTGCTCGTCAAAGTCGGTCATATACACATCGGCGATCTGCGGTTTAATCTTGATAGGCGCCATCAGCAGAATACGCGGGCAGGGCGCGGCTTCGGTCCAGGGAAACGCGCGGACGGTGCGAATCAGCGCCATGGCACCGTCAGCGATATCGGCAGCCCCCACGTTAAAGACCGTCTTACAGTCGTTGGTGCCCAGCATAATCACGATCGCATCCAGCGGCTTATGGGCCTCGAGCAGCATCGGCAACGCGCGAATACCGTTGAGATTAGTATCCAGATGGCACATATCGTCGCGCACCGTCGTGCGGCCGTTTAAGCCTTCCTCAATTACGTGCCAGTCCTCGCCCAGGTCACGCTGTGCCACGCCGCACCAGCGCACATCGTGCGCATAGCGCACCGCGGTGCCGTCGCGCATACCTGCCGGATCGTAGCCATAGGTATTGCTGTCACCAAAGCACAGAACGTTTTTCATCGTAAGCCCTTCCTTTAGTAAAAAGCCGACGGGAGCAGCCCTCCCGCCGGCTCGACCTATCTGTCGGCACGTACCGATTACAGGTACTTGCGCCAATCGTCCTCGTCCTCATCGTCCTCGGCAGCAGCCTGGGCCTGCTCGGCGGCGCGAGCAGCCGCAGCGCGAGCGGCAACCTGGGCATAGGACTCCTCGTTGCGCTCGGGGAAGTTTGCCAGCACGTGCTCGAACTTGGCAAAATCCTCGTCCCAGCGCGTAGAGGGCACGGCAAAGAAGACCTGCTTGACCTTAAAGTCGCCCGACGCGAGCTCCTTACGGAAGAGCTCGGCCACGGTCTCGGCATCAAAGCCGTTGTTGTCGCAGCCCCAAGCGCCCAGCACGAGCTTCTCGCGACCCAGCTCGTCGCAGATGGCAAGCACGAAGCGGATGCGATCGCGCAGGGCGTCCAGCAGGGCATCGTCACCCACGCGATACTCCTGGCGAGCGCGCTTGGCGTTGGGCGCGGCGGCAACGATCACGTCGGCGTATGCGTGCACGTGGTTGCGGTCGAAGCGCACGGCGGGCACCACCAGCGCACGGTTGCGGTAAAGCTCGCAGTTGATGCTGCGGCGACGGTTCTCGCCGTACCATTTGCGCTGCTTATCGAGGACGTTGTACAGGTACGAATCGGCACAGAGCGTAGCCTCCTGGCCCAGATAGCCCTGGATGTAGCCACCGCCCGGATTGGTAAACGAAGCAAAGGCAAGCACGGCCATATCGCAGAACTGCGCATAGCCGCGGCCGTTATCGAGGATTGCCTGCGTGGCGGAGGCATCAAGCACAGTGACCTCGGGCAGGACCGGAGTGGGCTTTTCGGCGGCAGGCGCGGACTCGGGCTCCTCGGCGGCCTCAGACTCCTCGGCAACCTGTTCCTCGGCAGCCGCAGCCGCTTGGGCCTTGGCCTTCATCGCCGCGACAAAGCCGGCAGGCATACCGTCGAACTCGCGCACGCCTGCAAGCGAGCGCTCGATATCCTTGGCGCACGCTTCGGACACAGTCGCCACGTGACGCTCGGCGGCCTTGGCACGCGCCTCGCGCTTGGGATTGGGCTGACCCGCTCGGTTAGACCTGCGGTTACGGTTCCTGTTGTCGACATCTGCCATTCGTGGCCACCTTTCCTGTCGCTGCCGCTATCGGCTTTTTCCCATCCATCATACCCCGCCGCGCACAAAAAAGACGGCCCCGAAGGACCGCCTTTCGCATCGTTTTACCGTGTCCGGCAGGAAGCGTCGCAATGCCGCGTTTTAATCGCGACGACCAAGGATGTTCAGGATGCGCAGGAACACGTTGATGATGTCCACGAACAGGTTGGATGCCATGAGCACGGCGTTGGGCAGCGTGGGCGGCACCGTCGTGGCCACATAGGTGTCATAGCCAATAAAGCCGGCGAACACCACGATCACGATCAGGTCGGTGATGGACTGCGAGACGCCCATGAACATCAGCACGATCTCGACCAGAATCGTGGCAAGTAGGATGCCAAAACCAATGCCGTACACACGCTGGAAGAACTTGGGGAAGGTCACGCCCAGCGCACCAAAGACAAAGGTGATGGCGGCCGTGGCGATAAAGGCGGTGTTAATGGTAGGCAGGTCGTAGTTGGCAAGGCCAAACGACGCCGTCAGGCCAAAGGTGCTCGCAAAGACCACGTAGCCCACGAGCGACAGGCCCACGGACTGTTTGCTGGCAGCAGCCGACATCATGACCATGCCGACGATGGTCAAAATAAATGAGCCAAAGACCAGCGGCAAAGCGGCGCCGCTCATCATCATGCGCGCAAACGACATGGTGCTCGTAAAGTAGGCACCGGCGCCCATGGCGCAAAAGCCCAAAAAGATCAGGGCAGACATGACAAGGTTGTACGCGCGCGGCGACATCTCCTTGGCACGGCTTGCGCCGGTCTCAATGGGGCCGTTCTGATAACCCTGGATATCGTTCATAATATCGTCCTTTCAAAAGCGCCGCGACAGCGCCGTAGGTGACAAGATTCCTGCCATTGTACCCGAATGCCGCGCGCTCTTACCTGCGGCGCCCGCTCTCGAGCGTACGGTCGAATGCCCACACCCACCAACGCATCAGATGGGCCTGCGAGCCATCCGGTCGCTCGCGCGCCTGTTCTTCCAGATACAGTTCGGTCGTATGCCCACCAAAACGAACCTTATAGGTTGCCGTACGAATGCCGTGAACCGTTAGGCCAAAACCGGTGGATGAGACAATCTCGTCGATCGTAAAACAGCGACCGTCGACCCAGCAGACGGTAACCGGCACGACTTGTCCGCCCGCGAGGATGCGGGCCACGACGTCCACATACTGCTTGTGCACGCGTCGAGTTTTACCATCTGTCTGTCGATATTCCATGCCTCCTATTATCGAACGCATGTTTGCATATTGTAAAGCGAACAGGCTGTGGTTTTGGGATGTTGGGGCGCGCACGTGTCCTCATGGCGTGCTAGCAAAAAGAACACCCGCGGTCAACAGGGCAAATATTCAATGTTAGTGCCAAAAAATTCACTTCTCCTATCAGAACTCGGTAAAGAAACCCGCAGGAGGTGATACGATTTATCATGTTTTTGTAACGTGCCTGCAAACTTCGAGAAAGCCCATATATGGACGTAACGTTCTCAGCCTTCCTCGGCCAAATTGTGTCGAACCCAGTCCTTGCCGTCACCGTGATCCTCGCGCTCGGCGCTATCTTCGTCAACGGATGGACCGACGCGCCCAACGCCATCGCGACCTGCGTCACTACGCGTTGCATGCCCGCCCGCGCCGCCATTCTCATGAGCGCCGCATTCAACTTCCTCGGCGTGCTCATCATGACGCACTTTAACGCCAGCGTCGCCAACACCATCTCGCATATCGTCGACTTTGGCGGAAACAGCACCATGGCGCTCGCGTGCCTCTGCGCGGCGCTGTTCTCCATCGTAGTCTACTGTGCCACGGCATCGCGTTTTGGTATCCCCACCTCGCAGAGCCACAGCCTCATCGCCGGCCTGACCGGCGCTGCTATCGCCCTCGGTGGCGCTAGCAGCGTCAACGTCCACGAGTGGATGAAGGTCATCTACGGCCTGGCGCTCTCCATCGGCCTGGGCTTTATCATGGGCTGGGTCCTGTGCAAGCTCGTCTCGATTCTTTTCGCCGCCGCCAACAGGCGACGCGCCAACGTCTTCTTTAAATATGCTCAGATCGCAAGTGCCGCGGCCATGAGCTTTATGCACGGCGCGCAAGATGGACAGAAGTTCATCGGCGTGCTCTTTTTAGGTGTCGCCTTTGCCAGCGGACAGACGAGCGTCGGCGACGCCGGCATCCCCATCTGGATCATGCTGCTGTGCTCGGCCACCATGGGCATCGGCACCAGCGTGGGCGGCGAGCGCATCATCAAGTCTGTCGGCCAGAGCATGGTCAAGCTCGAAAAGTACCAGGGCTTCTCCGCCGACCTGGCGGGCGCCGCAAACCTGCTGCTTGCCACGCTCACCGGCATCCCCGTGTCCTCCACGCACATCAAGACCTGCGCCATTATGGGTGTCGGTGCCGTCAAGCGCCTCTCGGCGATCAACTTCGGTGTCGTCAAGGACATGATGTTCACCTGGTTCTTCACCTTCCCCGCCTGCGGACTTATCAGCTTTGTCATGGCCAAGCTGTTCATGATGTTCATCTAGTCAAACCGAACGTCCATCCGGACCGCAATACCTCGCCCACCCGTCTTCGCCTCGAAAGGACCCACTCATGGCAAAGAAACCCGATTCGTTCTACTTTGACAACTACGTCGCCTGCGCCGACCTTGCTGTCCAGGCCGCAGAGTTGCTCATCAAGATTTTTGAGAACTTTGATCCCGCGCATATCCACGACATGCTCGAGGAGATGCATGCGATTGAGCATGCGGCCGACAAGAAGCACCATGAGCTCGAGGATGCCCTGCTCACTGCCTTTATCACCCCGCTTGAGCGCGAGGATCTGGACCTGATGAGTTGCTCGCTCGACACTGTGCTTGACCGTATCGAGGGCGTCGTGCAGCGCGTCTACTTCACCAACATCCAGAGCATCCACCCCGATGCCATTGTCATCGCCCACAAGGTGACCGACGCCTGCCGCGCCATGAAGGATCTTATGGTCGAGCTGCCTAATTACCGCAAGTCCAAGACCCTGCGCGAGCTGGTCATCCAGATCAACACCATTGAGTCCGAGGCCGATGAGCTCTACATCAACGCTATGCGCAACCTGCACGTCAATGGCAAGGACCCGCTCGAGGTCATCGCCTGGCGTGACGTCTACGCTTTCCTGGAGTACTGCGCCGACTGCTGCGAGAATGTGGCTGATGTCGTGGATTCGATTGTCATGAAGAACAGTTAATTGGGGGTACGTATCCCGGCGGCGAAGGGCCGGCCACGGTTTGCTTTCTCACTCCGGCTGCTTTGCAGAGTCGTTCAAAAGGTTATTAGTGGTCGGGCCCGCTCCCTTACGTACCACCATTGGAAACTTTGGCTGATACTTTGAAAGCGATGAGGCTTTTGTTGGCAGGACCTTGGGGCCCGATTGGAAACTTTGGGACCGCCTTAAGCGTTTGGCTGGATGGGGCTTTGGGTACCCTTTTGCTTAGTTTTGGGTTGTTTTATTAGCTTTGGAGGGTTTGGTTATGGGGTATTTGGATCTGGCTCGGGGTCGGTATTCTTGTCGTTTGTTTGAGGATCGTTCTGTTGAGCAGGCTGTGGTGGATGCCATTGTTGAGGCTGGGCGTATTGCTCCTTCTGCTTGCAATAACCATCCAGCCCGTGTGATGGTGTTGGATACGCCCGAGCTTTTGGAGAAGGCGGCTGCTTGTCAGCCTCGGTTTGCTCGTGATGGGTCCATCTTTGGCGCTCCGCTCATCTTCCTCATTTGCAGCGTTACCGACGACGCTTGGGTTCGCCCCTATGACCAGATGAACTCCAGCGCTATCGACACCTCGATTGTTTGCGATCAAATGATGATGGAGGCCGAGGAGCAAGGCCTGGGAACGTGTTGGGTATGCCATTTTAAGCCCGAGCTAGCCCGAGAGCGGTTCAACCTACCCGAGGGCGTCTATCCCTATCACATGCTCGTCTGTGGCTATCCTGCCGACCGCATCACCGATCCCGAGCATCGCGAGGCCCGTACCATTCCCCTCTCCGACTTCCTCCTCAAGTAGTAATTGGCACATGCCCTAAAACCTACCTTTTACCACGCGCCCTTCGCCGAGTTCTGCCCTATCACACGCAGAGCTCGGCGTTTTCGCGCCCAGGGCGCACGCGTTTCCCTATTGGAATACAGATGGAACAGCTTTCACGAATGCATGGCCGAGCCGTAGGCGACTAACACGGCAACCATCATTCCTCAATAAAAGCCGGCACGCGGTTAGTCCTGCGCATCTTGAAATCACCAATCTTGTGAGAGACATAGAGAATGCCGTCCATCCCATCTCGCGATGCATATGACAGGTGAACAGAACCGCAATCCGCTCCATCATCGTCGAGAAGATCAAACGAATTCGGATCGCTTGTTGCAGCCAAACGACCACTCATACAAGAGCCATCGGCATTACAGATTTGCCATTCCATATCTTCGCCCGCAAGAATCGCCATAGACGGCCTGATTGCATCACCGCTGGCATACATCCCGTCTATGCCAAACCCATTTTCAGCGCCATCAATAAACGACTGCTCGGACCTATACGTCGCAAACGATGCACATAGCGCCATTGCAAGACCAACTGCAAGAACAACAATTACAATCTTTACGTAGCTCTTGGCCATCATGCCATCCCTCTTTTCGCTTGCCTAAGGAAATGCGGAAGAAGCTGTTCGTCGCGGTTTGTTTGCGCATCTTTCTGCCCCGGTTCGGTTACTTTGACTACTTGCGAGCCTCCATATACCGTTATTACCCATGTACGTGATATGGATTTCGAACATATCGAACTTAGTCAATGATTGCGGGGCTTTCACCCACAATGTGAAATGACGCATCGGATTGTCTCTCAAGCATATCGAGCTTGTGACAGGCTCTCTGCGGAGCACCGTATATAAAATTGATAAAAGGTAGAAATTAAGGCATATCCCAAAAATCTACTAAAAAAGGAGCCCGCAGGTGCGAGCACCTCTTAAGGGCACGAGATTGTAGCTCTGGCGCTAGTCCAGGTCGTCGGCGGCAAAGTTGTCGATCGGGGCGAAGGGGTCAGCCACGGGAACAACCGGATCAGCGACAGGCAGCGGCTCGGCGGCGGGAACGGTCACTGCAGGAGAAGCCGCAGAACCGACCGGCGTGGAGGCCATAAGGTCGGACGGGAAGGAATTCTGCGCATCGTCCATGAAGTGCTGGATGAGCTTGAGGTACTCGGCTTTGAACTCCTCACGGGAAGCCTTCAGACGGTCGATCTCCTCGAGCTCGGCCTGCTTCTCGGTCAGGGCCTGACGGATGACCTCGCGGGCCTTGGCGTCGGCTTCGTTGCGGATGCGCTCAGCGTTCTCGTTGGCATCGTTGACGATGCCCTCGGCGGTCTGCTGGGCAGCAATCAGCGCAGCGGAGATCTGGCGCTCCTGAGCGGAGAAGTCGGGTGCGGGAGCGGCCACAGGAGCGGCGGGAACGGCCTGAGCGGCAGCGTCCTGAGCCTGGGCAAGCTGGGCCTGCGTGTCGGCAAGCTGCTGCTCGGTGGCAGTCAGACGACCCTTAAGATCGACAATCTTGGCAAGCATAGCGTCAACCTCGGAGGACAGCGTCTCCAAAAAGACGTCGACCTCGGCGGGATCATAGCCGCGCTTGGCCTCAGAGAAAGTCTGAGCCTGGATGTCAGCAGGGGTAATAGCCATAACAAGTTCTCCTTTATCATCGCCTTGGCGCCGGGCGCCCGACGTAAGTTACTGAGCCAGTACTATACGAGTATACCTATAAGAAGCTGCAGAATCAGCCTCTGCACCAACTGCAACGCAATAATCGCAACGACCGGCGAAAAATCAACGCCGCCCATCGGCGGAATAAACCGACGAAACAGGTTGAGCCACGGACCGCAGACGCTATCGAGCACCGCGGCGATATCCTGCAGCAGGCCGCCCTGCTTCATGGGAATCCACGTCATAAAGCAATAGACCACAATAAGTGTGGAGTAGAAGTTGAACAGCGTGTTGACCAGCTGGACAATGGTGTAGATGTTGATGAGAATCTCCTCGTCTTAGGTTTACTTAAGGTAGCCGTCGGCGCGCAGCTTCTTGAGGTCCGAATCCTTGACCTCGCAGCCGGCGGGCAGCACCATAAACACGCGATCGCCCACCTCTTTGACTGTAGCGCCCAGGCCGCAGGCAAAGCCATAGCTAAAGTCCAGGACACGCTTGGCGACCTCGGTGCGAACGCCAACAAAAATCAGCGCAACGGGCTGCTTGGTGCGCACGCGGCGGACAACGGTCTCGACATCGTCATAGCTCTCAGGGCGCAGGACATAGGCAGGCAGCTGCGGCGTGGCGTTAATGATGTTGTTTGCATAGGCCGAGGCGTCGCTCGGCGCAGAAGCGGGCGCAGGTGCCGCGGCACGAGCGCGGGCGCTCTCGGCATAACTCGACGGCGTGTCGTAAGCGCCGGGGCGATAGCCGCCTGCGGCACTATCCTGAGAACGCGACGGCGGATTGTACGTCGTTGCATGACGCGAGTCATCGCCGACCAGCTGGCCGGAGCGCGTATACACGGCGACCGACTCGGCCTCACCGCGGCGCGTTTGGCCCAGCAGGCCGTTACTCGGCTCGTCCTGGGTATAGAAGCCCTCGCCCGAGGTACCGCTGTAGCCGTTGTTCTGATAGCCATCATCGTAGCCGTCATCGTAGCCGTAGTCGTCATCCTGGTCATAGCTCTGGTCGTAACCCTGCTGGCCGCCCAGGTGCATCTTATTTTTAATCTCGTCAAGGAAGCCCATGGTTGTGTCCTCTCACGGTTTAGTGCAGGCGCTCTGTAAACCAGTGCGCACTTCAGAGCCCTATTTTACTGCAAACTCCGGGCTAAATACTACCCTGCCCAGGCGAACGAGCGTAGAGCCCTCCTCAAGGGCAGGCTCAAAGTCCTCGCTCATGCCGCAAGAAAGCTCGGGCAGCCTCAGATCGGGATGCGCCGCCTCCAACTCATCCCTCAGCTCTCGCAGCCCGGCAAAGGTGCGACGCGCCACATCCTTGTTCCCCCGAGGGGCCATAGTCATAAGGCCCTGCACACAAATTCCCTCAAGTTCCGCAAGCTCGCCGGCAGCGCCACGAATCTCATCGGGCGAAAAACCGCCCTTGGACTCCTCGCCGCTTACGTTAACCTCGATCAGCACCTGCTGGGGGGCGGCGAGCTCGCCAGCTTCGATCTTGCGAATGGCACGGCTCGAGATCGCCTGCGCCAAATGAAGCGACCCCACCGAATGAATCAGCTCGGCCGAGCCCAACACCGCGTTGATCTTGTTGGTCTGAAGGTTGCCAATCATGTCGAAGCGCACCTCGGGCAGCTCCGGATGATCCGCCAGACCTGCAAGTTTGCGGACGAGCTCTTGCGGGCGGTTCTCGGCAAAATGGCGATATCCCACCTGGATGGCCGCGATGGTCTCATCGACGCCGACGGTCTTGGACACGGCAATCAAACGCGCGGCATCACGGGGCCTCCCGGCGCGATCGAGCGCGGCATAGAAACGCTCGAGTATCTGATCGCGGCGAGCGCGCATTACATTCAAATAGTTATCCATTGCCAATCGCCTCCGCTAACAGCACAACAAGTAGTCCCATGCTAACGCAAGAGCGCAGCCCCGCATCCGCAAGGCCGCGCTCCCTTAGGTATTTACAATCTCTCAACGAACGGGGTACCCTACTCCTCGTCGTCCTCGGCATCATCCTCGTCCTCAAGATGATCCAACAGGTAGCGAAGACCCTCGCTCACCTCGTTAGCGGGCACCTTGGCAACAAAGCGTGCATCCACGGCGGGCCTCATAATGACGCCCTCGCCCGAAGGCACGCGCATGCTCTCGAGCTCGTCCTCATCCGTACAGGCGATATCGCCGGCAGTCATACGCTGTCCGGTCAAAAGGAAGGTCAGACGGCAGGCGGCATCGATGGAAATCGAGGCAATGCGATCGAGGTAGCGCGAAACCATGATGGCACGGCGCAGGTCGTCATAGTTGCTGTCGTCGTCCATAAAATCGCCGGTGTCCATGCGGTTAAAGGTACGGAAGAACTTCTCGTACGCCGCATGTACCGGCTCATCCTCAACGGCCAGGTTGCAGATGATGGACATGTCGTTGGTGACGAGCGCGGACAGCGACGAGCCCAGCACCTGGTACACGGCCTCGGCCTCGGCCTCAACCGTGCCGACGAGCTCCTGAGGCAGCGAGATGTCGGCCTTGACCATGTGACGCGTGGCGCGGCAGATCTGGCGAACCTTATCGGTCATGCGCTGCAGGTTAAAGTCGACGTAGATAATCGTCTGCAGCAAACGGAAGTCGGAGGCGACCGGCGACTGCGTAGCGATCAGGTTGTAGCACACGGCCTCCAAGTTGGCGCAGCGAGCATCAATCGAAAGCGTGCGCTTCTTGGTCTTAGTGGCGAGCTTGCGGTCGTCGGTCACATAGGCCTTCACGGCGTCGTGAAGGGCAAGATCGACGGCCTCGTAGATGCTCAACATCTCGTGACGGGCCTCGATGAGCTGACGGGAAAACAGTTTGCGCATGGTTCACTCCAATCAGTTGGGTGCGGTCATGCCGCCCGCACAGTGAATACGCACCGGACCAGGTCCGATCGGCTTGGGACTAGTCGCACCGATCAGCCAAAGCGGCCGGTGATATAGTCTTCCGTCCGCGAATCCACCGGGCTGGTGAAGATCGCGTCGGTTTGACCATACTCGATGAGCGTGGCGGGCTCACCGGCAACTTCCTGCAAGAAAAATGCGGTGTAGTCGCTAATGCGAGCGGCCTGCTGCATAGAATGCGTGACGATGATGATCGTCATCTCGGGCGCCAGCTCGGCCATCAGATCCTCGACCTTAGATACGGACGTGGGGTCGATGGCGGAGCAGGGCTCGTCCATCAGAAGGACATCGGGCTGCACCGCAAGCACACGCGCGATGCACAGACGCTGCTGTTGACCGCCCGAGAGCGCCAAACCATCCTTGTTGAGCTGATTGGATACCTCTTTCCAGAGGTTGGCGCGCTTGAGCGATTCTTCCACGATGTCGTCGAGGTCGCTTTTGCTAGTCACGCCCTGCAGACGAGGGCCAAAAGCGACATTCTCGTAGATGGATTTGGGAAACGGGTTGGGCTGCTGAAAAATCATGCCCACGCGGCGACGAAGGTCGACCGGGTCGACGCCCTCGGCATAGATATCGTTGCCGTCGAGCGTCATGGTGCCCTCGACGCGAGTACCCTCGATAAGGTCGTTCATACGGTTGATGCAGCGCAAAAACGTCGATTTACCACAGCCCGAAGGACCGATAAACGAGGTGATGGCGTTTTTGGCGATGTTGAGGTCGAGCCCCGTCAGCGCATGAAAGTCACCGTACCAAAAGTTGAAATCCTTGGCTGTGATGGCCGCTTGCTCCGGCGTGGGAGCGGACTGATAGACGGACATGGGACTCCTTAACTAGCGGCGCTTGCGCGACAGATAACGCGCAAACAGGTTGAAGGCCAGAATAATCGCCATCAGCAAAAGCGCAGTGCCGTAGGCTGCGTTCATGTTGATGCCGTCGTTGGCAAGCAAATAGAGGTGAACGGTCATGGGACGACCGGAATCGAGCGGCGAGATCGGCAGATTGATGGCCTGACCCATGGTGTAGAGCACCACCGCGGTCTCGCCGATGGCGCGACCGATGGCAAGGACGATACCGGTGGCAATGCGGCCAAAGGCAGAAGGAAGCACGATCTTGGAGACGACCTGCCACTTGGTGGCGCCCAGGCCATATGCGCCCCAACGGATATAGCGCGGAACGGCGCGAATTGCCTCCTCGGTGGTGCGCATGACGATGGGCAGCATCAGAAGCGCCAGCGCCAGAGCGGCCGAAACCATCGAAAGGCCCAGGCCCATGGCCTCAACAAACAAGGCGTAACCAAAGAGGCCCATAACGATGGAAGGCACCGAGGCCAGGGCATCGGCAGCATAGCGAATGATGTCGACGACCTTGCCCTGCTTGGCGTATTCGGCCAGATAGACCGCAGCCAAGACGGCAACCGGCGTGCAGATGAGCATGGCGAGCGCCGTCACGTAGATGGTCGAGACGATCGTGGGCCAGATGCCACCCTCGGCGTTTACGCCCTGCGGCCAGCCGAAGATAAAGTCGAGCGAGATATGCGGAAGACCGTTGATGACCACATAGGCGATGATGGCAAGCAACACCAGGGTGGTGATATAGGCCGCGGCGCGAAACACGCCGAGCATAATCTTGTTGGACAGGTCCTTGTTGATGCGGCCCTTCTTGCCATGGGAAAGGGCACGCTTGATGAGCTCGCGCGACGAGGTCGCATCGACCGTCGTGTCAACGGAATCGGACATAGCCTACCCCCTCTTCTTTGAAATCAGGCGAACGATACCCACCAGTGCAGCTGAGATGATAAACAGGACCACGCCCATGCCAAACAGAGCCGAGCGATGCAGGCCCGAGGAATAGCTCATGTCGAGTGCGATCTGGCTCGTGAGCGTCGAGATGGGGCTCGAGATGCTATCTGGAATGACCGGGGCGTTGCCCACGACCATCAGCACGGCCATGGTCTCACCGATGGCACGCCCCATACCCAAGACAATTGCATCGACAATGCCCAGCTTGGCTGCAGGCAGCACGACCTTGTAGATGGTCTGCCACTTGGTGGCACCCATGGCATAGGACGCCTCGCGAATGCCCATGGGGATGGAATTGAGGGCATCGATCGTGAGCGTGGTAATGGTGGGAACGATCATGATGGCAAGCACAAACCACGCCGTCAGCGCGCCAAAGCCAAGACCGCCGGTCAGCTGCGCGATAAACGGGCGGATGATGACCATGCCAAAGAAGCCGTAGATGATGGAGGGGATGCCCGCCAACAGGTCGACGGCGGGGCTGATGAGCCTGCGCACGCGCTTGCTGGCGATCTCGACCAGATATACAGCCGTGCCCACACCCAGGGGCACGCCCATGGCGAGCGCACCGACCGTCACCAGACCAGAGCCCGCCAGCAGCGACATGATGCCGTAGTGGCCCTCGGATGGCGCCCACGTAAAGCTAAAGAAGTCCGCCAGGCCGATGTCGGTAAAGACGGGCAGCGCCGAGTACGTGGTAAAGACAAAGATCAGGATAACGGTGACGACCGCCAAGAACGCGCAGGCAAAGAAGATCCACTGCAGCGCCTTCTCCTTGAGATAGGTGCTACGCGACACCAACGCCAACTCACGCTTTTTGGGCGTCTGAGCCTCCTGCTCAATCTGGGGGGTTTCCTGTGCTTCCACGCTACTCACTCCCCTTTCCGTCGTTGGTGACGGGAATAAAGCCCGCCTCGCGAATCTGCTTGTCCATCTTCTCGGACGTCACATAGTCAATGTAGTCCTGCGCCTGATGCGAAGGCGTACCCTTCACAAAGAAGTAAAGGTCGCGCGAGATGGGATAGCCGCCACTTGCGACCGTCTTCTCGGATGCCTCGACATGGTTGACCGAAACGGCCTTAACCGAGGTCGTGGCGTTGAGGCTCTCGACAAAACCCAGCGAGATGTAGCCAATGGCGCCATGCGAGCGGGACACGACGTCGCGCACTTGGCCCGTACCCGAAAGAACGGCCGAGCGGCGATCGAACGGCGTGCCGTCCATCACGATGGTACGGAAGGCCTCGCGCGTACCGGACGCCTCGTCGCGGTTGATAACCTGAATCTTCAGGTCCTCTCCGCCGACTTCCTTCCAGTTGGTGATCTTGCCGGCGTAAATATCGCGGAGCTGCTCGGTCGAGAGATTGTCGACCGGGTTGTCGTCGTTCACGATGACTGCGATGCCGTCGTGCGCGATTACGATCGGGGTCAGGCCAAGGTCTTGTTCGTCGGCATTGAGGCCACGAGACGAGCTGGCGATGTCGGCCGTGCCGTTGCTGACGGCCTCGATACCCGCAGAGGAGCCAAGGCCGGAGACGAGCACATCGGTGCCGGCCTCTTCCTTAAAGCCCTCGGCTGCGATCTCGGCAATGGGAAGGCACGTGGTCGAGCCGGCCACGGTAATAGAAGATGTGGAAGATCCCGAGGAGCAAGCACACAGCGTGAGCGTAAGCACTGCAGCACTCAGGACCGATGCGATCTTTCTCATAGCATCACGCCGATCGCAGCATGGCGCCCACAGGTGCCGCCCTCGTTGCGGTAGGAATAAAAGCGGTCGTTCTGACGAACGGTGGAAAGCTTGGTGTCCACAATGCCATTCACATCGACACCGGCATCCACCAGCGCCTCGCGAATGGCGGCGGAAAGATCGAGCATACGGGAAGCGGTAGCATCGATGCACGCGAACTCGGCGGCAAAGCGATCCATAAGTTCTTGGGACACCTCATACTCGTCACCCAGGATATGGGGCCCAATATAGGCAGAGATGTCCTCCGGCGTGCAGTCAGCCGCCTCGCAGAGTGCTTGGCTGGCCTTGGCGGAAATGCGCGCAATCGTGCCCTTCCAGCCAGAATGCACCACGGCAAAGCCGTTGGGAGCCACCAGCACCACGGGAACACAATCGGCAAAGCAGAGCATCACGGGCACCTCATGGGCCGTACAGACGATGGCATCGCAGCCCTCTGCAATCTGTTCGCGAATGTTCTCGAGATCGTCGGCGCCGTTCGAGGTCACCGTCACGACATGGTCGCCGTGCACCTGATTGGGAACAAGCAGATTATGCTCGCACTCAGCGGCGCCCATGGCTTCGAGCGCTCGACGACGATTTTCTTGAACAGCAAAGGGGTCATCGCCTACATGCGAGCCCAGGTTGAGCGAGGAGTACGCATCTTCGGAAACGCCACCGGTGCGCTCGGTAAAGGCAAAGCGAACATCGAGCGTCGCGCCCTCTACCAACGTAACTCCATCATGGTCGACACGCGAAACGTTGTCCGCACGTGCTGCCATACTAAAGCCTCCTAATAACACAAGTATCGCGGCGACGCCGCAGCAGTCCGTGCCACACGGCTGCCATACTTCATCAAAAGGATACCCGCAGCGGTAGGGGCTAAACGTAAGGGGAACGTAAGGAGATTGGAGGCTTTCGTTTACAAAGGCAAAACACAACAAAAAGGGTGCGCCCAATCGGACGCACCCCATACAGGTCGCTGAGAAAAACGAACTAGAAGCTGCCGCGCTTGAGGAAGTCAGGAAGCTCAAACTGGTCGTTGCCAAAGTTGGGGAGCTCGGTACCACCGACGTTGCGAGTCGGGGCAGCCTGAGCCGGGCTCGTGGCAGGAGCGGTGCGCTGCGGCTCGGTAGAAGCAGCGGCCTTGCTCTGGGACTGCTGTGCAGCGAAGAGCTCGTCCTGACGGTTGACGTTGGAGTCGGAGAAGCCCGTAGCGATGACGGTAATACGCACCTGATCGCCCAGGGACTCGTCGACAACGGTACCGAAGATGATGTTGGCCTCGGGGTCGACGGCGTTGGCGACAACGTCGGCAGCGTCGCTGATCTCCTGAATACCCAGGTCCTTGGAACCGGCAATGGAAAGCAGGACACGCGTAGCGCCATCGATGGAGCTCTCGAGCAGCGGGCTGGAAATAGCCTGCTGGGCAGCGTCGACGGCACGGGTGTCCCCAGAAGCGGTACCGATACCCATCATGGCGGTACCGGCCTGCTTCATGATGGTCTTAACATCGGCGAAGTCCAGGTTGATGATACCGGGGACGGTGATGAGGTCGGTGATGCCCTGGGTGCCCTGGGAAAGGACGCCATCGGCGATTGCGAAGGCCTCAAGCATGGTGGTCTTCTTCTCGGCGATGTCGAGCAGCTTGTCGTTAGGGATAACGATCATGGTGTCGACGCAGTCGGAAAGCGTCTTAATGCCTTCTTCGGCGCTCTTCTTGCGCTTGCGGCCCTCAAACGTAAAGGGCTTGGTCACGACGGCGACGGTCAGCGCGCCGACCTCGTTCATCGCGATATCGGCAACGATGGGGGCAGCGCCGGTACCGGTGCCGCCGCCCTCGCCGCAGGTGATGAACACCATATCGGCGCCAGCGAGCGCCTCGGCGATGTCGTCGCGGGACTCATCGGCGGCCTTACGGCCGACCTCGGGGTTGGCGCCAGCGCCCAGGCCGCGGGTCAGGTCGGTGCCGATGTGCACCTTGATATCGGCATCAGAGATCGCGAGTGCCTGAGCATCGGTGTTGATGGCAACAAACTCGACGCCGCGGATACCCTCTTCGATCATTCGATTGACCGCGTTGGTACCGCCGCCGCCGACGCCGACCACCTTAATGACGGCAAGGTAGTTGTTGATCTCTGTCTCGTGCATGTCGGTCCTCCGAACAAAGGTTATTGCCATAGCATGGGTTGACCCCTGCGCACATTAACCTTCAAGTTGAAAGTAAATGCAAAGGTAAACCGTATTATGTTTGCACATTATGAACGTATCAGTCAAATAATTGACGGTGAAAACCAAACAAACCAGATAAACGGCGCGGTATGCCCCGTCAACAAAGGCCAGAAGACGCTACGAGGTCGGTGCGTTCCTAAACGTATAGTTGCCAGGAGATCGAACGTTGATATACGTCACGCCCTCCACCTGCGAAAGCAGCTTGGTAACGATACGCTCCTTTTTGGCAATGTCATCCGAATCTCCGAGCGACACCTCGATACCGTTATCGAGATTCGCCGAGATGGCCTCGACCGAGGGCGTGGAAATATCCTTGACCTGGCCCAGGAACTCGCTCGAGAATCCGCGGACGTAATCCAGGCCGGCCTTGACCGCCTTGGAATTTACCGCTTGCCCCGAAACCGGCGCGACATCGGCCGAGACATCGGTCAGCAGCACGGCTCCGTAATGTTTGGCGAGCGCCAGGGCGGCATCGATGCCGTTTAGGGTGTTGGCACCCTCCCCCGTTGTGATGACATTGCCCTGGTCGTCAACATCGACCGAGGTAGACAGCGGTGCAATCCATGTGTCATCGTCCCCGATCGCCCATGCAAGATCGTCGGAGCTAATGTAGGCAATTGCGATAACCTTGCGTTCCGTCGGCGTGATGATGAGCGTATGGGGAAATTGACGCTGAACATCCACGCCCGAAACCCACGGATTTTGCTTGAGGCCCTCGGTGATCTGGTCGGGATTCACATTGAACAGCGACGTGTCCTCGGGCAGATCGATCAGCTGGATGGCATCGTGCTTGGTCACATGCTCGCTGCCCTGGATCTGAATATCGGTAGCGGCGAACAGGCCAGAGTTAATGACGACGACGGCAACGACTGCAAGCACTGCCAGAGCGGCAAGGATGCCGCCCGCGATTTTGCCCTTGCCCTTAACGGCAGAAGCGGCACCCGCCGCATGATTTGCCAGGGCGCCGATCGATGACAACGGATTAGAGCCCTTTTTGCCCGATTGCGGTTTTGCGGAGGCCGACACCGACGTCAGCATACGTGGCTTAGATGCACCCAGCGCGCGACCGGGACGCGTCACCTTTGCCCCCAACGAGGGCTTGGGCGACGCTATGGGGCGAGAAGGTATGGCGCCCATCGCCGGTTTGGGCGTCACCGAGGGACGTGCCACCGGACGAGCAACATTTTTGGCCGCGGGGCGTCCGCCAAGCTGCGAACCGACAGTCGAACGTTTGGCAGGCCGCACGGACCCAGCAGGCTTAGAAGGCATAACGGACTTACGTTGAGGCTGAGACGGTGCGCCGGAACGCCCTCCGGCGCGGCGGAAGGTTGGTTTCGATGCTCTAGAAGCCGAGGAATTTAACTTCCGGTCTGAGCTCGATGCCATACGCCTCCCTCACCTTTCCGTGCACATGTCTGATAACCGCGGCCACGTCATCGGCCGAGGCGGTTCCGTTATTAACGATAAAATTAGCGTGTACGGGCGAAACTTCCGCGCCGCCAACCGAAAAACCCTTTAATCCACAATCCTCGATAAGCTTGCCCACGCTCGCATCGGGCGGGTTGCGAAATACCGACCCGCAGGATGCACAGCCCATGGGCTGTGTGCGCTTACGCCGCGTCAGGTACCGCTCCATACGTTCACGGATATCGGCCTTGGGCGCAGGTTTGAGCTTGAGCACGCATTCCAGAATGATCTCGTTACGCGGCAGGCTGCATTCACGGTAGCCCCAAGCGATCTCCGAGCCCGCGTAATGCTTGATGCCGGAGCTCGGGTCAAACGTAACGACATCTTCGACCAGCGAGCCAATCCACTCGGTTCGCGTGCCGGCATTCATGGACACGGCGCCGCCAACGGAGCCGGGAATACCGACCGCAAACTCAAGGCCCGAAAGGCTGCGCGACAGCGCGTCGTTGACTAGGCGAGCGAATATTACGCCCGCACCGACCGTCAGCGTACAACCGTCTTCGGCGACAACCGTACGCTGGAACTCACGCCCCAACGAAATGACGGCGCCGCGATAGCCTGCATCGGCAACAAGCAGATTAGATCCCTTGCCGATAATGACCCACGGCACCTGCTCACGATCGAGCACCGCCACGGCGCGACGCAAGGCATGATAGCTGTGACACGTCACAAAGAGGTCCGCCTTGCCGCCGATACGATAGCTCGTATGGCGCGCGAGGCGTTCATCCTCAATTACGTCCGTATCGATCATGCCCGAAAGCGCCATGACGGCGTTAAACAGACCCATGGGGTTTAAGCGTCTTTCTTGGCAGTCAGATACTCGATGAACTCGGGGCCGACCGTCGTGACGTCGCCGGCGCCCATGGTAAGCAGCAAATCGCCCTCGCCCACCATTTTCTCGAGCTCCTCATTGAGCTCAAGACGGCTCGAGCAGTACACGACCTCCTTGCCGGGATGCTTGGCGCGCACGGTATCGGCAAGCATCTTGGACGTGACACCCGGGATGGGCATCTCGCCGGCAGAGAACACGTCAATCAACAGCAGCTTGTCAGCATTGGCGAATGCGTCGGCAAAGTCATCGCACAGAGCCTGCAGGCGCGAATAGCGGTGCGGCTGGAACACGACGTCGACATGTTTGTAGCCCAGCGAAGAGGCAGCAGCGAGCGTCGCCTTGATCTCGGTGGGATGATGGCCGTAATCGTCAACCACCGTGATGCCGTCGATATCGCCCACGTGGGTAAAGCGACGGCGGACGCCTTCAAAACTCGAAAGTGCCTTAGCGGCGGCGTCGATATCGAGGCCTAGGACATGGGCGACGGTCAAGACGGCCGTGGCGTTGAGCATGTTGTGACGACCGGGGTTGCTCTTAATCTCGACAGCGTGCTCGGTGCCGTCCTCAAAGCGAACGATAAAGTCGCTCTGGATGCCCTTGACATCCGGATGCACGCAGACGATGTCGTTGGTCTCGGCAAAGCCATAGGAAAGCACATGACGGCCCGTCGACTTGGCAAGCTCGACCAGATGCGGGTCCTCGCCACAGACGATGACCGTGCCGTCCTCGCCCACCAGACTCATAAACTTGGCGAAGGTGGCCTCGATCTCCTCGATACCCGAGTAATGATCGAGATGGTCGGCCTCGACGTTGGTCACGATGACCACATTGGGGTTAAGGAACAGGAAGGAGCTGTCGGACTCATCCGCCTCGGCGACAAAATAGTCGCCCGAGCCGTTCTTGCCGTTGGTATCGTAGCCCTCAACAATGCCACCGATCAGGAAGCTGGGGTCCAGACCCATGCGGTCGAGCATGGTGGCACACATCGAAGAGGTCGTGGTCTTGCCGTGAGTACCGGCGACGGCGACGGTGGTGTAGCCGTGGCCCAGAGCCGAGAGCATCTTGGCGCGAGGCCACACGGGAATACCCAGCTCGCGCGCACGGACGAGCTCGGGGTTGGACTCGGGAATAGCGGTAGAGACCACGACGACGTCGGGCTTGACCTCGTCGATGGTGGCGGCCTCATGGCCCACATGCACCTTCACGCCGGCGCGGGTAAGCTGGCGAATATAGCGCGACGTCTTAAGGTCGGAGCCGGTAACGACATAGCCGCGTTCGTGAAGGACGAGGGCGATGCCGCTCATGCCGGCGCCACCGATACCGATAAAATGGGCGCTCTTGAAATCGGGCGCGGAGGTTGCAGTCTGGGAATCAGCCATGTGCTCGTGTACTCCTTGCGTAAACACTGCCTGTAACCCGTCTACTGTACCGCACCTACCGCATCCGCGCGAGGGCGACCCGCGATATCCCGTCTAACTAACGCAATCCTTCTACCGCGTCTGCCAAAAGGACGGCAGCGCGGTCCTGGGCCAAACCGCGAGCCGCCTGACGCATGGCATCGCGCGCCTGCGCATCATCGATAAGATGCAGCAGCTCATCGGCAAACGCCCGGGTGTCGATATCGGCATCGGCGCAGAGCACGCCAGCACCGGCATCGACCAGATAGCGGGCATTGGTGGTCTGATGATCGGCCGTCGCATGCGGATACGGCACCAGTACCGAAGGTGTGGCAAGGGCCGCGATCTCGGCAACGCTCGAAGCGCCCGAGCGCGAGAGGACCAAATCGGCCGCGGCCAGCATATCGCCCATATTGTCGATGTAGGGCTGGACGCGATACCGCTTCGCCTCCTCGGGCATCAGGGCAAGAGCACGCTCGGTGTCCTCGAAGCCATCGGCGCCCGTCGAATGCAAAACATAGAGATTATCGCGCGAGAGCAACTCGTTTTTAAGCGAAGCCACGCGCTCATTAAGATGTTGAGCACCAAGTGAGCCGCCAAAAACCAGCAGGAGTGTGGCGTCCTCAGGCACGTCGAGAGCCCTGCGACCGCGAACCCGATCCCCCTCGATCACAGAACGGCGCACGGGGTTGCCGGTCATGAGCACATGGTCAGGATCGCCCTCACGCTCAAACACGGAACGTGCTGCCGGCACCGAGATGCAAACGCGGGCGGCATGCGAACTCATCATCTTGTTAGCAAGGCCCGGAACGGAGTTCTGTTCATGCAGCAGATACGGAATGCCCGCGTCTTTGCACCAGCCCAGAAGCGGGACCTCGACATAGGCGCCAAAACCTATAGCGACATCGGGCTTGCAGGCTTTAGAAAAATGGCTGCCGAGCGCGCGCTTCGCCTTATAGACACGCCACAGCGAGCTCAATGCCGTCCAAGGGCGAGAGCGGTCGAAGCCCGTAACCGTAATCGGCACAAAATCGAACCCTGCCTCGGGAACCAGACGACCCTCGAGCTTATGCGACTGACCCACAAACACAACGTGGTGGCCACGGTCACGTAGCTCCTCGGCCAAGGCAAGTGCGGGGTTGATATGTCCCGCCGTGCCGCCGGCTGCGATAGCAACGGTCATCTTATCGGTCATGGTAGTCCCTTCGTACGCGCGGCCCCTGGTCGTCGGTGCGCAAGCGCGCCGACGGGTCCGAATTCAAGTCGATCCGATTATATCCGCCACCCGTATTGCGCGGCGTCGGTCGTTGCGGGCGACTCTGCGGCACCGAGCGCGGACGAGCATCCGACTCCGAAGCAAAACCGTTCAAGACGGTAAAACCGCCACGCGACGAGCGCTCCCCACGCGTATGGGGAACACCGGCAGTGCTCTCGTCCATAACGGCAAAGCTATCGCGACGACGATCGTATTCATCGCGTCGAGCGCTCTCGTGCGACACGCGCAAAATAAGCCCGGCGAGCATGAGCGACACGATAATCGACGAGCCGCCATAGCTGATAAACGGCAGCGGCTTACCCGTCATAGGAAACACGTTGAGAATACCCAGCGCGTTGATCAAAAACTGCACCGCGAGGATAACCGCAGAGCCCGAAGCCATGAGCGCCCCGCGACGATCGGCGGCCTGCTCGGCAATTCGAAACGCCGAGTAGATCAGCATCGCAAACACCAAGAAAAACAGCAGCGTCCCCAAAAAGCCAACCTCCTCGCCAATGATGGCCAGGATGTAGTCGTTGTGAGCCTCGGGCAAATACGAGTACTTCATGGTTGAGTTGCCGATACCGCGGCCGAACAGTCCGCCCGAAGCAAACGCCATAATGGCGAGCGTTGCCTGATACCCGTCTCCATATTCATCTGCCCAAGGGTTCAAGAGAACCTGAATGCGCACCATACGGTACGGCTCGACGACAAGAGCGATCACGATGATGACGGCGCCAGCAAGAATCGCACCGATAATGTATTTTGGGTCAAGGCCGGCAAAGAGCGCCATGCACATGATCGTCAACAGAATAATCAGGATGGTGCCAAAGTCGGGCTGAATAAAAATCAAGACGAGCGATATGCCCAAATATAAGCCCATGCCCTTAAGGAACTCATTGATGTTACCGCCGGGCGAAAACACGCGATCGAGCATGATGGCAGAATAGGCAATGGCAAACGGCTTGAGAAACTCCGATGGCTGAAACTGAATGCCGGCAATGCTCAGCCAACGCGTAGCGCCACGGCTGCCGCTACCAAAGAGGAACACCGCAAGCAGCAAGATCATCATAGCGATAAGGGCAAGTTTAAGCGCCCCTTCGCCAAACCAGCTATCGGGTGCAACGCGCGCGATGAACTCGAGGGCAGCAACACCGACGACAGTGAACATAAACTGCCGGAACAAAAAGTAGGTCGCGGAGTCGTTCTCGTGAAGCGCCTCGACTGAAGAAGCCGAGTACACCATAAGCAGGCCAAAACAGACCAGCGAGAACAGGCAGGTCAAAAAGACCAGGCGGGGTCGCATGATACGTGCGGGGACGCCGGCGATATAACGTTCGCCGATGCCCTGCGTGCGACGACCGGCGCGCGGCGTGATGCACTGCGAGGAAGCACGGTCCGAGTCGGGCCTCCTCATATTCTGTCGGGGGCTCTCCTCTCTCACCGGCAACCCCTATTCCATTTGCGTATTGGACGCAGCGGCAAGCTGGGCCACATAGTCCTTAAACACGCGACCGCGCTCCTCGTAGCCCGAGAACTCATCGAACGAAGAGCAGGCGGGCGACAGTAAGATCACATCGCCGCGGCTCGAGAGCGAACGGGCAACGTCCACGGCATCGCGCAGGTCGTCGGCCTGGGCGATATCGACATCACCGTCGACATCCGCCTCGTCCATAGCGGCGGTAAAGCGCTCGCGCGCGTCGCCAAAGCAGACCACCGAGCGAACGTTATCCATCACAACGCGGGCAAAGGACTCGAGCGGCGTGCCCTTATCGTGACCGCCGAGCAGCAAGATCACATCGTCATCGGGAAACGCCGTCAGGGCCTTTTCGACCGCATCGGTGTTCGTTGCCTTGGAATCGTTAACATAGCGCACGCCATCGATCTCGCCACAGGGCTCAACGCGGTGCTCCAGCGGCTGGAACGAGACCAGGCCGCGACACACACCTTCAACATCGGCGCCGACCGTCAGGGCCGCCGTGGCAGCACACAGGGCATTGATTACATTGTGATGGCCCGAAATCTTAAGCTCGGACGTATCGACGAGCGGGGTCTCGACGCCCTTCAGGCGAACGACCATCTTGCCATCGCGCACAAATGCGGCGTCCTCGCCCGCAGGCTCGTCAAAAGCAACCTTGCAGATGCGACGGCCCGGAACATAGATGTACTCATCGAACTCGTGGATACCGGCATCCTCGACGTCAACAATCACCAGGTCATCGTCGACCATATTCTCGAAGAGCTTAATCTTGGCGAGCGCATAGTTCTTATGGCTCTTATGCCAGCCCAGATGGTCGGGGGTAATGTTGAGCAGCACCGCCACACGGGGGTGAAGCTCCTGGGTCGTTGCGATCTGATAGCTCGAAAGCTCCGCCACAAACCACTCGTTATGCGCACGGCCATCGATCTCGTTCACCAGAGGCTCGCCAATGTTGCCGACAGCAACGCTCGCCTCGCCCGCTGCCTTAAGCAGGTAATCGGTCAGTGACGTGGTTGTCGTCTTGCCGTTGGTGCCCGTAATGGCAATCCAATTTTGGGGAGACAGACGGTAGGCAAACTCGGGCTCACCCATAATCTGGGCAGCGTGATCACGGCCAGCCTTAAAGAATGCCGAGAACTCCGAGATGCCCGGACACGTCACGCATACATCAAACGCGCCCTCGACCTGCTCGGTTCCGTAGACAAACGATGCCCCGTGCGCCTCGAGCGAGCGCGTGGCATCGTTGGGCTCGGAGGTACCGCCGCCATACACGGTCGTGGCGCTCACGCGCTCGGGGTGAGCCAACGCCCAACGGGCGACATCGAGACCGGATTTACCCTGCCCCAAAACAAGTAGGCTAAAGACATCAGCAAGAGGCATGAAAGACCACTATCCCAACTGGAAGAACAACGCGAGGCCCAGGGCTCCGAAGGCCGCGGCGACAATCCAAAAACGGATGACGACCTTGGTCTCGGCCCAGCCCTTCTTTTCAAAATGATGATGAATGGGCGCCATAAGGAAGACGCGCTTGTGCGTAAAGTGGAAATAGACAACCTGGATCATGACCGACAGGGTCTCGACGATAAACAGACCGCCGATGATGAGGGAAACGACTTCGGTGTTGGTCATGATGGAGGTGCAGGCAAAAGCGGCACCCAGGGCAAGCGAGCCGGTATCGCCCATAAAGATGCTCGCCGGATAGCAGTTGAACCACAAAAAGCCCAGGCAGGCGCCGGCGCACGCCGTGCAGAAGATGGACAGGTTCACATCGCCGTGCAAAAACGCCATGGCAGCCATGGCCAGCATGGCGATCATGGAGGTGCCGCCGGCAAGACCGTCCAAGCCGTCGGTGAGGTTTACGGCGTTGGAAAGGCCCGCGATCATCAGCCAGCAAAAGACAAGGTAGAGCCACGGAAAAGAGAGGCCGCAAATGGTGGTCGAGAGCACACCAAGGTCGATCGTCAGGCCACCGGGGAAACGAATCTCGGGGGCGACGCCGCACCAGTTGACAGCAAGCACGGTAAAGGTAACGCAGATGAGGGTAAGGCCAATCATCTTGGCGTGAGGCGTCAGGCCGAGCGAGCGGCCGTGCGTAACAGAAGTCAGGTCGTCGATGAGGCCAAGAACGCCGGTTGCCAGCGTGGCGAGCAGCACAAGCACGAGCTCGGTGGTGAGCTTTCCCATCAAAAGGCAGGTCAGCGAAACGGCAACCAGGATGATGACGCCACCCATGGTGGGCGTGCCCTGCTTAATCAGGTGACGCTTGGGGCCATCGGCGCGAACCTGCTGGCCGATGCCCTCGACCTTCAGGAGCTTAATCCACCACGGCATAAGCAGCATCGCGATGACGGCGGCGATGCCCAATCCCAAAAATGCCTGGTACGTAGGATACGAAGGATTGCCGAACATGGACTAGCACACACCTTCCACAAAGCGATCGAGCTCAACGAAGCGTGAGCCCTTGACCAGCACGACATCATGCTGCTCAAGAGCGCCGCCCATACGGTCGAGCACCTGCTGATAGTCGGAGAACACCTGAATGCGGTCCTCATCCATACCCATCATGCGCGCGGCCTCGGCCATACGCTGGGCAAGCTCACCGCCGACACATGCGAGCATATCGAGCTTCTTGGCCGCCGCATAGGCGCCCACCAGCTCATGCATGCGAGGAGCCTCGTCGCCCATCTCGCCCATCTCGCCCAGAACCGCCATGCGCGAACCCGTGCACGAAAGCGAACACAGCAGGTCGAGGCCGGCTGCCATCGATTCGGCACTGGCGTTATATGAGTCGTCGATGACGCGGGCGCCGCTCTTGGCGCGCTTGATTTCCTGACGATGCCCGGTAATCGTAAGACCCCTAAAGGCGGCATCGATCTGCTCGGGCGTCACGCCAAGGCGATAGGCAACCGCTGCGGCCTTGACGGCATTGGGAACGGACTGCGCGCCGGGAATGGCAAGCAGTGTATCGATAGTCTCGCCCAAGCCAAAATCGAGCGTAAAGACCGGGCGTCCCTCGTCATCAATGCGAATGTCGCACGCACGGACCTCATCGTCGTCCGAGACGCCCGCAAGCATCACGTCGACGCCCGCAGGCGCGGCAAAGGTGTCGCGGATGAACGGGGTAAAGTCGTCCTCACCACCCAAAACCAGCAACGGGAGAAGGTCTCCGGCGGCGCACATGCCGCCAACAATCTCGGATTTGGCACGAGCGATATTCTCGCGACTGCCCAGAATACCGATATGGGAGGTGCCGATCTTGGTCACAATGGCAAGGTTGGGATTGGCGGACTGAGACATGCGCTCAATCTCGTGGAAATGGTTCATGCCCATCTCGAGCACCAGAACCTCGGTGTCGGCAGGGGCCGCCAGCACCGTGAGCGGCATACCGATCAGGTTGTTGTAGTTACCCTTGGTTGCCCAAACGCGATAACGCTTGGCGAGCACCGCGGCGAGCACGTCCTTGGTCGTTGTCTTGCCGATAGAGCCGGTAATGCCAATTACCAGGCAGCCAAGCTCCAAACGATAAGCGTGAGCCAGGCGCAGCAAAAACTCCTCGGGGTCATCGGTATGCAGGATGGCGCAGCCCTTCTCATGGGCCAGCGAAAGCAGCTCGGCATCGGGCTCGCGCGTCATCACTACGGCGCCGGCACCCGACTCGATGGCACGGGAAGCAAAGTCGTTGCCGTCGACCTTTTCACCCGGGAAGGCGACGAATATCGTGCCCTCCTCAACCTGGCGCGAGTCGATAACGCAACCGCGGCATACCCGATCGGCTTCTCCCGTCACGGTTCGGGCCCCTGTTGCGGCCGCGAGATTGTTGACGGCGATCTCTATCATTGCAGCTCCCCTGTAAACCTAATAATGCTATCGGCGTATTGTATCCCAGCGCCGCCTACGCGTGGTGCAGGGCGTGTGAACAACCCGGATTAACCGACTGGCCATTTCATAGATAGTAACCCCCTACTTGGTGCGCGGGACACCCAACACGTCAAGCGCACTGGCCATAATGGACTGGAACGGCACTGCGGCGGCATCGGAGCCTGACGGGGTTCCGTCAAGGGTGATATAGCACAGGACCTTGGGCGACTGCGCCGGGGCAAACCCCATAAAAGACGACATGTAGTTCTCTTTGAGGTAGCCGCCGTTCTCATCGGCGCGCTCGGCCGTACCGGTCTTGCCCGCCACGTCGTAGCCGTCCACCGCGCCGCCAACACCCGTTCCCTCGGCAACGACCGTCTGCATACACGATGTCACCTGCGAGGCGGCCTCCTCGGAAATCGCGCGATCCCCCTCGCCCCAATCCTTTTCATCGCCCTTGCTCGACTTATAGAAGTGCGGAGTCATCATCACGCCGCCGTTCGCGATGCCGCCCACGGCACGTGCGACCTCAATCGGCGAGACGGACAGCGCCTGGCCAAAGCTCATAGCACCCAAGGTGGCACCATCGTACTGGTCGCGCTCCTTGACGATGCCCAGACTCTCACCCGGAAAATCGACACCGGAGCTATGACCGATACCCCACTTGTCCACATAGGTGGCAAAATCATCGGCACCGATCTTGCGCCCCACCAGGACAAAACCGACATTGGACGAACGGCGCATCATCTCGCGTACGTCCATTGTCATGGTGTAGTCACGCTTGTCGGCATCGGTAACGGTATCGTCGCCCACCTTGATACTCGCGGGAACCTCAAACGATGTGCTCGGGCGCACAACGCCCAAATCAAATCCGGCGCCCGCAACCAGCGTCTTAAAGACCGAGCCGGGCTCGTAGGCATCCGTCACCAGACGAAGGTTCATGTCCTCGGTCTTGGCGTTTTCCAAATTGGTCTGGTCGTAGGTCGGATACGAGCAGGCGGCCAGGATCTCTCCAGTCGTCGGGTCGGTCACCAGGGCCGACCCGTTTTTGGCCTTCGTCTTCTCGACCGCCTCGGCCAAGGCATCTTCCGCGGCGCGCTGAATGTTGACGTCGATCGTCGTCACGATATCCACGCCATCGATCGCGGCAACCTTTTTATAGGCACCGCCCGCGATGTAGCCGCCATCTCTTGCGCGCTCGCGCACAAGAGAGCCATTCGTTCCGGTCAGAAGCTCATCGTATTGTTTTTCGAGTCCCGTCAGGCCAGCGTTGTCCACGTTCACGACGCCCAGCAGCTGAGAAGCCAGGTTTCCATACGGGTAAACCCGCTTCATCGCCTGCTCAAAGAGCACGCCGGGTAGATTCTTCTTTTCCAGGGCGGCAGCGTCATCCTCGTCGACCTGGCGCTTGATATACACCCAGGAACCATCAGACAGCACCAGCTTGCGGCAGGTCTTTTTATCAATACCGGTAGCCTTGACCAGCGCCGAGACCGTCTTGTCGACGTCCTCGACAAGCTGAGGGTTCACGGCGACATTGCGGCATTCGACTGACGACGTCAGCACGTTGCCGTTGCGGTCGTAGATAGTGCCACGTTTGGCATAGAGCGTCTGTGAAAGCAGACGACGCGCGTCCGCACGCTCGCGCAGCTTGTCAGCATTCACGATCTGGTATTCGGCAAGACGGAAGACGCCCGCGGCAAGGCCAACCCCGATACAGCCCATAACGACATCGCGGCGAGGCAGCGGCGCTCCCGTAACCCATTCAGACGACGACCCCTTGCGCGCGCCCGTATTGCGTACCCGAGGTCCGCCCGAGCCACGAAGACGCGACGCAGGGTCGTTGCCATAGGACGGCCCCGCGTTGTAAGATGGCCGACCCGTTCCTTGATAACCAGAACGTCCCCGCGAGGAGGGACGTCCAGACCCGTGGTCCCCGTCGGAACCGCGGCGATAGTCATTTGTCATACTCAGCTACCGTCTTATTTACTGAGCGGCCGCAGTCGAGCTAGCGCCCGCGGCTGCATCCTGCGAAAAGTCAAGCGTAACGCTCTCGCTGGGCTCCACCATGCCATAGGCGCCCGCAAGATCGCGAATACGCGTGTCGGCACCATAGACCGAATGCATGACCTCAAGGTTAGAACTCTCGTCGGTCGCCTTCTCGAGCGTGTTGGTAAGCTCTGCGTTGCCGTTAAGCACCTGGGCCGTAACACCGGCAAGCGCCACGCGCGCGACACCGATCGTCATGAAGACAGCCGCAATGATGCAAACCGTTTTAAGAACGCTCATGAAAACCGGGCTTACCGCCTGGTTTGCCTGACGGCCCGCGCCCGTGTAGACATCAAAACGCGGCGTGCGTTGCTCACGAGGGGCAACGGGCGCCTGCGGTGCCTCGCGGTAGGCGGGCATGGCGTTCATATCATAGGCGAGTGCTGCGTTTGAGGTGTTATAGCCCATGATATGCCGCCTCCCATCCCGAGTACGTTGGTAGTGTGTTTAAGCTTCGTTTATGGTGCGAGCGGGAGGTCCAATTTCGCGCGGTCGCGCCTACAGGCGCTGCGCCACGCGGATTTTGGCTGATCTCGCCCGAGGGTTGCGCGCGACCTCATCGGGTTGGGCAACCAAGGGTTTGCGGGTGATGACCTTGAGTATCGGCACGTTGCCGCACACGCACACCGGAATCTCCGGCGGACACGTGCACCCCTGGCTCATCTCCTTAAAGTGGTTCTTTACGATACGGTCCTCGAGCGAGTGATACGAGATGACGCAGATGCGTCCGCCCGGGTTGAGCCACCTGGTAGCGGCGTCAAGCCCCCTCTCGAGCACATCGAGCTCGTGGTTGACCTCGATGCGAATGGCCTGGAAGCTCTTCTTGGCCGGGTGCCCACCGTGCCGACGAGCGGCAGCCGGAATGCCAGCCTTGATGATCTCGACAAATTGGCCTGTAGTTTCGATCGGTTCTTGCTCGCGACGGCGCACAATCTCGCGCGCAATCTGCGAGGCGAACTTCTCTTCGCCGTAGACGCGTAGAATCCGGGCGAGGTCGTGTTCGTTATAGGTGTTGATGACCTCAGCTGCGTTTAGGGTGTTGTTACCCGGATCCATCCGCATGTCCAATGGAGCATCTTCGTTATACGAAAAGCCCCTGCCAGGGATATCGAGTTGCGGTGACGAAACGCCCAAGTCAAACAGGAAGCCATCGACCCCGGGCACCTCGGCCGAGCAAAGCAGCTCGTCCAAGTCGCCGAAGTTGCCCTTCAGCAGCTGGTGCGGGACGCCGGGAACCTCGCGGTCCAGACGGGCACCAGCGGCCTCGAGGGCCATGTCGTCCTGATCGACGCCGAGCAAAAGGCCCGTCTCCCCCACCTGCGCGGCCATCTTTACCGAATGACCGGCACCGCCAAGGGTGCAATCGCAGACAACGGAGCCGCTCTTGAGCTGCAGCGACTCAAGCACTTCGCCGAGCATGACAGGTTCATGCCGATATTCTTGTGTCAAGATCCCACGCTCCATCCGTTACTCGTGCCTTGCCCTTACGAGAAGAAGAGGTCAAGCAGAGCCTCGTCGTCATCGTCCTCATCGGCCGCGGCGCGGTCCCAAACCTCAAGGTGGTCGTAGTTGCCCACAACCGTGACCTCGCGGTCAAGGTTCGCCTGCTTGCGGAGAGACTCAGAAAGACCGATACGACCGGCGCTGTCCACATCCATCGACGTGGTGCGCTTGTTGATCGCCCTCATGAGCTTCTGGTCGTTGATGTCACGCGGGTTAAAACCCTCGTGGCCCTCACGACCCGCGAAGAGTCCTTCGACCCACTTATCGAAGGCCTCGGCAGAGAACACGTACAGAGCATCGACATCCAGGGCTTTGAACACGCGAACGTGCTCTCCAAGTTCCTCGCGAAGGGGTGCAGGCAGGGACAGACGACCTTTTGCGTCGAGATTGCGCTCGTATGCACCAGTCATTCCCATGTGCGCCCTCCCCTCGGTTACTCAGATGGCACGTACGCGGGGAACCACCCCGCCTGTCGAAGTCATTAATAA
>WGSI01000020.1:0-43252 GCA_014871745.1 Collinsella sp. | reverse complement strand
GCGCGGCAAGGAGATATATTGCCAGACCGGAGGGGCCCCGGGGGCGGGAATCTGGTACTCCATATTTTGTTCACAAATGAATATGTCCCTCAGTCGCGTCCCTGAGGTTATAACTGAAGCATTGGCTTCTGATATTGGCGATGACCAGCTGGTTTATAGGTGTTAAGGCATCGGTCATCTCTGGAGCGCCACTTTACTCCAAAAGCATCAGCTATTTGTTTCCCGTCGGTAAAAGGCAGGTTTTGTTCGCCAAGCGTTCTTATATAGAGAAGTTCGGGTTCGAACCCATGCACCGGCAACAAAAAAGCGATCAACCGGAGTCGATCGCTTTCTGTTCTATGGTGGAGCATCCAAGGGATGTTTCCGAACTCGTTTTCTCGCTGCCATTCATGCTTTCGAAGCATCTTTCGACCTTCGCAGTCTCATGTTTTGAGGATCTGCCGTGTTTATCACTGTTATTAATGAGTGTGTGGAAGTGATCCTCATACAAATTCATGCGATCCGCCAGAGAACTGAGTAGCATCTTTCTGCAGCCCTCGTTGCCTATCCTCGCATCTCTCAGGTCTTCCGGTAATTCACAAGCAGTCTTAGGGTCAATTTGTTTCTGCTTTCAGAGACTTGTTTGAGAGCTTTTAAAGACAGTTCAAAACAATAAGTGAGACACCATAAAGCAGTGCAAGATGTGCCGGATAGAAAATGTAGAAGAAATATTTCAGCTTCAGTCCTCGCTTGCCGTTATAAAGATTAATAAGCAACAACGAAATTATCGCGGCAGCAACATCAGGATTAAAAATATTAGCTGTAGTGAACTCAAATCCGCCGCCAATTATATGGCATGACGAAAGGAGCACTGCACATACTGCAGCAAAGAACATCTTAGCTTTGCTGTCATGGAATAAATAGAATGCAGCCACAAGTAGAATGCCATACACACCGCCATCCAGCTTAGTGTATTCAGCTGCCAGTGCTGTCAAAACAATCAGAGCAATTTCTGCAATGTGCCCCTTCCATTTTGAAAGACTTTGTATCTTTTCTTGAATAATCAAAAAGACCAAGGAAAGCAGGAGCTCATACATAACATTTTGTTGCCGAAGGTCAAATAGCTGCCCGGTTTGAACGAAATCGTATATGGGCTCCGCAATGATTGCGGAGGCAAGCATATTTCGCAGGTACTTCTTTATGTCATGAGTATGCAAAAATCCCTCAACTATCAAAAAGCAAAATAAGGGAAATGCAATTCTGCCAAGAACATGAAGCACGTCCGCAGCCTCGCTTAGAATCGCCCACTGTTCGTCTGATATCTGATTGTACGATGCGTGAGTCATGATTCCATTGGTCAGGACGATCCTGCTTACATGATCGAGAACCATCGAGATGGCCGCTATTATCTTTAGTGTGCTGCCGCTAATTCCGTATCTATCTGTTTTCATTTCTTTTTCCTTTCTTTGGGTGGGCCGTCAGGGGTTCAGTCTGCTCCGCAGGCGGCCGCTGCGGCGCTCAGCGCCCCGACGGGTTCGAACCCATGCCTTGGCAACAAAAAAGCGGCCGGCATCCGCCAGTCGCTTTTCTATTCTATGGTGGGCCGTCAGGGGTTCGAACCCTGGACCTTGGGATTAAAAGTCCCCTGCTCTGCCAGCTGAGCTAACGGCCCGCGGGTGGCATTGTACCACGGTCTGGGACTATTCCCAACTCCATTGGCCGTTCTGGAAAATCACAACTTCGCGTCCATCGGGCGTAATGCCCACAATATCGATGTCGTCCGTGCCAATCATAAAGTCGACGTGCGTGCTCGAAACGTTGACGCCATGCTCAATGAGCTCCTCTTTGGACATATCATATCCACCCTCAATGCACTCGGGGAAGCCGACTCCCAGTGCAAGATGGCAGCTGGCATTCTCGTCATAGAGCGTGTCATAGAACAGGATGCCGCTTTCGCGAATCGGCGTGTTCTTGGAAATGAGCGCAACCTCTCCCAGATGAGCAGCGCCCTCGTCAGTATCGATGATACTTGCGAGTGTCGCCTTTCCCACACGGGCGTCGTAATCCACCACACGACCGTTCTCGAACTTGATCCAAAAATCGTCGACCTTGTTACCGTGATGGATAAGCGGCATTGCGGAATAGACGATTCCGTCAGCACGCATACGATCGGGCGAGGTGAAGACCTCCTCGGTGGGGATGTTAGGGAAGAAGGGATGACCGTCGGGGGTCTCGCCCTTACCGCCGGCCCACTCATGCCCCTTCGTCATACCAATTACCAGGTCGGTTCCATTCGAAGCGGTATAGCGCAGACAGTCAAAACGATTGTCGTTCAGGAAGCGCAAGTTCTTTTCGAACGCCGCGTCATGAAGCTCCCAGTCGCTCTCCGGGTCCTGGCCATCGGCACGAGCGGTGTGCAGAATCGCATTCCATAGTTTATAGATTGCAACCTCATCGGCGTCTCCCGGGAACACCTCGCGCGCCCAAGCCACGACCGGAGCGCCGGCGATGCACCACGGATTGATGTTGTAATCCAGTCCACGGCGGAAAACTTTGCACTGCGTATTCCTCGCCTTGGATGCCGCGGCCGGCTTGGCTGGATCGATGCCCTTGAGGGCTGCAGGATCCGCACCCTCAATAAAGATAAAGCAGGCACCGTCCTGGGCCAGGGAATCCAGCTGCAGGCGCTTCCACTCGGGCGTCTGCTCAAAATAGCTTTTATCGACATGCTCGTACGTGAACCTCGTCACGGCGTCATCGGCCCAAATGACCGTCACGTGACCAGCGCCGGCGGCATAAGCCTCCGCGACCACCACGCGGGCAAAAGGCGCGCACTCGACCGGAGACTGAACGACGACCTCCTGGCCGGGCTTGACGTTTACGCCCTTGCGGACGACCAGGCGCGCGTAGTTTTTAATCTTGGGCTCCAGGGCCTTCATGCCCTCCAAAGCCTCTTCGACCGTCAGGGCAGCTCGAATCATGTGCCACTCCATCTATCTATAGAACAGTAAAAAGGCGCGCCGCAAAAACGACGCGCCTTATATCTTAGCGATATGTATGGATACAAACGCTACTTCTTCTTGGAGTCCTTCTTGTCCTCCTCGGCAGCCGAGCGCTCGATAAGAGCGTTGAGCTTGTTCTCGGACATGCCCTCGGCCTGCGCGCGGTACATGTTGCGCAAGGGACGAATACGAACGAAGTCGTAGATAAAGTCACCCAGGATGATGACATAGGACAAAACGATGCCGACCATCTGAACAGGACTGGACACCGTGCCGCCGGGAGCGAAGTAGAGCGAAGCCCAAATTGCCACGACGAGCACCATGCCGATGGCGAGCACGGCCCACCAGATACGACGGCGCTTGGTGTAGTCCTCATCCTGCTTGAGAAGAATATTCGACACCGTATAGATACGATCCTCGCGAGCACGCTGCTTGGCCTTGCGGGCGCGCTTCTCCTCCTTGGAAAGGCCTTCCAGGTTTTCACCCTTCTCGAGCTCTTTGCGGCGAGCTTTAGACGAAGCCGGCACGACGCGAACGGAGCTCGCTGCTTGGCGGGCGGGTTTAGCAGATGCGGCGGACTTGCGCGCAACCCCGGTAACTTCGTGGGATTGCGTGCGCTTGTTCGTGGCGCTACGGGTACTCACTTATGCGTTCTCCTTCATGCTTGTGAACTGGGAGCCCGTGATGATCTGGAAGGCCTCGCGATAGCGCTCGGACGTGCCATCGATGACCTCGGCGGGCAGGTGCGGGGTCTCCCCCGTCATATCCCAGTTGGCCTTGAGCCAATTGCGGACGAATTGCTTGTCGTAGCTAGGCTGGATCTTGCCCTCCTCGTAGCTGGCGGCGGGCCAGAAACGGCTGGAGTCGGGCGTGAGGCACTCGTCGATCAGCGTGACCTTGCCATCGATAACACCAAACTCAAACTTGGTGTCGGCAATGATGATGCCACGGGTCGCTGCATACTCGGCAGCAGCCTTGTAGATCTTGAGAGACAGATCGCGAATCTGCCTGGCGATGTCCTCGCCAACGATCTCGCAGCAACGCTCAAACGAGATATTCTCGTCGTGATCACCGATCTCGGCCTTCGTGGACGGCGTGAACAGCGGCTCGGGAAGCTTGGAGGCCTCGGTCAGACCCTCGGGCAGCTGGATGCCGCAGACGGTGCCGTTCTCGTCGTAGGTCTTCTTGCCCGAACCGGTCAGATAGCCGCGGACGATGCACTCGATGGGAATCGTCTGGGCCTTCTTAACCAGCATGGCGCGGCCTGCGAGATAGTCACGATACTCGGCAAACTCCTCGGGGAAATCCGCCGGATCGATGGAGACGAGGTGGTTGGGGACGATATCGGCAAACTTGTCGAACCAGAATGCCGAGATGCGGTTGAGCACCTCTCCCTTAAACGGAATCTCGTCGGGGAGAATAAAGTCGAACGCAGAAATGCGATCGGTGGCGACCATCAAAAGGTTTTCGCCGGCATCGTAGATATCACGAACCTTGCCACGGGAATCCGGACGACGCTCCATCGTTGTCACGTGAGTCACTCCTTACCTAAATACGACAGAAATGCGGGTTCTTTCCCGCATGTTTTCGCAAACTCGGAGCGGCAGGAACGCGGCCCCTCCTTCACCGAATAGCGAAAAGCTAGTGCTCCATTGTAGTAGATGCCGCGTCCGCCGTGTGCTCGCGAGGCAGATGAATCGTAAAAGTCGTACCCTTTCCAAGCTCCGACTCCACGGATATGTAGCCATGGTGACGCTCGACGATTTGCTTGGTCACGGCGAGGCCAACGCCCAGGCCGCCGGCTTCGCGGGCGCGGCTGGCATCTGCGCGCCAAAATCGCCCGAAGATGCGCGACAGGTCGTCCTTGGCAATACCGATACCGGTATCCGAAACGGCAATACTGACATGCTTGCGGTCACTGAGCACCGACACCACGACCCAACCGCCCTCGGGGGTGTAGCGCATGGCGTTGCTCATGAGGTTGATGACGCACTGCGTGATCATGTCGGGATCGGCCTCGACGACATCGTCGTGACCTTGGGTCTCGTCAGCAAAGCGCAAGCGCAGATCGCGGTCGACAAACAGGCGCTCCTGGGCATTGACGATGGAACGCACGAAAGGAACCATGTCCACCGGCTCAAGGTTGAGCGGGGCCGTGCTGTTTTCCATGCGCGACAGGTCGAGCATCTGCTGCACCAGACGAGCCAGGCGACGCGTCTCGGAAGCAACGGTCTCCAAATGCTCATCGTCGGTGGGATACACGCCATCCTGCATGGCCTCGACCGTTGCGAGCATGGCCATAAGCGGCGTGCGAAGCTCGTGTGCAACGTCTGAGGTCAGGCGCTTCTCGTGTTTCATATCCTTCTCCAGCGAGGTGGCCATCTCGTCGAAGGTCTCTCCCAGCTGATCGATTTCGTCATCGCCGCGCAAGCCCGTACGAGCCGACAGGTCGCCGTCACGGATTTGCTTTGCGGTACTGGTGATGCGATGAATCGGCTTGGTGAGCATGCGCGACACGAGCGATCCGATAACGACCGAAATGCAGATTGCAACAACCGCGGCGAGGGCCATGGCGTTAAAGGTCTTCTCCCTAAACGCAGAGTCCGCCTTGGTGAGCAGAGCGTCGGAGCCGATGGCCCACAGCTTTACCTGTCCGACATGCTCGCCGGAAGACGTTATGATTTCGACGTTGGCGACGCTATCGGAGTCGGTGGGCGCCGACGAGACCGGGCTATGCGAGGCCTTTTTACCGCTCGAGCTGCTCGACGGTGATTCGCTCTCGCGCACATCGGCGGTCGCACTTGCCGAAGGCCATGAGTCGTCATAGACGACAACGCCTTTCTTGTTGACGACCTGCATACTCAGGTCGTCGGACACCAAACTCGATGTCGCGACCGTGCGCAGCTCGCCCGCAGTCCAGCTGCCGTTTTCCTCATACGACGTCGCAAGCTTTTCGGCAGCAGAATTGGCGATCTCGACGATATTGGAGCGCGTGTAATCCGAAAAGACGGTGCCCCACACAACGGAGACAACGCCCACCAGCACCAATACCGTCATGAGCGACGTCAGGGCAAAAGCCAATGCCATGCGCGAGGGATAGCTCATCGCTGGCCGTGAATCGGAACGAGGCGTGTTCCAACTTGCCTTGGAACCCGCCTCGTTCTCCTGCTTGTGCTTTTGTCCGATTTCAAAGCGCGCAGGTGTCATATGTGATTTCCCTATTTCTCGTCCGACTTATCGGTCTTGGCCGGGGCCTCAAAGCGATAGCCGACACCGTGAACGGTGTAGAGCCACTTAGGCTTCTTGGGGTCGTCGCCCAGCTTGGCGCGAAGGTTCTTCACGTGGCTGTCGATGGTGCGCTCGTAACCCTCAAAGTCGTAGCCGAGCACCTTCTCGACCAGCTCCATACGGTTATAGACACGACCGGGATGACGAGCAAGCGTGGTGAGCAACTTAAACTCGGAAGCAGTCAGGTCTACTTCCTTGTCCTCGACCAAAATCTTGTGTCCTGAGATATCGATGACCAGATCGCCAAAGTCGAGCACCTCAACGGCAGGCTCGTCTGCCTGGTGAGCACGGCGGAACAGGGCACGGACGCGGGCGACGAGCTCGCGCGGCGAGAACGGCTTGATCAGGTAGTCGTCGGCACCAAGCTCGAGGCCGATGATGCGATCCTCGATCTCGCCCTTGGCGGTAAGCATGATAATGGGCACATCCGAGGTATCGCGGATAGTGCGGCAAACGCGCTCGCCGGGAATCTTGGGGAGCATAAGGTCGAGTACAACCAGGTCGAACTGGTGCTTCTCGAACTCCTCGATCGCAGACTGGCCGTCGCCGACGCCAACAACCCAGTAGCCCTCGCGCTCGAGATAGGCAGCGACAGCGTCACGGATTGCCTTCTCGTCCTCGACCAGCAGAATCTTTTTTGCATCTGAAGCCATAACACGGCCCCCCTGTCTCAATTAACTAAGAACAAGCCCATTTTAACGCACCTATGCCCACCGAGCACCGCTACAGTGCGGCGGCTCGGCGGGCGGCACTCACAATTACAACGCGCTTATTCCCCCGTTGACGCCTTTTTAACCCCTCGGCGCTAAAGAGAGAACAGGCGGGCGGTAACCGTCTCGGGAATTCCTTGGCTATTACGCACCGTGGCATAGGTTAAAAACGTGTTCGATTTACCCGCCGTAGCTGGATAATCGCCATATTCGAGAGCGCGGTCGGGCGACAGCAGCGAACCATAGGTTTTGGCGGAGGTATCGATCAGAAAATGCGATGCCTGAACCTTAACCAGATATTTGCCTTTTCTGCCGGCAGCACACGCAAGCGGCTCGCGCGACAGGAATAGGAACGTCCCGTTCTCGTTACCGATATAGGTACCCATGTTGCCTAGACTTCCCACGCCGTTATAGGTGGCCTCGATGGAGAACACAAACGTGTCGCCCATATATACGGCCTCGAAGGGAGACACCGATGAGGGAAGGACCAGCTGAGCTCTCTTGGTATTGTTGCCGTCCGTCAGGTCGATCGCCGTCATGCCGTAGTAGACGCCCTCGTCGTTGCGCACACGCGGGGAAATGGTCAAGATGCCGTCACTCACACGCGGGGCGGATGCAAAGCGGCCCGTTGACTTCCAAATGGCCTCGGCCTTTGCCTCGTCGAGCGAGCGGCGGTAGCAATACGAGTCGTGACTCGTCTTATTGCCGCCTGCAGCAGGCATCTTGTACCAAATGACGGACGATTCGAACGCCGTAAACAGCGGCGGGTCGTAGTCCTTGCCGCCTCGGTCGAGCTCGACCACATCGCCGACAAGCGACGCACCTGCCGTATTTTGCGCATAGAGCTTCCACGATGCGTTCGCAAAGTTCATCTCGATCCAAGCAAATACGCCATCGCCGGCGCGGACATCGTAAAACGAATACCCCGCACCTTCGACGGGGTCCTCGATGAGTGTCGTGAGCGAACCGTCGCCCAGGTTGAGCACACCGAGCGTGTTGGCATGCCGCGCCGATGCGGGTGCCATCATCGCCGCGGCGTAATCGCCGTCGCAGTAGTACAGCAGCGTACCCAGAGGCAATGTCCATGAAGCTGCAGGCTCGAGGTCGATTTCGACAGCCTCGTACTCATCCGTAATCGAGACAATCTTTGAGTCATCTTTGATAACCTGCGGCTCGCCGGCGGCATCGTCGCTGGTGCCCGTTTTTTTCGAGCATCCGGCAAGTACGGCAGCAGTACCGGTAGCGGCGCCACCCAGCACAAAACATCGACGCGTTATTCCATTCTTAAAGCGGTCGGCGATACCCATTAGGCGATCTCGGCGCGAGCGGCCTCGATAGCGCGCGTAAGCTGATCGGCGCAGGAGGTCTTTTTCATACCGCAGGTATTACCGGCGAGAACCTCGATTACGCGATCGGCAGGAGCACCCTCGACCAGCTTGGAGATAGCCTTGAGATTGCCGTCGCAGCCGCCGGTAAACTCGACGCCCAGCACTTTGCTGCCGTCATCGGAAAGATTGAGGTGGATATTGCGAGAGCATACACCCTGAGGCTTGTAGTCAAAACTAATCATTGAGATCCCCTCTCAGAAAGAAATTTCAGACGTCTATTATCCCCGCCTGGGCCGACTTATTATCGTAAGCACCGATTCAACATCCTACGATGCATAGATTAGTGGGGGCAAGATTAGCAGCCCGTACCCCGTGCGTGGACTGTGCGCTTCTCCCGATACATATTGTGGTCGGCGACACGATATACATCGGCCAGCGTATTTCCAGCCGTCTCGACGGTCGCCACGCCAATCGATGCGCTGACCGTCAGTGCCTCATCGCTCACCGCGGCAAGACCGAGACGAAGATCCTGTTCCAGCCCGAGCGCAGACTCGTTGTCAGTATGGGGGCAAACCAGCAAAAACTCGTCGCCGCCAACGCGCATCGGCAGGTAATCCGCACCAGCCACCCGCCGCAGCACGGACGCCGTCCGTCGCAGCAGTTCATCCCCCATCTCGTGACCGTAGATATCGTTGGTCCGCTTGAGATAATTGCAGTCCAACATAATCACGCTCACGGGCAAGCCCTCGTTTACCAGGCTATCTCCGCGCGATTCAAGGTAGTTGCGGTTGCGAAGCCCCGTCAGTTTGTCTTGGTATGTCAGCTCCTCGGCATGCTTGACCATCGATATGTTGTGCGTCGCCACGACGACCGACTCCAGCCGGCCTTGCTCATCGCGATGCTGGGGGACAACCTGTAGCGAGTACCAAGCGCCTCGACAATCTCGCACCTCGGCAGCCAAGTACGGTACGCCCTCCATACGTTCGCGAAGCGTACTTATATCTACGAGTCCCACAACCGCTTCGCGGCTTTCGGGGCTCACGATATCCCGGCAGACCGTGTCCATAAAGTCATATGCCTCGCTATGCTCGGCAAATATCTTCGCTATCGTCGGCGACATATTGATTCCCTCGATCTCGAGGGTGTCGAGATGCAAAAGGAAGGTCGAATCGTAGATGGCGCTTATGGCATTGATAATGCCGAGCTGTTTATCCTTTTCGACCAAATTGCGGCGATCAACGATATTTCGAGCCAACAGTACCACGACCCAAAACGCAAGGCACACCAAGACGCCAGCGGCGACAAATGTGATCCTGCCAGACATGACCTCAGATTTGGGATACAGCGCAAACAGGCGGTAGTCCTTGTATGCCGCACGCACCGCGTACCATTTGTCTCCTCGATATTCGATGCGCGTTAGGCCATCGTCTTTCCACTCAACCCCTGCGCTGGTGAGGAATCGGGCGAGCGACACGTCAGCATCGGCGCTGTTGGATGAGACAATCTCCGCATCCTCCATAACAAGCACCGTGGGGCCCTGGTGGAAGGTGCTGTTCGAAAGCACGTCGGCTATGGCATATGAATAGTCGTCCGCTGGATCGGAAACAAATGAGCGGTATGCCAAGGCAACGCCGTCGCCATACGGGATAGCACAGACGGCAAAAACGACACCACGGCGCTCGACGACAGTTGAGTAGGTCACTTTGGAACCTTGATACATCGATGCGACCGGCGCACAGGCCAGCTCCTCTCGCCACAACATGAGCGGATCGCGACCATCGATGTCGTAGTGGGCAGCCATATGCCCATCGGAGTCCATGACCATCAGCCCCGAAAGGTTCTCGGCATGGACAAATTGCTCGATAAGATCGTCGTTAACCTCAACGCGATCAGAGGACAGGAACGTCGCAAACGATTCGACCGCGGCGAGCAAATCGTGCGTCTCTTCGGTTTTTCTCCCCTGTTCGTAGCGGTCATATTTTTCGCAAGCGTTTTCCAAAAACGCCATGGTTTCTTGGCCAAACCCAAGCGTTTTTTCGAGGCAGCGATGGGTTCCAACCGTATACAACAGGCCTAACAAGACAGCGCTGACAATAACGCCGACAGCTATGACGGTCAGAGTCTTTCGACGCAAGCGGTGCTCATCATTTGTCATGGATTTGCTCCTTGCCCGCCCGTCGTCGCTCCTGTCTTGTAATTGCCCACAATACGGTCGATCGTGCCATCTCGGTCCATGGCAAACAATGCGGTATTGAGATCCTTTACGATCGGTCCTTCATAGCTGTCATCAAACGCGACGCCCAGATCAACCGTCATAACGTTGTCAGCGAACACGCGGTAAAGGCCGGGATACCGGGCGACAAGTCGGTCAAGCGGCTGAACGTCCGCCATCCAACAGTCGACATACCCTTTGGCGAGGGCGGCTTTGCAGAGTTCGGCAGAACCATACGATTTGATTTGCACGTTCGGCGAGATTTCCAGATCCCCTGCGAGCAATCGGCGTTCACTCACCGAGCCCGCAATTACCGCGATGGTCTTGCTTCCATCGAGATGCGCCAAGGACTTGATGCCACTCGTTTTCTTGGCGGCAACCGAGACCGTCACGGTTAGATACGGCTCGGTCCAGTAATACTTATCCTCGCGATAACAGGGAGAATAATCACACCACAGGCAATCGATATCACCGTTTTCGAGCAGCCGGTCGCGATCGTTCCAGTCAATATCGACAAACTGTGGCTTGAGCCCCGCACGCTCACACGCCTCGCGGGCGATGTCGATATCGATACCGGCGTAATCGCCCGTGGTATCGACATACACATAGGGGTCGTTATCCGTAACGCCGATTTTGAGTACCGGGAGATCTTTGTCGGCTTCATTTGAGGAGGAAGAACTGCTTCGAACGGTATACGTCAGGGCGGCCACACAGGCGGCAACAAGGAGCATGAGCGCAAACGAGACGATGGCGGCTCGCTTGATACGTCCGGGCACAAGCCTCCCTTCATCAAAACAGCAGTCGGATTTCATTGTATACCTGGGGCTGATGCGGCGATAAAAAAGCGCCTCACCCAAGATGGGCAAGGCGCCAAAGGTTGGAATGCATCCGCAAACGGCCGAATTAGGTTAACCCTACTCGAAGCTCAGCTGCTCCAGGCGACCGAAGACCGTGTCGATGCGGGTGAGGAAGTCCCACGGATCAAAGATCTCGTCGAGCTTCTCCTGGCTGACGGTGCAGCGCGGATCGGCCTCGAGACGCTCCTTAAAGGTGGGACCGGAGACACAATCCTGCACTTCGTGCCAGGTGGCCATGGCGTTTTCCTGCACGATAGCGTAGGCGTCCTCGCGGGTGATGCCAGTGTCGACGAGGGCCAACAGCACCTTGGAGGAGAAGATAAGGCCGCGGGTCTTGTTGAGGTTGGCCATCATGCGAGCCGGATACAGCTGCAAGCCGTCGATAACGCGGATGAGGCACTGGAACATGTGGTCAAGCGCGATGAAACTATCGGCCTGGGCGACACGCTCGGCAGAGGAGTGAGAAATATCGCGCTCGTGCCACAGGGCGACGTTGTCGAAGGCGACCTGGGCGTTGGACTTCACGACGCGCGACAGGCCGCAGACCTTCTCCATGGTGATCGGGTTGCGCTTGTGCGGCATGGCGGAGCTGCCCTTTTGACCCTTGCGGAACGGCTCCTCGGCCTCGAGTGTATCGGTCTTCTGCAGATTGCGAACCTCGGTAGCGATGCGCTCGCAGGTGGCTGCCGTGGTGGCAAGGACGCCGGCGAGGTAGGCGTGATGGTCGCGGCTGATGACCTGCGTGGACAGCGGGTCGTGAACCAGACCCAGGTGCTCACAGACATACTCCTCGACAAACGGCTCGATGGAGCTGTACGTGCCGACAGCGCCCGAGATGGCACCGAAGGCAACGTTCTTGCGGGCATCCTCAAGACGGTCCAGATCGCGCTTGAGCTCCCAAGCCCAAGAGCCAAACTTCATGCCGAAGGTCATCGGCTCGGCGTGAATGCCATGAGTACGGCCGGCGCAGAGCGTGTTGCGCTCCTCGAAGGCGCGGCGCTTGCAGATCTCGCCGAGCCTCTTGACGTCCTCGATAATCAGGTCACATGCCTGGGTGAGCTGGTAGCACAGAGCCGTATCGCCCAGATCGGAGCTGGTCATGCCGTAGTGAACCCAGCGGCTGGGCTTGGGGTCGCCCTCCGGAACATCGGCGTCGATGTACTCCTTCATGTTGGTCAGGAAGGCGATGACGTCGTGGCGCGTGACTTCCTCGATCTCATCGACCTTTGCCTTCTCAAAGTTGGCATGGTCGCGGATCCACTGGGCTTCGTCTTTAGAAATGCCGATCTTGCCGAGCTCCGCCTGGGCCTCACAGGCCAAGACCTCGATCTCCTGCCAAATGGCGTACTTGTTCTCGAGGGAGAAGATATGTCCCATCTCCGGGCGGGTATAGCGATCGATCATAGCGGCTCCTTTTTGGTTATTGGCACGTTGGTCGTAACTCAACCATTGTACCGTGCGCAGGTGCAAGTATGGGCAGCAGGCATTAACCTAACATTTTGCCGCAAGAGCGGCCATGGGGACGTCCGCGTATTTGCTTCGCAAATCCGCACCGGCTGCGGGCGAGTCCCTCAGCCTCACGAAGCCGAGGGGGACTTTGTTGAATCGGCCGTCCCCATCTCTCCCGTGCTCGATGGAGCGGGCAACGGGACGTCCGCGTATTTGCTTCGCAAATACGCACCGGCTTTAGGCGCCTGCCGGCGCCTTCGCCTGCTCGCTACAGACGCTTCGCGTTTGCTTTACGCTCGCACCCTGGCGGGTTCGAGTCCCGGCACTTTATTGAAAAAAGCACGGCACCGTAATGGTGCCGTGCTTGTGCTTTTAACTGGAGCGGGCAACGGGACTCGAACCCGCGAGTGTCAGCTTGGGAAGCTGATGCCTTACCACTTGGCGATGCCCGCATATGTGGGGGATAGTATAACGCGGTTGTCTTGTTCGATACAAGGGTGACGATACTTGTTTTAGCTATGGAGAATCCTCCTAAAAATAGGCCAATTGTGTAGATGAGGACCTGTAGGCTCTTTTATTTACCATTGTCTACCTGCAGATTTATTCCATTGTCTTTCGTAGGCGCCATTTGTCAGATATCGGGCAAGCTTTTGGTCAGGCTCCGGTACTTACCCGCATGAACCTCGGGGGTAGCCTCATCCCAAGCGCCGCGGCCTCCCCGTGCGGCGCACGAGGGATAAGGAGCAGCCATGTCCAACGCACCCACGCACTCTGTCCACAGCGCAATCACAGCAGGATCGCTGCTCCTAGTCCTCTTTTTACTTTTAGGCTGCATGACACCGGATGCCGCGCTCGCCGTCGACGGTTATGAATCGCTCGGATTCCGCACTATCAGCAATGAATGCGGTCCTTTTGAAGTTGGCAAATACGAGGCACAGGATTCTTCGATTGCCTACTGCATGAACCAGGAGCGCTTTGGCCCTAGCACACCGGGCGGACCCTGGCTCACCTACAATCAGGGCTGGGTATGGCTCGAAGACGAATTCGCGGCCATCATCTGTCATGGCTACCCCACCGCCACATCCTTTGGCGGGCATAACCTATCCCCCGATCGAGCACGTGCCGCAACCCAACTTGCCGTCTGGATGCTCAACGGCACCACCCATACCGACGGATCATTCTCATATACAACCGCCCGGGGCGTCACAGAGAGGGGAAATTTTTCCGGCGACAATGAGGTCGTTGCCGCAGCGCGCTGGCTCCACGACGGCGCCAAGTCGGGAAGCATTAAAGCCGCACCGCATCGCGCGCGGCGCTATTTGGGAGCTGTGTCGGGCGGCAGTAAACGTCAAGACATGCTCTACGTGCTCCCGGCCGTCTCCGTATCCTTCCAAAAACAGTCAGCCAACGCCGCCATCACGAGCGAAAACGATACCTACAGGCTCGACGGAGCGAGGTTCGACATCTATGAGAGCGTCGGCGACAAGCGTGTCGGCAGCATCCAGATGGACAGCAGCGGTCGTGCGCAGGCGACACTTTTGCCCAACGCGGCATATTACCTGGTCGAAACCAAAGCTCCGGCGGGTTATATCCCCAGGAGTGACCACATCGCCTTTTCCACCGGCAATGACGGCGGGAATGTCGTCATCGATGAGCAGCCCGGTACCATTACCCTGCGCATCGCAAAGGTCGATGCCGCGACAGGGGCAGGCCCTCAAGTCAGCGCGTCACTTGCCGGCGCTGAGTTCACCTGCGTCTCACAGTCTACCCCGGGCTGGACGCACACCCTCACGACGGATGAGGACGGCCGGGCAACACTTACCGACATCCCCCTGGGCACCTTTAGCATCTATGAGTCGAGAGCTCCCGAGGGTTATCTGCCCTCCAATGAAACCTGGAGCTATACCATCGGTGCCGACCAGCTCGGAGACGCGGGCGTCGTTGAACTCGAGCGTCGCATCCCCAACATCCCCATCGCTTTTGACCTCGAGATTTCAAAGTTCAAGGACTGCGGTAATAGTGACGAATCTGGTGTAGAGCAGCCGGCGGAAGGCGTGGTCTTTGAAGTGGCAAGCAACACTTCGCAGCAGGTTGTTGGAACGCTGACCACCAATATCTACGGCTTCGCATCGACCAAAGACCAGGCCGGAGCATGGTTTGGCGCAGGAGAGCGCCCCGATGGCGTCAGCGGAACCATACCGTATGACCGTGCCGGCTACACCATTCGTGAGGTTGTCGACACTGTGCCCGACGGCTTTAAGCAGGCAGGGGAATGGACTATCACAGCAGAGCAGATCACGGACGGCGCAGAGCTTCAGTACATCGTAGACAACCACGCCCTGTCGACACATCTTCAAATCGTGAAGCGCGATGCTCAGACCGGCAACGCCGTACCACGCGCTGGGTTCACCTTTCAGCTGCTCAACGGCGACCGTGAGCCCATCTCGCAAACATCCTGGCATCCCGCCCATACCGTTATGAATACCTTTACGACCGATGAAACCGGCACCGTCACCCTACCCGAATCGCTTAACCCGGGCACGTATTACATACGAGAGACTTCCGCCAAGGAACCGTATCTTGTTGGTGAAGATCTGGAGATAACGATTCCCGCCGACATGAACTTAACGCCCGTCGCGGTCGCCTCGTTTTATGACGACGCGGCAACAGGAAGCATCGAGATCGTCAAGAACGATGCCGTAGGTGGGCGCGCCCTTGCCGGTGCTGTTTTTGATATCCGTGCCGCGGGCGATATCGTGCGCCCCGACGGCAGCATTGCTGCCCTGGACGGCGAAACCGTCACATCCATCACGACCGACGAGCGGGGATTTGCGTACGCGACTCATCTTTCACTGGGGTGCGGAACCGCCACCTATGAGGTAATCGAGGTGCAGGCACCCGAAGGTTACCTGCTCGACCAAAGCGTCCACACCGTCGAGCTGTCGTATGCCGGTCAGGAAACACCCGTGATCAATGCGCACCTCGATGTTTCTAACGACTACACCAAAATCGACATCTCCAAAGTAGATTTGACCGGCAAACAAGAAGTGGAAGGCGCTCGGCTCTCCCTCCACGGTGCCGACGGAACCGAAATTGACGCTTGGACCTCCTCTGACAAACCGCATCGCATCGAGCATCTTTTGCCCGGCACCTACACCCTGTGCGAAGTGATGCCCCCGCGCACTTACGACCTTGCCGAAGACATGACGTTTGAAATTAAGGCCACAGGAGAAGTGCAGACGGTAACCATGAAGGACGCACCCATCGAGATCGAGGGCAGAGTCGACAAGCGGCAAGAGATCGCCCGCCCTATCGGTAAGGGTCTCGTCGCCAACGGCGATGGCAAAAACCGAGCCGTGGCACAATCCGATGCGGACGGCTCCTTCTCTTATACGCTCGATGCTAAAAATGAGTCGAATACCTGGGTTGATGAATTCACCATCACTGACGATCTCGAATGCGCCAAGGAAGGCACTGCCAAACTCATCGCCATCGAAACCCCTGTCGCGACCGGGGACATCGACGGTCTTTGCAACGTGTGGTATCGAACGTCTCCAGTGGGAAGTATCGATACGGGCGAACAGACCAATGCAACGCTCAGCGACGGGCATGACAACCCCTGGCTCGAAACGGACGAGGTCAAAAAGCTCCTAGGTGACGATTTGCGCATGGTCGATTACGGCGATTGGCATCTTTGGAAAGCCGATATCCCAACAACGGAGTCGGTCACCCTCGAGGCAAAAGAGCTCGCTCTTTTGGACGATACCGCCGTCACGGGCATTCGTCTTGAGTACGGGGCCGTATCGGCCGACTTCACGACAAGAGGCGCTGCAGAATCTTGGACCCGCGAGGACCTCAAAGACGAGCATGACGACCTTGATGATGTGAGCGCCGTCCTTGACTCGGATATTCACGGTGCCGTCATCCATATGCAGGCCGCGTCGTCTTACACGCCTCAGACCGCACTCGCCAACAGCGCTCGCGTTGACCTCTGTCGCAATGGCGGCGGTAGCAACCTTGAATCACATGACGAGGATCGCGTCATCCAGCGATGCGCCATGCCGCAAGATTTACCGGCAACGGGCTCCCTTCCCATTGCCGCCTGCCTCACCGCCTTCGTGACCTCCGGCGCCGCGGCAATCTGGTTTGCCCATCTAAAGCTGGCGTCAAAACGTCGCTGACGCAATAAAAAAGAGGCGAGCCCGTCTCCCGGCTCGCCTCTTATTCGTTCGTGGCGAAATGGCTATTCCCCAGATGCAGACCCACCGTCGATGAGCGCTTGATCGGACTCGGAGATGCCATCGGCTCCCAAACTCTGCTCGTGCTCCACTTCTTCGCTAATCGTGGACTCAGGCGTTGAGCCTTTAACGCCCACGATATACGCGGCCCCGAAACCAAGGACAATGGCGATCAGGGCCAAGATGAGATAGACGGGCCAGTGGCGCTTGATGTACGAAAACACGCAGACTCCTTATAGGTCAACCTACGAACGACGAATGACCTCGGTCACGACCTCGGACACCGTAGCGATATTTGTCGGATTGACGTTGTACGGCAGATCGTCCTCAGTGTGAGCGCATGCCAAACGTGGGCCGTCGACGCCGGCAATGGTAAGGGCGCGTCGGCTTGCCTCGAGAGCAGCATAGGCATCGGTCTTGGCATAGGGCATCTCAAATGCACCGCAATCGACATGGAACGACTTGCACACCTTGTTGACCAAGTTCATGATGCGTCGGTCACCCTTGAGCAGCTGCTGCTCGCCCTCGACCGTCACGGCCGAAAGCCTACCGGCACCAATGGACTCAAGGTTGATAAAGAACACGCCGCGGAGCTTGTCGCGATGCGCGGCCAGGAACGCCTTCATGCCGGCGCCGTCGCAATCGGAAGCGCCTGTAGCCACAAACCAGATGTCGTGGCCAAGCAGCTCGTCATCGCCCATGGAGGCAACGGCAGCGAGCATATCCTCGGCGGAAGCTCCATCGGAAGACGTGGCACCGCCCTTCCAGCCGTCGTCGTCATCCTCGAAGTTATCCCACGAGCCGATACCGCGACCAGACTTCTTGGCGTCGTAATCATCCTCGACACCAAGCCAATCGCTCATGCTGTCCTGCTCGTTTTTCTTTTTGCGACCGAACAGACCGCCCAAGCCGCGCTTTTGCAGCTTGGCGGCCGGAGCGGCAGGAGCCGAGATAGTCTCAAGCGGCTGAACATCCGAGGTGGCCGGCATGGGAGGAACAACCGGAGCCGATATGGGCTCGGGACCCTGTGCCGTCGCGAAGGGATCGTTGACCTGAGCCGAAGGGTCGGGAAGGTCGAACAGCGAGGTGCGCGAGGCGACATTGGCCTGCTGCATCGAAGGCATCGAGGGATCGGGGACCGAGGCTAGCGGAGACGCAGAGGGCATGGGAGCCGGCGCGGATGCCGGGTCGGGAACGTTCATGTTCGGGCGCGGCGACGCCTGAGACGAGATCTGAGCCATCAGAGCATCGACCGTCTCGGCCTGCGACGGAGCAGCGTTGGCAACCGTGGCGCCGGGATCACTCGGCGCGGGCATGGTGAAGATCTGCGTAGAGTAGGGCCTCGACTCATCCGCCTGCGGAGCTTCGGGGGCCACGGGCTCAGGCTCTTGCTCGGAGCTGTCCGCAGCGACCTGTTCCGCCGCAGATTGATCCTCGACCGTATCGGGCGCAGCGGGCTCGTCCTCGACAGGAGCGGAAAGGGGCTCGGCGATAGCGGTGCCCTGCTTCTCAAACGTCATCGTGGCATCAAACGACACAGTGCTGTCGACTGGCTGTTGGGTTTCGAAAGTCGCCGTCTCCCCGGCAACTTCCGCAGGCGAAGGCTGCGGCGCCTCGAAAGACGTCGTGGCGTCGGCAACATCAACGGATACCGGCGATACCGGCTGCTCGGCGTCGTTTTGCTCAAATTCCTGTGCCGCGCGCTCGCGCTCGGCCTCGGCCGCCTGTTGCTGGGCTGCAGCCTCGCGCTCGGCTGCCTCGCGGGCAGCGACGCGCTTTTCCTCAAAGTCGTCAACGAGTTTCTTGCCCCTTTCGAATGCCCCCTTAAAGAAATGGGAGGCGCTGGCACCGATCGAAGAAAACGCGGAAGCGATATCGGCATGGGGCGTCGTCACCGGAAGCTCGGCAGAAAAATCGGTGTCGCTCTCGTAGGACACACGCTGCGGATACGCATCGTAGTCGTCCTCGGTATTATCGAGCTCCTCGGGCGCCGGGGCAGGCGCCATGACGTCCAGACCGGCTGCGGGATCGATAACAGTCTCCGCATCGGCTTCCGTCTCGACGGCATTGGCCTCATCGGGCTGTGCAGCCACGACCGGATCGAGCTGGGGCGCGGGCTCGAACGTCGGCTCCTCGCCCTCTTCGTAATCGAGCGTACAGGACTCGGGAAGCATTCCCAGGGCACGGATGGCATCCGAGCCAAACCGGATGTTGCCGGCGGCATTGCGATAGAGCTTGGGCTCGGGCTCGGCCTGCTCGGCCGCGGTAGGCTCCTCTGCCGACTCGGCAGCGGACTCGTCTGCAACGGGCTCCTCGGCCGGAATATCTTGGACCTGGGACTCGGGTGCAATGACGCCAATCAGGGTCTCGTCGGCAGAAGCACCTTCGAATCCATCGATTTGCTCATCAAAAGCCTCGCCCTGCTCACCCTCGGGAGCGACCGGCTGGCCATACTCATCCTCGGTATAGGCAGGCTCTTCGTACTCGATGGTATTGCCGTAATCGTTTTGCTGCTGGGCCGCGGCGTACTCGGCTGCCGCGCGCGCCATCTCCTCGGCGCGACGCTTCTGCTCGCCAAAATACGTGTCAAACGGAATATCGTCAGGGAACTCGTTCTCACCCTGATAGGGGGCGACGTTATCCATGACACCCAGCATGGCGGCAACAGAGGACTTGTTGCAAACCGAGCCGGACGTGTAGGGAAGGACAAAACGATTGGAAATGATATTGGCGGCATTGGCGAGCGCCACGAGGGAGGCAAGAATCGCGACAATCCACAGCAAGACCTTCAGCACACCGGGAAGCGGCAAGATGCGCAGGATGGCAATAGCCGCGGGAGCAATCGTGGCAATCGGGAGCAACTTGGCGATCAGCGCCCGATACGGCGCATAGGGCTCGCGAGCGAGCAGTTCGGCGCGCGGGGAGTCATAGTGCGCGACGACGACAACCGGGCGATTGCGCGGAGAGGCAAGCGGGCCCGACGCCTTGTGGTAGGCGATGACGTTTTGGCTCACGCCCGTCTTGCCCAGGCGCGAGATCACGGGGCGCCCGGTTCTCTCGAGCACATAGAGCACGGCTCCGACAATGGCCAACAGGGTGCCGACTAAGCCGATACCGCCACCGATGCCCATAAGCAGGGCACCGGCAAATGCCAGAATGCCCGTAACGGCAAACGCCATCCTGCTCGGCGCGGGAGCATTAAACTCCTGCACCTCGGGATCAAAGCCGTGGTTGCGGAAAATTTGAGCGATATCTTCGGCAGCCAAGCGCTCTTCTTCGCTGCACGCCGGCGTGATGCCAGTGTTCTGCAACAGGTGGTTAATATAGTTCTGGGTGTTCGCCATATGCGCTCCACATCCATAATCCGACAAATAGGCCCAATGTATGCACATTAGAACCGTATATAGTCGAAAGTATACCCCGAGCGGGCGCAAACGGCCGAATTCTGGGCATCTTAACGCCCCAAGCGGACAAGGATATAGCCTAATCTCCATATCGGACTAAAATCATGGCATCAAACACCTTCCCATGCGAGGATTCTATGACGGCAAGCGATACAACCGTAACGAATAAAAATGGGGCGCCGGAACCCGGTTTCGACAAGACCGCCCAGCGCATCCTCAATCTGTTCTTTGTCCTCAACAGCTCTCCCGAGCCACTGACCACAGAGCAAATTGTCCTGGATTCCGATCTTGGCTATGGGTCGGGCAATATCGACTCGGACAAGCGCAAGTTTCGCCGCGATCGCGAAAAACTCCTCGAACGCGGAATCACGATCAAGGAAGTTCGCGCAGCGGGCGCCCAAGAAACCGAAGAAAGCGCGTGGACCATCGATCGCGAGCACACGTTTGCGGCCGGTGGCCTCATCACCGCAGACGACGCGGACATCTTGCTCGACGCTATCGACCAGACCCTTGCGACCGGTTCGGCCGCGTTTGCCACGCCGCTTGCAGACATACGCTCCAAGATCGCCTACCTCACCGGCGCATCGACCGCAGAAGAGCCTCCCGCCCGTCGCTTACCCGCCGTCGATGCGGTGTGGAGCGCTTTCGCCGAACGCTGCGCACTGCGCTTTTTGTATCAAAACGGGCACGGGGAGCAAAAAGAGCGCACCGTCTGCGTATACGGCATGTTTGAGCACGAGGGTGTGGCGTATTTTTGCGGACTCGACAACGCCACCGATGAAATCAGGACGTTTCGCTGCGACCGTATCGTTCGCGCATGGCGCCCCTCGAAGGCCTACTCCATCCCCGCCGACTTTAACCTGAACGATCGCCTGTTCTTCGAGTTTGATTTTGCCGATTGCAAGCCCGTTATGGCGACCTTTTCGTTTGCCCCGCAAGCCCAGGCCGACATGGTCAGCGGCCTAACGCGCGGTCGCGGGGAGCTCACGCACACCGAAGAGGGTTGGACCTGGACCGTCGGCGTGCGCGACCTTAATGCCGCTGCCTCGTTTTGTATGGAGCACGCCATGGACGGCATGAGACCCGTTGCCCCCGATGCACTTAAACTGGCGTGGAACCACCTCATCGAAAGGACGGTGCACGAGCATGCCCGTGCGTAAACTCACCAGCGAGCAAAGGCTCTCGCGTGCGATTGACATCATGGAGGCCCTCTACGCTGCCGGTGAGACCGGTATGACACGAGGGGATATCTGCAGCCGTTTTGATATCACGGGTGCGGCGCTCGACGAAATTATCGATATCGTCTCGACCCTCGCTGACCGTGAGTCGGGCGCACGCATCATCTGCGAGCGCCACGGCGAGTGCATCATCCTGACAGGCGATGCGGGGCGTGTGCTGCCCTTGCGCCTAAGTGCCGCCGAAGGTGCCGTGCTCAACCACGAACTCGAATCGATGGGAATCGACTCTCGGGCAGCAGAGCGTATCCGACACGCCCTCCTACCCGAGAAACTCGGCTACAACCAGCGCGTCGTCGATACCGTTGCCCGAGGATCGCACTGGCAACAGCTGAACTGCGCGATTCAAGACGGCGTTCGATGCCGCATCACCTACCGCTCGATGGACGACACACGGCCGCGTGAGCGTCTCATCGACCCCCTGCGTATCGCGACGCATGGCGACCAAACATATCTGATTGCCTGGGATGTCGAAGTTGATGCGCAGCGCTCCTACCGCATGGACAAAATCGAAGGCCTTGCCCTTACCGACGATTCCGTGGAGCGCCACACATCCGCGTCCTTGTCCCTCCACGAATCCCTTTCCCAAGCGGAGCAGAGCGCAAAACTCCTCATGCCGCTCGACATGGCAGAGCGCCTAGACTGGGCCGGCATCATGTCGATTGAGCCAAACGGGGCAGACATGGCGACGGTGACCGTGCGTTATGGGTCAGAGCACTGGCTGTTCTGCCAGGTAATCGCAGCGGGCGGAGCCATCCGCATACTGGATGACCCCGCCCAGGCATTGCGTCTATGCGATATGGCGAAGAGCCTGACCTGCCCGCTTTAACGGCGTCGCTCGTGGCGTGCACGCCACAGCTGCAAATAATGACCGATCTGTGCCGACTCGATACGCTGGTAGGAAGTCGTGGGCAGCGACGTCAAGAACTTCTTGCCGTAGCCCTTTGTCACCAAGCGCGGATCTGCCAAGATGAGCACACCGCAATCGGTTGACGAGCGGATGAGACGGCCGGCGGCTTGCTTGACTTCGAGCACCGCCTCGGGCAGCGAGTAGCGCGCCCAGGCGCGGTCTTCGCGCAGGTTGCGCTCACACGAAAGAGGATCCGTGGGGCTCGAGAACGGCAGCTTGGGGATAATGACGCAGCGCAGCGTCTCGCCGCTGGCGTCAAAGCCCTCCCAAAAGGCCTTGAGCGCAAAGAGCGATGAAGTCGGCTCGTTGATAAACCGATCGCGCAGACGACGTGGGGACGAGTTACGCTGTTGGCAATTGAGTTCCAGACCCGCTCGCGCCAATTTGGGCTCGACACGGGCATACAGATCCTCCATATCGCGCCTGTTAGCGAAGAGCGTGAGCACCGATCCACCCATGGCGAGATGGGCATCGACCAGCACGCACTCGAGCGCCGACAGATAGCGCTCACGATCGCGCGGATCGGGAATGTCCCCCGCCACGACCACGGCCATATTCGAGTCAAAGTCATAGCTCGAATCCAGGTGCAGCGATGAGGATGTCGACGCACCGATGCGATCGAGGCCGACGGCATGGTTGAAATGCTCAAAGCTCTTGGACACCGTCATGGTCGCCGAAGCGAAGATGGCCGTGTGCACCTCAGGCAACCACTCGTTCGCCAGGGCCTCGCCGATATCGATGCGCTCGGCGGTCATAGACTCCCCGCCCGCACGCAGCCGACGGTTAACCTGCAGCGAGTACACGTAGTGCTCATCCGTGCCTTCAATGATGAGCTTGAGATTCTCGACCAACTCGTGCAGGCGGCGCGAAATATCGCCCAGGTCGACGACGACCTCGGGCTTATCGGCGGCGACGGCCTGCACCAGCGCGTCTACGCTTTTATCCGCCTGGCCCAGCGCATCAATTGCGGTATGGGCCGACTGCAAAAAATCGTGCCAGTCATCCGACACGCGCAGCTCGGGGCCAATCCACAGATTCGCGTTGTCATAGCCCCCGCGGGCACGGCGGCCAAGCTCGCGCACGCCATCGAACACATCGGCAATCGCCATGCTCGCGCGGGCAGCCGTCGACGTCGCCTTGGCAGTAAGACCCAGGTAGAGCGTAGAGCCCTCCGAGGTTGCCAAATCGCGGGAAACCTGGCTCAGCGCACCGGTGCTCGAGCCACCCAGGCGCTCAAACAGAACGCGCGATTCATCCGCCGACACCACGCGCGCCCATTGACGGCGCGCCTCGCGCTCGATGGAGTGGGCCTCATCGATCACCCAGTGGCGAATCGGAGGCAAGATTCTGCCCTCGGCCGCAACATTGCGGAACAACAGGGAATGGTTGGTGACCACCACATCGGCATGCGCCGCGCGGCGGCGGGCGCCGTGGACCAGGCATTTATCGGGGAAAAACGGGCATAAGCGACGGGCGCACTCGCGCGAAGCCGTCGTAAAGTCGGGACGGTTGACGCTGCGCCAGCGAATGCCGAGCGAATCGAGGTCGCCATCGGCAGATTGGCACACATACGCCATGATCACCGCAACCGCCGTGAGCGTGTCAGCAGGATCGCGCTTGGTGGTGATCTCAACCTGACCACGGCTCATGCGCTCGAGCTTGCGTAGACACGGATAGTGGTCATAGCCCTTGAGTGCACAAAACGACAGGCCCCCGTCCAGCTGTTCGGCGAGCTTTGGCAGCTCATGGTACATAAGCTGGTCGGCAAGATTATTCGATTTGGTCGCAATGCCGACGGTAATGTTGTTTCGGCGGGCGGCCTCGGCGAAGGGCACGAGATAGGCCATCGACTTACCGACGCCCGTGCCCGCCTCGATCACGCGATGGGTACCCGTGACCAGCGCATCGCGTACCTCAACCGCCATCGCGATCTGCTCGTCGCGCGGCTCATAGGTGGGGTACATGCGATTGACCAGGCCGCCGGGGGCGTAATCTGCCTCGATCTCTTCACGACTCGGCATCTTAAGGACCGGCAGCTCGTCCGCATCAACGCGATCGTCCGCGCGATCGGCCTTGAGCACGTCGGCACGAGCGGCGCTGAGCGAAAATATCGAACCTGGGTTCTGGCCAGCCAAAAAGGAAAAAATGGGGCGATAGGACCAAGGCACGTCCGCGTGCATGTCAGCCAAGCGCGCCATAAGGCCCGAAGGCAGGTCGGTAAGTGCGACCAGCAGCACGCGCCACACACCGCACAGGGCATCAACGTCTGCGTTCGCACGGTGCGACACCGAATCGCACCCAAACAAGTCGGCCATAAAGGACAGTTTGTGCGACGTCAGGCGCGGAAGCGCAATACGCGATAGTGCCAGCGAATCGATCCAGATATCACTCACGTTGACACCGCCTTTGACCGATTCGATAAACGACCGGTCAAACGTCGCGTTATGCGCGATAACAGGACAGCCGCCCACAAAGTCGGCGAGTGCCGCGACGGCCTCGACGGCCGACGGGGCATCTGCCACATCGGCGTTCGTAATGCTCGTGAGCTCGGTAATCTCTGCAGGAATTAGCTGCTTGGGATGCACGAAGGTATCGAAACGGTCGACGATCTCGCGGCCCGAAAGACGGGCCGCCGAGATCTCGATCAGCTCGTTGTCCTGCACCGAAAGACCTGTGGTCTCGGTATCGAGGACAATTACATCTTCCTCGATAAGACCGAAGGACTGCGTTTTGGCGCGTTCGGCAAGCGTGGCATAGGAGTCGATGACAAACTGCGGCGTTCCTGACGAAACCGCGTCCTCGATTAGCATGCAATGCCCGCTCGACGAAGGCCCATACGGATCAGGCTGTCACAGACCTGCGGGAACGTCATGTCGTCGGTGTGGCGGATCTCGTCCGGATACAGCGACGTATCGGTCATGCCGGGAATGGTATTGGTCTCGAGGATAACGGGGCCGTCCTCACTCACGATAAAGTCGCTGCGCGAGATACCCAGGCAACCGAGGGCCTTGTGAGCAGCACAGGCAAGCTCCTGGGCACGAGCGTAATTCTCGGGTGAAATCTGCGCCGGAATGCGATGGATGTCCGTAGGGTCGACATACTTCACGTCCAGATCGTAGAACTCACAGTCCTCGGGCTTACGAATCTCGACAATCGGCAGAGCGCGCACGTCATCTTCGCCGTATACGCCGACGGTGATCTCGGTACCCTCGATGCACTTCTCGACCAGTACTTTGTCGCCGTACTCAAACGCCTTGACGATTGCCGCGGGCAGCTCGGAGGGCTCATGGACCAGGGAAATGCCATAGCTGGAACCGTTGACGGCCGGCTTCACAAAGCAGTGCTCGCCACAAACCTCGACGATATGATCGATATCGACTTCATCGCCCACCTCGAGCGCAAGGCCGGGGGCAATGGGAATGCCCGCCTTGGCGTACAGGAGCTTAGAGACCTCCTTGTCGGCACCGCAGGCGCTGGCAAGCACGCCCGAAGCCGTGTAGGGGATACCCAGGGTCTCCATGGCGCCTTGCATGGCGCCATCCTCGCCGCCGGCACCGTGCATGGCGATAAACGCCACGTCAAAGCCGCCGGTTGCCATGGTTACCATAAAGTCATCAGCGGCCGTATCGAGCAGCTCCACCGAGGTGTAGCCGGCTTCCTTCAGTGCCACCACAACGTTCTTTCCCGAATTAAGCGAGATCTCGCGCTCAGCGGAATGACCGCCCGCCAAGACCGCTACGTGCATGTTCTCTAGGCTTTTACCCGGCATGGGCAGACTCCTCCTCTATAATTTCTGCAGCTGATACCATATTGTAGCGATACCCTCTACGTTTCCCCAAAATCGAAAGGCTTCCATGAATCCCAGGACTAAATCTCAGGACATTCGCGACTTGAGCCAAAACGATATTCGCGAGCTCGTGGCCGAGCTTGGCCAGCCCGCCTTCCGCGCGAAGCAGCTCATCGAATGGGTCTTTGAGAAGAACGTTTGTTCGTTCGACGACATGACCAACCTTCCCAAGGCTTTCCGCGAGCAGCTTAAAGAGGCTTTTGCCTTTGATACGCCGACTGAACTCACCAAGCAGGTTTCCAAAGATGGCTCGCGCAAGTATCTGCTCGAGTACCACGACGGCATTTCCGTCGAAACTGTCGGTATGCCCCGTCGCAACAAGCTTTCCGTCTGCGTTTCCACCCAGGCAGGCTGCGGCATGGGCTGTGCCTTTTGCGCTACCGGCCTCAACGGCCTCAAGCGCTCTCTGACCGCTCAAGAGATCGTCGACCAGGTACTTCATGTATCCAACGACTTTGGCGAGCGCGTCACGAGCGTTGTCTTCATGGGCCAGGGCGAGCCGTTTGCCAACTACGACGAGGTTCTCAAGGCGTTGCGAATCCTCAACGACCCCGATGGCATCGGTATCGGTGCTCGTCACCTCACCGTCTCTACCAGCGGCGTTATTCCCGGTATTCGCAAATTTGCCGACATCCCCGAGCAGTTCACGCTTGCCGTTTCCCTGCATTCCGCCATCCAGTCGACACGCAATAAGCTAATGCCCGGTGTTAAGAAGTACACGCCACTTCGCCTTCACGAGGCGCTTCAACTCTACACCGAGAAGACTGGCCGCCGCCCGACCTATGAGTATGCCATGATCGAAGGCGTCAACGATACGAATCCCGAGATGCAGGCGCTCTGCGACTTCTGCGAGGGAACGTTGTGCCACGTTAACCTGATTCAGCTTAACGACATCGAGGGCAGCCCGCTCAAGCCGTCGCCGATTCATAAGGTTGAGGATCTTCAGCGTCGTCTTGAGTCCCGTGGCATCGAGACCACGATTCGTAACTCCCGTGGTAACGATATTGACGCCGCTTGCGGACAGCTGAAGCAGCGCTTCAAAGTTCAGAAGAACGCATAGGGGAGTCGCACCCCAAAACGTTTCATGTGAAACATCGAACGGCCCCGGTTACAGGAGATGCAACCGGGGCCGTTTTATTTATTGACCTTAATTTTGAATCAGCTGCTACCTGTCCCATTTTTTACGGCCAAAATAAGGGGTCCTTGCCTCGTGAATCAGACAAGGACCCCTCAAAATATGCTAAGTAATTGTTAGGTACCTAATAGCCTACATTTTCCCATTGGTTACTAACCCAACCTTGATTAATCTTGGGATTCTTCGTTACCTGAGCCGTACGCATGGCAACATCTTCTGTCATAACATCCATTTTCTTCTTGGATGTATCGACAATATCTTGCGCACTACGAAGCAAACGACCTCGAAGTTCATCGTCTGTCGCGATCTTATAGCCAGCAAAGGCACCAGCCGCGACAGTCGTCGCCAATGCAATCGCAGTTAAAATCCTATTCCTCATCTTGGCCTCCTTGATCAAACTGAATCATTTCGCCAAGAATACGAGAGAGCTCTTCCTCGTCTTTAAACTCAATCTCAATCTTATTCTTTCCACGCGAGCTCTTAACACGCACGTTGGTATTAAAAACCTGACGAAGCACGCGGGCAGCCTTTTTAAAAGACTGAGGCGTTGCAGGCCTCGGCGTCTTAGGTGTCTCTCCGGCAGAAAACAACGGAGCAAGATTTTCTGTCGCTCTTACGGAAAGGCCCTCTGCAACAACCTTCTCTGCAAGTCGAATTCGAGCGTCCTCATAGGGAACTGCAAGAATCGCACGTGCATGACCAGCAGTAAGTTTGCCCTCAAAAATCATCTGCTGAACAACTTCAGGGAGATCGAGAAGGCGCAGCGAGTTTGTAATTGCAGAGCGTGACTTGCTGACTGCCTTCGACAATGTCTCCTGGGTCATACCGCTGGCATCGATAAGCTGGCGATAGCCCTTAGCCTCTTCGACGGGATTCAGATCAGAACGCTGAAGGTTTTCGATCAGAGCAAGAGCCAGCATCTCTTCATCATTAACATCTTTAATGATGACAGGCAGCTCCTCAAGACCAGCAAGCTTTGACGCTTGGTAACGACGCTCACCAGCGATGATCTCATAGCCGTTTCCATGCTTGCGAACCAAAAGCGGCTGCAAGACGCCATGTTCTTGGATTGATTCGCTCAACTCACGAAGTTCAGTTTCGTTAAAGTGAATTCGCGGCTGATTAGGGTTGGGAACGATATCCTCAATAGGCAGTTTTGTTTCAGATGAGGCATTTGAAGCCGATACAACCGAACCACCGGTCTCATACTCAGCCTCTGAGACCAAAGCATTGAGTCCACGTCCCAATCCACCACGCTTCTTTGCACTAGGCACGCTTGATCACCTCTTTTGCAAGGTTCATATACGCTTTTGCACCCTTATTTTGAGGTGCATAGGTAATCACCGGCTCTCCAAAAGACGGAGCCTCAGAGATTTTTACGGTACGAGGAATTAAGGTCTTAAAAGCCTTATCGCCAAAGTACGACTGAACTTCCTCAACAACCTGATTCGACAGGGAAGTACGCGAGTCATACATGGTCATAAGCACACCATAGGTGTCTAAGCCCTTATTCAGACGTGATTTGACCATCTTCATTGACTCAAGTAGCTTCGTAACGCCCTCGAGTGCATAATACTCGCACTGGATTGGAATCAAAACGCTATCTGCTGCGGTCAAAGCATTGATGGTAAGCAGGCCGAGCGAAGGAGGACAGTCGATGAATATAAAATCGAACTCATCCTGAATCGGCTCAAGCAAATCTTTGAGGCGGGTTTCACGAGCAATTGCGCTTACGAGCTCAATTTCGGCACCTGCAAGCTGAATTGTCGCTGGAATAACGAATACCTTTTTGCAATTTGTATCAAGAACAAGCGATTCTGCCGGCACGTCATTCAGCAATGCATCATAGATGCACTGATCAAGGTCTTCTTTTTCAATTCCAAATCCGCTAGTGCTGTTTCCCTGCGGATCAAAATCGACAATCAGTGTCTTGCGTCCCTGTTCACCCAGTGCTGCAGCAAGGTTTACAGCCGTCGTCGACTTACCGACGCCGCCTTTTTGATTGATGATTGCAATGATACGCGTGTCTTTTGCGCTCTTCGAACGCTTAACGTCGCGAAATCCCACGGTCCCTCCTGGTGTGTATTAAAGCTGTCAAACGGAGGATGTTTCACGTGAAACATTCCGATTCAATATCAACCGCCATGTTTCACGTGAAACACTGCGAGTTGTTAGTATCCATTATGTTTCACGTGAAACATCTAGGCAAGCGGATTCTTCTTTGCCATTCCATTTGCACGAGGCAATGAAACGGATGCTGGATGACTCTTCTTAAGAACAATGAATTCCCTGTGGCCCAAGCTCTCAGGCAAATCGATTGCGTCATTCAGAAGCAACGTGAAGCCGCAGATCTTAGCTGCTGACATGCCGGAAGCAAGCTCATCATCCGATGGATATCCCTTCGTGATAACAAATAACCCACCGTCCTTGAGGTACGGAGCCGCATACTCAACAAGAATTGGTAGAGGGGCCAGTGCCCGGGCGGTTACAACAGAGAACTGCTTCTTATGGCTTCGAGCATATTCTTCGAGGCGATCATGAACTGCATGACCATATTTCAATCCAAGAGCATGAACAAAAGAATTAACAGCGTCAACCTTCTTGCCAACAGAGTCAATATAAGTAGCCTTACGATGCGTGGCAATCGTTAATGGAATTCCAGGGAAGCCCGCACCCGTCCCCATATCGAGCAAAGCTCCCTCGGGAGCCTTATTGATATAAGGAAGCAAAACAAGTGAGTCGAGGATATGTAGTACCGCTGCATCTTCGACGTTAAGAATACGGGTGAGGTTGGTCGTCTTATTTGTTTCAAGAACCAAATCCAAATGCTGAATACATTTCCTTAGATCAGCATCAGTTACATTCAAGGAATACTCTTTGCAATAGGAAGTTAGACGACTCAGCATCTCGTCAGCCTGCTGATCAGTAAGTACTAACAACGAAAGCTCCTTTCTGACAAAAATCAGTGTATCGAGAACTTTTGACAAAAAAAGGGGACGTGGAAACCACGTCCCCTTAGCATAAGCTCGAGTAGATTATCGAGCAACAATCACCACATGGCGATCAGGGTCAGAACCCTCAGAATGAGTATCGACTGCATCGTTGCCACGAAGTGCAATGTGAACCAGTCGGCGCTCGTAGGCATTCATGGGCGGAAGCGAAACACTCTTATGAGTGCGGATGGCACGCTCGGCAGCAGACTGAGCCATGGAGGCGACCTTATCCTGACGGCGACTCTTGTATCCCTCGACGTCCACTACAACCGGATACCTAAAGCCAAGCTTGCGGCTCACCAGCAAAGAGAACATAACCTGAAGAGCATCAAGAGTGCGACCATGACGGCCAATGAGAACAGCAAGGTCGGGAGCCGTTACATCCAAAATCAGCTCACCCTCGTCGCCCTCATACTCATCGATAGGAGAGTTGGCGGCATCGAAGTGCGAAAGGATGGAACGCAGGATGGAAATCGCAACATCGGCAATGGTGTCGAGCTCCTCATCGGTCAGCTCTTCACCAGCCTTGTAGCGCTGTGCAATCTCGGGATAATCGCCCGCGACCTGCGGGGCAACCTCCTCAAGCATATCCTCGATGATCTCTTCAGACATAACGTACTCCAAAAGTTAGGTACCTAAATAAGATTGATATCCCACTACTTCTTCTTGTGCGGACGCGGCTTCTTCTCTCGACGAGTGACCTCAACCTGCAGCGGAGCGTTCTTAAGACGCTCCTCCTCATCGGCCTTCGCCTTGTCGATGACCTTCTGCGTCACAAAAATCTGCTGGATAACCTGCCAAGCAGACGAGACGTCGTAGTACAGCAGAACACCAACGGGAAGGCTCCAGCCCATCCAAAGCATCATGACCGTCATGACAACGGCCATCATACGCATGCTCTGAGCCTGCTGGCCGGTCTGGTTGCGCGACATATAGAGCTGCGGAATCAGGGTCAGGACGGCGAACAGGATCAGGCAAACCAGCGCAGGCAGTGCAACCATAAAGCCATCGGCAAAGGAAGCACTCGGCGTGGTGGTCAGGTCGGGCAGGATGTTGAAGAACGAGAACGTGCCGTCGTTAAAGTACTGCGGCAGGTTGCGCAGCAATGTAAACAGGGCGAACAGGATAGGCATCTGAATCAGCAGCGGCAGACAGCCAGCCATGGGGTTGAACTTGTTCTCGCTGTAGAACTTCTGCATCTCCTCAGCCTGACGCTGGGGATCGTCGGCATAGCGCTCCTGGATCTCGAGCATCTTGGGCTGCAGCACCTGCATGCGAGCCGTCGACTTGGTCGACTTGAGCATGAGCGGCGTCAGCAGCAGACGGATGATGACCACCAGGATGATGATGGACAGGCCCCAGTCGACCGCAAAGGTCTGGATGAGCTTGAGCAGCTCGAAAAGGATGTTAACGATCCAATCCCACATGTAAGTTTTCCTCCGATAGCGAGTGCCCGCTAGGGCACAGGGTCATAACCGCCGACGTGCAGGGGATTGCAACGAGCGATGCGCCTCACGGCAAGCCAGCAGCCTCTCAAAACACCGTGCTTCTCAATCGCCTGGATGGCGTATTGCGAGCACGTTGGGTAATAAATGCAGGCGTCAGGCAATAAGGGCGAAATAACCTGTTGATATATGCGAATAGGAGCGATGGCAACACGTCGCAAAACGTGATTGCTCATCGCTCCTCCCCGGCAACGCCGGCGCGCTTCATAAGCGAACGCAACGCCTTGTCCATCTCCTGCGGCGAGGAAACCCTCGTCTTGGGAGTTGCAAACAAGATGATGTCATAACCCGCAACGGGAAATCCGCAGCTGCGGGCGGCCTCGCGCATCACACGCTTAGATCGGTTGCGCACGACGGCACAACCGAGTCGCTTAGCACCAACGAAGGCGACCCTTCCGGAGTCGCCTTCGCCAACCGATTCACATATGGTCATTCGAATCAGAGGGTGATTGAAACGACGCCCCTGACTGAACACATGCTCGAAATCTTGCCGAGACTTAATAGTCTTCATGCGAGATGTGTGTATCGCTGCTAGACAGTGAGACGCTTGCGGCCCTTGGCGCGACGACGGGCGAGCACGGCACGACCACCCTTAGTGGCCATACGGGCACGGAAGCCATGGGTCTTGGCACGCTTACGCTTATTAGGCTGATACGTACGCTTCATCTTAAGTTCCTCCTGCTGCATTTCGAGTGTCCGCGGGGACGCGGACGCAGATATAGACACGTGAGCTTGAAGATTGTAGGGAAATCAATGTTCAAATGTCAAGAAATCAAAGGTAAAAGGTTGCGCAGTTCACACGGTTCCCCCATAAGCACAACCGAAATTTGCGCCTCATGGCAACCTTTCACGATATTTCATCGAGTTTTCAACAGGTCATGTTGGCAATGTTGAGAACTTTTCGCCCATTTTCCAAAGTTTTCAACAAGTTTTGAAAAGTTGTCGAAAGATGAGAAACGTTGCACGGTGAGCTACTATTTGTTCGAAACCTTTTGAAAGATTGCGAGCGGCATGTCTGACGACTTTTACACCATGGTCGATTCCGGAGACCCGGCACCCGACAACGAGCACATCACCGGCGTGCGCGAAGAGCGTGCGGAAGGCGAGCAGACGACCACGCAGGTGCCAAAAGCCATGTACGCCGCGCGCATCGCCGTCTATGACGACATGCTGTCGACACCGCGGGTGATCGTCATTGATCCGCAAGATGTCCGCACGTATTTGGAAGAGACGACCAACACCGTCTACCAGTGCATGAAAGAACAAGGTGGCCATATCTCGCTCATGGTCATCCGCGAGATTGTCGAAAACTTTATCCACGCACACTTTGCCGAGCCCATCATCTCGATTCTGGACGGCGGAGACACCATCCGCTTTGCTGACCAAGGACCCGGCATCGACGACAAGGAACGTGCTTTCGACTTTGGCGTTACCAGCGCAAACAGCAAGATGAAGCGCTATATCCGTGGAACCGGAGCAGGGTTTCCCATGGTGCAGGAGTATTTGGAAAACGCCGGCGGTGCCGTATCCATCGAGGACAACATGGGCAACGGCACCGTGGTTACGGTAAGCCTGAACCCTAAACGCGTGCAGGAAATCGAGCGTGCCGGCGGACGCGGCGCTGCCGTGCGGCCCGAGACGGAGCAGCCCACATATCCCCTGCCGGGAGCTTTTGCGCAGCAGCCCATGGCAACGCAGCAGATGCAGCCCACCGTGGGACAGATGCAGCAGCCCGGAATGCCTCCTACACAAGAACCCCAAGCGGCATCGATGTCGATGCCGCCAAGCATGCCAGAGGCCGTGCCGCTGGCGGATCAGGATGCAGCAGCAATGCAGCAGGCGACGGGCGCACCGGGTGGCCAGCAAATGGGCTATCAGCCGTACCAACAAGGATATCCATATCAGCAGATGCCGCCACTGGGGTACGGCCAGCAGTTCCCGCAGCAGTACCAGCAAGGATATCAGCAGCCGTACCAGCAGATGCCGCAGCAGCAGTACAACCCCTGGGCCCAGCAGATGTCTCCGCAGCCTTACCAACAGTGGCCTCAAAGTTTTCAACAGCAAATGCCACCGATGCAGAGTTCTCAACAACCAGCAGCTCAAATGATGTATCCTAATGCAGCAAATCAGCATGCGCAGCCACAACCGGACGTGTTCGTAAGCGATCGCGGCAACGCCGCGCTGGGCTATCTGGCGCAAAATCAAGCGTGCGGTGCAACCGATCTGGCGAGGGCGTTTGGAAACTCGGCCCCCACTTGGTCACGCACGCTCAATGACTTGGCGCAGGCCGGCTTGGTCATCAAGCATGGCCAGAAATACCATCTGACCGAACTCGGCGCCGCTCGCGTGCGAGCTCAGAGCTAAAGAACGGGAGAGACAGTGGACGAGGAAGCAAGCATCATCCTGGGGGATGCCATCGCCTTTTGCCAGCGCGACGGCCAAGATGCACGCCTCATCAACATGCTGGGGCAATCGCGCGCCATAAGCCTGACCGAAGATACGCTCACGATCGAGGCCCCCTCGCGCTTTGCCATCGCGCAGCTCAAAAAGCATCAGCCGACTATTGAGGCCTATCTGGAAGAAATCGCCTTTGCACCGATCGCGCTCGACATCGTGGCACCGCAAGGCGCCGCGACGGAATCCGCTGCCGCCACGGCGCCCGCCACGGCTCCCGCTGCTTCCCCGGCGGTGCCGGCCTCCGCAGGCGACGCGTCGACGGTCGAGCACCAGCACAGCGATGTTTCCCGTGAAACCATGGCACCGTTGCCGACCGCGGCGGCGACGCCAACGAACGCGACCGTCACGCACATGCCCATCGCTCACGACGCAGCGGCGGGCGCAGATTCGGGCATTGCAATCAAAAACACGCTCTCGGCCGACGATTTTCGTCGCATGATGAACCAGATGAAGGGCGGGGCGCCGACTAAATCCACGCAAGCCGCGACCCCCACCTCACCCATGCCAGCACCGACCGTGCCGGCCGAGCAGAATACGGATGGAGCCCCGCTCGCCGCGAACTCAAAATTTACCTTTGAGAACTTTGTCTACGGCCCCGAAAACAGCCATGCCTATCGCTCGGCACTCAAGTTTGCCGCCCTCGCGGACGAGCGCGGCACATGCACATCACTGTTCATCTACGGCAAATCGGGCCTGGGCAAGACGCACCTGCTGCTTGCCATCAAAAACGAGCTCGCCGAGAAGTCGCCCGAGATCAAGGTCAAGTATGCCAACTCCCAGGCATATCTGGACGACCTGATGACCGAGTTCGACCGTCAAAAGAAGAGCAACGCTCCCATCATGCAGGCGTACCACGGCGTGGACGTGCTCATCATCGATGACATCCAAAACATCATCGGCAAGCGCGCGAGCGTGGACTACTTTTTCCAGCTCATGGACGAGTTCATCCGCAACAACAAGAAGGTCGTCATCGCGGCAGACCGCGCCCCCAAGGACCTAAGCATGGACGAGCGTCTGACCAGCCGCTTCAACGCCGGCATGCTCTGCCTGGTTGCAGAGCCCAGCTACGAGATGAAATACAAGATCTTGCAGCGCTATTACGAGAACACCATCGTCGCCGCTCCCGAGGCAGGCGACGACTCGCTGCTGGCGGCCTATGGGGGCGACGGCGGACACCTGACCGACGAGCACTTTAAACACATGGCCGAGGTCTCGGGCACCAACATCCGCGAACTCGAGAGCTTTTGCGAGCGCTGCGCCGGCGAGGCGGGCGACCGCGAGCGCGAGGGCGGGGAGCTCACCTTTGACGATATCGACGCCATCGCCAGCCAGTACTTCGACACATCGGCCAAAAAGATCAACGTCCAGACGGTTCAGTCCGTCATCGAAGAGCAGTACGGCGTGACGCACGAGGAGCTCATCGGCCCGCGTCGCAACGCCAATATCGCCAAAGCACGCCATATCGCTATCTACCTGGCCATCGAGATGTGCGAGATGACGACCACGGCGGTGGGCGCCGAATTTGGCAACCGCAACCACTCGACCGTCAGCACGAGCTACAAAAAGGTCCAGAAGATGATCCAGGAAGACCGTACCGTCACCGAAGACCTCAAATCGCTGCGCGATAAAATTACACTGCGCTCGTAGGGAAATAGAGACACCTGTTGAAAACTTGTCGAAACCACGGGCATAAGGTGTCTAAAACCCAACCCGCGGTGATGAAAAGTTTTGCGCAGGTTTTGAACGTGGAAAACCACCCCTGTTGCACACAGGTTGCTGTCGATTCTCTTTCTGGGTCTGGCCTGCGTCTTTGGGAGTAATCAACAGTTTCGTCAGTGCTATTACTATTATTAAGATATTTATATCTATAGAAAGGTATTAAAAGATGAAGTTCACCGTCAGCCAGAGCTCGCTTACACAAGCCATCGGCGTCGTTATGAAGGGCGTCGCTTCGGCATCCACCCTTCCCATCCTGTCGGGCGTGCTCGTCAAGGCGCAAGACGGCATCTTGGAATTCCAGACCTCTAACTACACCATCTCGATCCGTCATCGCATCGCGGCACATGTCGAAGAAGAGGGCGAGATGGTTATCCCTTGTAAGATGCTCTCCAATATCACCAAGACCCTCCCCGATGCCCCGGTCACCTTTGAGCTGTCCGAGCGCCAGGTGCTGATTGGTTGTGAGAAGAGCTCTTTCCGCCTGAACACGCTCGATGCCAATGACTTCCCCGAGTTTCCGGCCTATGCCATCGAGAGCGCCGTGGAACTGCCGACCGATATCTTGTCCGAAATGGTCGGCCGCGTGTGGCGCGTCACCTCGACTGACAAGGCCCGCCCCATCCTGGGTGGCGTGCACATGAAGGTCGAGAACAACACCGTGCGCCTGGTGGCGACCGATTCCTTCCGCTTGGCCGTGTGCGATACGCAGGTCGAGACCTCAACCCTCGAGGGCTCCTTTGAACTCAACGTTCCGGCCGACGCCTTTAACGACGCGCTGAACATCATGGCCAGCCAGGCGACCATCATGATCGGGGCTACCGACACCCAGGTCGTCTTTGAGGCCGGCAACACCACCTACGTGTCGCGCCGCATCGAGGGCGTGTACCCCAACTACAAGCAGCTCATCCCCGATTCGTGCGTGACGAGCGTCAAGATCGACGTCGCCGCCTTTAACGCCGCCCTCAAGCGCGTGGCCGTTATCGCGAGCGCCAACCCCGCCGTCAAGTTCGAGATCGATGTCGAGAACGGGCAGATGGGCCTGTCCTCCATTTCCAATGACCAGGACCTTGCGCAGGAGACGATCGATGTCGAGGCCGAGGGCGAGTCGGGCACCATCGCCTTCAACTACCACTACATCTTCGGGTGCCTCAATGCCCTGTCCAAGGAGAAGGAGATCACGCTGGAGCTCAAGAGCTACTCGCAGGCGGGCATCTTCAAGTCCTACGACAAGATCAACTACCTGTACCTGGTCATGCCGGTCCGCATCTAGCAACTGCCCTATGACCATGTTCGCCCGCGATCTTTCCGTCGCGCACTACCGCAGCTTCGATAGCTATCGCCTTGCCCTGGACGAGGGCGTGACGATACTTGCGGGACCCAACGCGGCGGGAAAGACCAATCTCATAGAGGCGCTGCAGCTGCTGACGAGCGGCGCCTCGTTTAGGCATCCGACCGCCGCCGAGCTCGTCCATGACGGCGCGGACTCGTGCAAGGTTGAGCTGAGGCTCGAGGGCGACGGCCGCGTGCTTGATATGGGATTGAGCGCGGAGGACGGTAAGCGCTCGTTTAGCCGCAACGGCAAGAGATGCTCTGCCGCCGGTGTGCGCGGGGTCCTGCCGAGCGTGCTGTTTTGCCCCGACCATCTGGACATGGTTAAGCGAGGCGCCAGTGTGCGCCGTGCCGCCCTCGATGACTTTGGCATGCAACTGAGCGCACGCTATGCCGATCTTGCGAGCACCTATGGGCGCTGCGTGACCCAGCGTAACGCCTTGCTCAAGGAGGCCTGGTGCTGCCGCGAGATGCTCGGCGCGTGGAACGATTCGATTGCCCGCGCGGGCTCGGCCCTGCTCGTGCACCGGTTGGCCCTGCTCGACCGGCTGGCGGGCCATGTGCACACTGCCTACGGGCAAGTGGCGTCCGGCGAGGCCGCCAACGTGACCTATACGTCCACGCTGGGGGATTTGCCCCAGGTCGAGGATCGCGAAGAGCTGAAGGACTGGGCGTACGAGCGCATGCTGGCTGCCCTTGATGAGCACGCCGACGAGGAAATTCGCCGCGGCGTGACGTTGGTGGGACCGCATCGCGATGAGATTGAGTTTGCCGTGGCGGGTCGATCCGCCCGTTCATTTGCCAGCCAAGGTCAGCAGCGGACGTTGGTTTTGGCCTGGAAGGTGGCGGAGGTGGCCGTGGCTCGCGATGTCCTGGGCACCGCCCCACTGCTGCTTTTGGACGACGTGATGAGCGAGCTCGACGGCGAGCGTCGCGGCGCTTTTCTGCGGCTGATCGGCGATGATATCCAGACGGTCATAACCACGACCAACCTGGGGTATTTTACCGATGACCTGCTTGATCGAGCCAAGGTGGTGAGCATGGGTGAGACGTGCTAATTACGAGCGCGAGAGCGAAACGGTCGCCTTCAGTGGATTTTTAAACGCAGAGCGCCAGCGCATCCTGGCGGCCGCGACGCCTGAGCGCCGCGTGCAGATGGAGGCTGCAGAGGAATCTCGTGCGGTCTATCGCGCCTGGAATGCGGTGTGCTCGGGCACGCGCGAGGGGCGCCATGTGACGGGCCTGCGCTACCTGCCCGAGTCCAATGAGCTGCTGGTATATCTCGACTCGCCCTCGTGGACGCAGGAAATGACGCTGTTGCGCGAGATCATCCGCGCGCGCATGGAGCGCGCCGGTGCGCATGTGGACGGCCTGGTGTTCAAAACCACCGCGCCCGGTCACACGCCGCCCGCCGCCAAGGAGCGCCTGCGTCCGGCGACGACCGAGCGCCCGCCGGCTCCGCACGCCGACCTAAGTGAGGCCGAGCGCACCGAGATTGAGCGCCAAGTGGCGCCCATCGAAGACCAAAAACTGCGCGAGGCCCTCGAGAATGCCATGAGAGCCAGTGCCGAGTGGGCCAAGGGCGTGCAAAGCAAAAAAGAGCCTTAAATCGCATCTGGTGGCCTTGTAGAGCCAAATACCCTCGTTCCCGAGGGTATTTTTTTACGATAAACTAGTAAGGCTGTACACATTTTCTTGACTGAAGGAGGACGTGTGGCAAACGAAAACGATTACGATGGCGGCGAGATTAAGATTCTCGAAGGTCTCGAGGCCGTTCGTAAGCGCCCGGGCATGTATATCGGCTCGACGAGCGCCAGCGGTCTGCATCACCTGGTGTGGGAGATCGTTGACAACTCCGTCGACGAGGCCATGGCCGGTTTCTGCACCGAGATCCAGGTGACGGTCCACGCCGACAACTCCATCACGGTCGTCGACAACGGGCGCGGCATCCCCGTCGACGAGCACCCTGTTAAAAAGATCCCGACGCTCGAGGTCGTCATGACGATCTTGCACGCCGGCGGTAAGTTCGATAACTCGGCCTATAAGGTCTCGGGCGGCCTGCACGGCGTTGGCATCTCCGTCGTCAACGCACTGTCCAAGCGCGTGGTCGTTCAGGTTCGTCGCGACGGCAACACCTACGAGATGGAGTTCTCGCGCGGCAAGACCGTCAAGAAGATGGAGGTCGTGGGCACCTCGGATTCGACGGGCACCACCGTCACCTTCTGGCCCGACGACGAGATCTTCGAGACCTGCATCTACGATTTCGATACGCTGCACAACCGTCTGCAGGAGACGGCGTTCCTCAATAAGAACCTCAAAATCGTGCTGACCGACGAGCGCGAGGCGACTCCCCACGTGGAGGAGTTTTGCTACGAGGGCGGCATCATCGACTTCGTCAAGTTCCTCAACGAGGGCAAGGACGTCCCCGAGGCCTTTAAGGAGCCCATCTACATCGAGGGCAAATCGGACCCGGACGCGCCTGTGACCAAGATGGGCGAGGTCGAGGTTTCTCTGCAGTGGAATAGCGGTTACGGCGAGAACGTCATGTCGTTTGCCAACGACATCTACACCCCCGAGGGTGGCATGCACCTTGAGGGCTTCCGCACCGCGCTCACCCGCGTGATCAACGATTACGCGCGCAAGCAGAACCTGCTCAAGGAAAAAGACGCCAACCTGACCGGCGACGATGTGCGCGAGGGCCTTTCGGCCGTTATCTCGGTCAAGCTGCCCGATCCGCAGTTTGAGGGCCAGACCAAGGCCAAGCTCGGCAGCTCCTATATGCGCGCGCTCACACTCAAGATTGTGACCGACGGCCTTGCCGATTACCTCGAGGAGCATCCCAAGCCCGCTCGCGAGATCGTCAAGAAGGCGCAACAGGCCTGCAAGGCGCGCAATGCCGCCCGCAAGGCGCGCGAGGCGACCCGCCGCAAGAGCCTGCTCGAGACGGCGTCCCTGCCCGGTAAGCTCGCCGACTGCTCGGTGCGCGATGCCGAGCTGACCGAGCTCTTCATCGTAGAGGGCGACTCGGCAGGCGGTTCGGCCAAGGACGGCCGTCGCCGAGACATCCAGGCGATTTTGCCCCTGCGCGGCAAGATTTTGAACGTCGAACGCGTTGGTGACCATCGCGCGTTCTCGAGTGACACCATCCAGTCGCTGATTACCGCGATCGGTTGCGGCGTCACGACGAGTGCCGGCGACGGCGGCGACTTCGATATCACCAAGGCGCGCTACCACAAGATCATCATCATGACCGATGCAGACGTCGACGGTGCGCATATCCGCATCCTGCTACTGACGTTCTTCTACAAGTACATGCGTCCGCTGATCGATGCCGGCTACGTCTATGTTGCCTGCCCGCCCATCTTTGGCATTAAGGTGCGCAACAAGATTCACTACGTGTATCCCAACGGCCGCCAGCCCGAAGACGAGATCCTGCGCGACACCATCCAGAGTCTGGGCCTGAACCCCGACGATAACGACGAGGACGGCAAGGCCAAGGACGGCAAGATCACCAAAAAGCGCAAGGGCTATACCGTCCAGCGCTACAAGGGCCTGGGCGAGATGGACCCCAAACAGCTTGCCTCGACGACGATGGACCCAAAGACCCGCATTCTGCAGCGTGTGTCGATCGAGGACGCCGTGGTGGCGGACCGCGCCGTGCGCGAGCTGATGGGTTCCGAGGTCGGCTATCGCCGCGAGTACATCGAGAAGCATGCACATGATGCACGATTCCTTGACGCTTAAGAGGAGGTAACGTGGCAGACGATATCAACAACAACGAGGGTGTGGACGAGGCCGGCGATGCCGGTATGCCCGATGATCTGAAGCGCCTGCTTGCCCGTGCTGAGCAGGGCGAGGACGGCGATCCGGACGCCTATAACCCCGATGCCGATGATGATGAGGAAGAGGACGACGACGGTGAGCTCGAGGAGAGCTTTGGCGAAGTCGATCGTGGCGCCTCGGCCGGCGAGGACATCAACGGCGGCCAGCTCCAGATTTCGGAGTTCGGTCGCGAGATGAAGCAGTCGTTCATCGAGTATTCGATGTCGGTTATCACAGCGCGTGCCCTGCCGGACGTGCGCGACGGCTTAAAGCCGGTACACCGCCGCATCCTGTACGCGATGAACGAGAGCGGCATCTACCCCAACCGCCCACACAAAAAGTCGGCCTGGACGGTCGGCGAAGTTATCGGTAAGTACCACCCGCACGGTGACTCTGCGGTCTACGAGGCCATGGTCCGCCTGGCGCAGTGGTTCTCCATGCGCACGCCGCTCATCGACGGTCACGGCAACTTCGGCAACATCGATGGCGACGGCGCGGCGGCCATGCGTTACACCGAGAGCCGCCTGGCCAAGCCCGCCATGGAACTGCTGCGTGACTTGCAGAAGGATACCGTCGACTGGCAGCCCAACTACGACGAATCGCTCGCCGAGCCCGTGGCACTGCCTGCGCGCTTCCCCAACCTGCTGGTCAACGGCAGCCAGGGCATCGCCGTCGGCATGGCCACCAACATCGCCCCGCATAACCTCACCGAGGCGATCGAGGCCACCTGCTACCTGATCGACAACCCCGACGCCACCGTCGACGAGCTCATGCAGATCATGCCCGGTCCGGACTTCCCCACCGGCGCCATCATCATGGGCAGCGCCGGCATTAAGCAGAGCTACGAGACCGGCCGCGGCTCCATTACCGTGCGTGCCAAGGCACATGTGGAGTCCACCAAGACCGGCCGCAGCCGCCTGGTCTTTACCGAGATTCCCTACATGGTCAACAAGGGCACCCTGCAGGAGAAGATCGCCCAACTCGTCAACGACAAGCGCATTGAGGGCATCTCGGATATGCGCGATGAGTCCAACCAGAAGGGCATCCGTCTGGTCATCGAGCTCAAGAAGGGCGTCATTCCGCAGGTCGTGCTCAACAACCTGTATAAGTACACCTCGCTGCAGACGACCTTTGGCGCCAACAACCTGGCACTCGTCAACGGCGTTCCCAAATGCCTGAGCCTGCGCGAGATGCTGCAGCACTACATCGACCACCAGGTCGACGTCGTCACCCGCCGCACCCGCTTCGACCTTAAGAAGGCCCAGGCCCGCGCGCATATCCTCGAGGGCTACCTGATGGCCCTTGACCATATCGACGAGGTCATCAGCATCATCCGCTCCTCGCAGACCGACTCCGAGGCCAGCAGCCGACTGATCGAACGCTTTGGCTTTACGCCCGAGCAGACCACGGCCATCCTCGAGATGAAGCTGCGCCGCCTGACCGGCCTGGAGCGCGACAAGATCCAAGAAGAGTTGGACGGCCTGCGCCGCGCCATCGCCTACTACGAGGAACTGCTGGCGCACGAGGAGAAGATTCTGGGCGTCATCAAGGAAGAGATGCGCGAGATCTCCAAGAAGTTTGGCGACAAGCGCCGTACCGAAATCAGCCAGGTTGAGAAGGACCTGGATGTCGAGGACCTCATCGCCGACGAGGACATGGTCGTGACCATCACCCACACCGGCTACGTTAAGCGTATCCCGGTGGCCGCCTACCGCGCCCAGAAGCGCGGCGGCAAGGGCGTGTCGGGCGTCAACCTCAAAGAGGACGACGTCATCGACGAGATGTTCATCGCGTCCACGCACGAGTACGTGCTGTTCTTCTCGAGCAAGGGCA
>WGSI01000002.1:0-101042 GCA_014871745.1 Collinsella sp. | reverse complement strand
CGCGAAGTTTCCCGAGAGAAAGGTCCGCCTCCCGCCCCGGCCTGCGGTGACTTGGCCGCACCGTGTGCTGCCGAAGGGGCTTTGCGCGATGACTAGGGCTGAATAAAAAGTGAGCGTGGGCAGAGCCCACGTTTTGTATGGGGTCCTCCGGTGAATTGCATTCACCGGAGGACCTTTTTGTGGCTGGCTGAGAGTGCCGCTGGACAGTTAGTTCAGATTTGTATTTTTGTGAGGGTGGAAAAGGCCGATTTGAGCTCAAATGAGTCGTTCTTGGCGGTCTGATGCGACAAGGATGCGCAGTCAGGAATGAGAAAAGGGCGTTATTGGGTCTAAAACGGCTTCAAAACGATACGTTTGCACGTAAGGACCCGGCCAAAAAATACAAATCTGAACTAACTGTCCACCATCCTCCGTCAACCTCTCATTCCAAACCAAATCAGCCAACGTACGTCATAGCAATCTCCGGTAGGTCGCAGGGCGGCGGTCGAGCTTTTCTCTCGGGAAACTTCGCGAAGCCCAGTTCCCGAGGGAAAGGTATGGTCTGTGTAATACCAGATAAACAGTACATTTTTGCTAGATTGGTATTTGACTGAAGAACCAATTGGTATGGCTTATTAAGCCCACCTTGCCGCTGACGCTCATTTTACTGCCGCTGGCGGACTTCCGAACTTGGTTGCGCAAGTGCTCCCATATATTGATATGACCTAGTAGGTGGCTATCTGGTTACTACCAGTTGGCCCCTTGGTAACGGGTGGCCCCATTGTGCGGAATGTACCGAACATCCCCGTTTGATACGTTTTCCCATGCTGCCGGGGGGGGGGCGTCCTCGGCACCTCAGCATCTCGGAAGAAAGGAGACCAGGTGCGCAGGAATTCCATTTTTACGAAACGGTGGGTGAAGGGAAGCGCGGTCCTCGTTGCCACTGCAGCGACGCTCGTGTTTGCCAATCCCCAGCAGGCGATTGCCACGCCACTCAAGGGCGTCGACTCGGCGACCGTGTCCCAGTCTGCCTCGAATGTCGTCGACATCGATTTCGCTGACGGCATCAAGGGCCGTATTACGTTCCTCGAGGACGGTATTTTCCGTTATAACGTCGACCCCAAGGGTGAGTTTTCCGAGTACGCCACGCCGCGCAGTAAGTCCCACACGGCTAAGATCCAGGCTCAGCCCGATACCTCGGACACCTACAGCAAGCCGAGTGCGACGGTTGCCGACAAGGGCGACACTATCGAGATCACCGGCGGAAAGGCGACCGTGATCCTGGACAAGGCGACTGGCAAGATGAGTATCAAGTCAGGCGACCGTGTCGTGGTTTCCGAGTCCGCGTCCCTCGACCTTGATAAGAAGGGTACCGTCCAGACGCTCGCCAAGGAGAAGTCCGAGAACTTCTTTGGCGGCGGCACCCAGAACGGACGCTTCCTGCACACCAACCAGACCATCGCCATCTCCAACACGAACAACTGGACCGATGGCGGCGTTGCCTCGCCCAACCCGTTTTATTGGACGAGTGACGGCTACGGCGTACTCCGAAACACGTTTGCAGAGGGTTCCTACGACTTCGGTTCCACGGACTCATCGACGGTCACGACTTTGCACAGCGAGAATGAGTTTGATGCCTACTACTTCGTGGCGACCAACGAGGGCGCTTCGAACGTGGCAACCGAGATGCTGCAGGACTACTACAAGGTGACCGGTAACCCGGTACTGCTGCCCGAGTACGGGTTCTACCTTGGTCATCTTAATGCCTATAACCGTGATGGCTGGTCAACGACCTCGGGTCAAAAGAAGTGGGAGACCAAGGGCGGCAAGTCCTCGAGCGAGAAGGGCGACGTTAAGTACGAGTCTGGCATGTCGACGGGCTACAAGCTCGACGGCACACTTGCGGCCGAGACGCTCAACGGTGAGGGCCCTACGGTTGATACCGAGAACATGAAAGCGACCGATTTCGACCGCCAGTTCTCTGCTCGTCAGGTTATCGATGACTACGAGGACAACGACATGCCGCTCGGCTGGTTCCTGCCGAACGACGGTTACGGCGCCGGCTATGGCCAGAACGGTTACTACAAGACCGGCGGCGTCAACTCCGACGGAGCGAGCTCGGCCGACCGTCTTAACGCTGTGCGTGCCAATGTCGACAACCTTAAGAAGTTCACCGAGTATGCCAACTCCAAGGGTGTGAGCACGGGCTTGTGGACCCAGTCCAACCTTGAGCCCGACAGCAACCCTGAGACCCCGTGGCATCTGCTTCGCGACTTCGACGCCGAGGTCAAGACGGGAGGCATCACTACCCTTAAGACCGACGTTGCCTGGGTTGGATCTGGCTACTCCTTTGGTCTTAATGGCATCAAGACAGCTTATGACACGGTGACGACCGGCGCTAACAAGCGCCCCAACATCATCACGCTCGATGGTTGGGCCGGCACGCAACGCTTTGGTGGCATTTGGACCGGCGACCAGTATGGCGGTAACTGGGAGTACATTCGCTTCCATATCCCCACGTATATCGGTCAGAGTCTTTCGGGCAACCCCAACATCGGCTCCGACATGGATGGCATCTTTGGCGGCGACCCCATCATCTCTGCGCGTGACTACCAGTGGAAGACGTTCACGCCCTCTATGCTTGACATGGACGGTTGGGGCACCTACCGTAAATCGCCCATGACGCACGGCGATCCCTACACAGGCATCTCGCGCTTCTACCTCAAGCTCAAGGCGCAGCTCATGCCCTATATCTACACGAGCGCGGCCTCGGCGGCCAACATCGACACGGGTAACGGCGATGCCGGCCTGCCCATGATCCGCGCCATGCTGCTTTCCGACAACTCCGAGTACGCCGCAAGCACTTCGACGCAGTACCAGTATATGTTCGGTGAGAACTTCCTAGTGGCACCGGTGTATCAGGATACCCAGGCAGACGAGAACGGCAACGACATTCGCAATGGGATTTACCTCCCCAACTACGGCACCGACGAGAATCCCACCATCTGGATCGATTACTTCTCGGGTAAGCAGTATCGTGGCGGCCAGGTTCTCAACAACTACGAGGCTCCGCTTTGGAAGCTGCCGCTGTTTGTGAAGGCCAACGCTATCGTGCCGATGTACGCCGAGAACAACAACCCCGAGGCCGTGAGCGACACCAACACCAAGGGTACCGACCGCAGCCAGCGTATCGTCGAGTTCTTCGCCACCGAGGGCGACGGCACCTTTACGCAGTACGAGGACGACGGCTCCTCCATCGAGAACAACACGACTGAGGACGATTCCTACGGTACGATCGACAATATCTCCTACGGTGAGCATGTGAGCACCGTCTACAGCTCCAAGGCCGCAGGCGGCACCGCGACCTTTACCGCCGAAGCCTCGCAGGGTGGCTACAACGGCTACGACTCCAATCGCACCACGACCTTCGTGGCCAACGTGTCCGCCAAGCCCACGAGCGTTGTCGCCAAGAACGGCGGATCCGCACTCAACGTGCGCGAGGTCGACTCGCAGGAGACCTTTGACGCCGCGACCCCCGAGGCCGGCCAGGCGGTCTACTTCTACAGCGAGACCCCCAACCTCAACCACTACGGCAGCGATGCGGACGGCACCGAGGCCGAGCAGGGCGAGAGCTTCAACAACACCAAGATCACCACGAACCCCAAGGTCTACGTCAAGTTCGCGAAGACCGATGTTGCTGCAGCGGCGCAGACGCTTGAGCTGGGCGGTTTCGTGAACGCCGACGCCACGCTCACAGCCGATCGCCTCAACGAGAACCTCTCCGCACCCACGAACCTTGCTGCCCCCGAGGACGTCACGACCCCAACGAGCATCAAGCTCACCTGGGGAAAGGTCGATGGTGCTACCTCCTACGACCTTAAGGTCGACGGCACTGTGTTTGCCGTGGGTGATGCGGCCGAGTTCACGCACACCGACCTCGCCTACAATAGCAAGCACACCTACCAGATTCGTTCGCGCAACGCCGAAGGTTACTCCGCCTGGAGCGATGTGCTCGAGGCGAACTCCGCACTCGATCCGTGGCGGAACGTCCCCGACGCCGAGCAAATCACCTGGGAGGGCTCACTTTACGGCAGCCATAAGGCCGAGCTCGCCTTCGACCATGAGTTCCAGTCGGGCGACGGCGGCTTCCACTCCGGTGGCAACGATCTGGGCAAGGCGCTTACCGTTGACTATGGACGCGCTTACAAGCTCGATAAGCTCGAGTACTATCCGCGCGATGACGCCGGCAACGGCACTGTGACCAAGATGCGTGTTGAGACGAGTCTCGATGGCGTCCACTGGACGAGCCAGGAGGTCGATTGGGCACGTTCCGCTGATTGTAAGACGGTAGCGTTTGACGGCACCGTGGCCGCCCGTTACGTGCGCATGACACCGCTCGCCTCGGTCGGCAATTTCTTCTCCGCGTCCGAGATTGCCATCTACAAGACCGACGGCACGGATGGCTTCGCCGTGGGCTCCAACCTCAACAAGGCCACGATCTCCGACGGAGACTACTCCAACATGAAGAACTATCTGGGCCTCGAGAATCGCGAGCCCGATACCCAGACGTTCGGTTCGCAGATCCGCGACCACTTCGCCGACCTCAACGATAACGGCGTTTACGACGTCTACGATTACTCGTTCACCATGGCGAGTCTTGACGGCGGCACTAAACAAAAGGGCAAGGTCGCAGGTTCGCTCGCGGTGATTCCGAGCAAGACCGAGGTCGAGGCCGGTGATGAGATCACCGTTGATGTCTATGCGGCCGACGCCAAGAACGTCAACGCCCTGGGTGCTCTCGTCAACTTCAAGAGCGACCAGTTCGAGTTTGTGTCCGAGAGCATCGCGCAGGACGGCTCGACTGCCGGCATGGAGAACCTGTCTCGCGAGAAGGTCCAGTTCGTGGACAGAACGCAGACTATCAATCTCGCCTTTGCCAACCGCGGCGATGGCAAGCTCTACAACGGTACCGGCGCGGTGGCGAGTTTCAAGCTCAAGGCCAAGACCGCCGGCAAGGTCGAACTGCCCTCGACATCTTGGCTCATCGGTCCGGCATGCGACGCACTTGAGTTTGCGAGCGACGGCACGGTGACGATGCCGGATGTTCCTCAGCCAACGGTCGCCGAGTACGGTCAGGATGCCTTCAACATCACGATGACCAACGATGAGCTCACGACCGACGACGGGACCAACGTCGAGAAACTTATCCAGCAGAAGAGCTATAACGCGCTGTTCGATAATAACGAGGGCGACAACGGCTTTGAGTTCCTATGGAACTGGAGCGGCAACTGGGACAGCGAGGGTAAGCTTCCGAGTTACGTGAAGCTTCCCACCACGATGACATTCGCATTTAAGACGCCGTCGAAACTCGATAGTGTCGAGGTCGTTAACCGCAACGGTGGCAACGGAACCGTGCAGAAGATCAAGGCTGTCGTGACGTTCGAGGATGGCTCGACCCAAGAGTTCGCGGGCGGGGAGTACGATTCCTTCCGGGCTCGCTACGCCTTTGGCCTCTCTGCCGAGAACAAGGGCAAGAAGGCGACCAAGGTCGAGGTCACGCCGCTTGAGGCATCGGGTGACCAGATGCTCACACTGCGTGAGGTCAACTTCAACTACACGCAGGGTGTCGAGGCCATCGAGGGTGTCGAGCTAGGCAAGAACCAGACCGAGTTCTTTGAAGGCGACGTTACGCTCGTCGACGCCAAGGCCACGCCTGAGAGCGCCGGCTACCCCTATGTGACGGTCGAGAGCTCCGACCCCTCTGTGGTAAGCGTCTCCGCTGTTCAGGCTGGCGATAGCGTGAGCTACTACCTGCGTGCCAACAAGGCCGGCAAGGCAAAGATCACGGTGGCGTCGGTACTCGACCCCTCCAAGACCGCATCCTATGAGGTCGAGGTCAAGGCTGGTGTCGATACCTCTGCGCTCGTGGCAGCGCTTTCCAAGGCCGCGGGCTACAGCGAGTCCGTCTACACTAAGGATTCCTATGCAGCTCTCACCACTGCGGTCGAGGCGGCTCAGAAGCTCCTCGACGGCGGCCAAGGCAGCTATAGCAAGAAGGATGTCGCAGACGCCACAGTCAAGATCGAGAAGGCAATCGACGGCCTCAAGATGCGCCCTGTCGATGAGAAGATTCTCATCAACACGCCCGAGAACCGCAAGAACGTCAAGGTGGCCCGCTTCTCGAGTGAGGCCGACTACGAGGGCAGCAACGCCGTCAACGCTCTCGACGGCGACGAGCGGACGCTTTGGCACAGCGACTGGGCCCATGGGACCGGTATGCCCCAGTATCTGAGTGTCGACCTGGGCCGCGACTACGATCTCACCGACGTTACATTCCTGCCGCGCCAGGACGGCGGCACTAACGGCGATATCTTCGAGGCCGAGATACTGGTCTCCGACACTGCCGACGGTTATGAGATGGGCACCGCCGCGTCGATGGGTACGTTCGCCTTCGACAACGACGGCCGCGTGCTCACCGACCGTGGCGACTGGAAACAGATGAGCTTTGGCGCCGCGCGCGGTCGCTACGTGACCGTCAAGGTGATTCACGCCGGCGGAGGCGACGTTGATGCCTACTGCAGCATGGCAGAGCTCAAGTTCTACGGTACGGCCGTCCCCGATCCGGTGGCGAAGGATGATCTCGCTACCGCGATCGAAAAGGTTGATGCCGAGGTTGCTGCCGGCGACCTCAAGGCCGGTGACTACACCGAGGCCTCCTGGACGGCGCTCGAGAACGCCCTGGCGAGCGCCCGCGCCATCTTGAGCGACGAGAACGCCACGCAGGACGAGGTCGACCAGGCGCTCAGAGCGCTCGAGAGCGCCCGCGGCGCGCTCGAGAAGACCCCGGTGGCCCCGGTCGAGAATCCGACTAAGAAGCAGCTCAAGGCCCTGGTCAAGCAGGCGAAGGAGACTGACACCAGGGGCAAGACGGCCGAGTCTGTCAAGGTCCTGACGGATGCCATTACCTACGCCGAGGACGTCTTGGGTGATGAGAATGCTTCCGACACCCAGATCCAGGCGGCCTATGGCCAGCTCAAGCTGGCCATTGAGAGCCTCAAGGATGCCGATTCCGGCAACCAGGGCGGCTCGGGCAACCAGGGTTCCGGCAATGGCTCGAACGGCGGCAACCAGGCGGGCAAGCCCGCAGGCGACAAGGCCCAGGGCAGCAAGAAGAACGGTTCGGCGATTCCCAATACCGGAGACCAGACGGCGGCGACCGTCGCGACCGTCGGTGGTCTTGGCGCCATCATCGCCGCAATCGGCGCTTTCTTCCATCGTCGCAGCAAGGCTAAGTAGCCCCAGCAACAGCTAAGCAAGCGTGCCCGCCGTCCCACCCAAGGACGGTGGGCACGCTTTTTGAATGTAGGCGGAAAGCTCCGACCCTTCGGCCTTAATCTCGCAAAGCGTTCCGTCTCCCGCCGAACACATCAGCATCGGCAGCTATACTACTCTCAGTAGTTAAGGGTCGCGGATCCGCCGCGTCGCCGCTCTCAACAGGAGGTCTTTGTTTATGGCAGATCAGAAGCCGGTTGTCGGGATCATCATGGGCTCCAAGTCCGATCTGGGCGTTATGGAAGGTTGCACCGCCGAGCTCGAGGCGCTCGGTGTGCCCTATGAGCTCATCATTGCGAGCGCGCACCGCACGCCGGCGAAAGTCCACGAGTGGGCTTCGACTGCTGCCGATCGCGGTATCAAAGTGATTATCGCCGCCGCCGGCAAGGCCGCTCACCTGGGTGGTGTCGTGGCTGCCTTTACGCCGCTGCCGGTTATCGGCGTGCCTATGAAGACGAGTGACCTGGGCGGTATGGATTCGCTGCTGTCGATGGTGCAGATGCCTTCGGGCGTGCCCGTGGCCTGCGTTGCCATCAACGGTGCCAAGAACGCCGCCATCTATGCCACACAGATTCTGGGTGCTTGCGACCCCGAGTACCGCAAGGTTATCGAGAAGATGAAGCAGGAGATGGCTGACGCCTAAGCGTTCCGCCGTTTCACCGCAGTAGAAGGAGAGCCATGTCCGATTATCAGGGAAAACGATTCAAGGCTTCTCAGATTCCCGATCCGTCGAAGCCGGGTGCTGCCCGTGCGGCACAGCAGGGTCGGACATCCTCTCCTCAGCAGCCGCGCGCGCCGCGCCCCGTGACACCGGCGACGCATCGTCGACAGGACGCGCCGGCCGCATATCGTCCTTCGTCTTATAGCTCCGCTAAGAAGCCGCCCCGGTCTTCATCGCATGCCGCGCCGTCGGATCGCACCGAGCCGCCGCGCAAAAAGCGCCACTCCATTATTCCCATTCTGCTCATCATCATCGGTATCGGTCTGATTGTCGCCGCCGCCGCTATTTTTATTAATGCCCAGATTGGCTATAAGCAGGCGAGCGATTCGTATCAGAAAATCGAGAAGCAATATGTAAGCGATAAGGACGCCAGCGGCGTGCCGATTATCGACTTTGATGCGCTTGCTCAGACGAACCCCGAGATTGTGGGTTGGATTTACGTGCCGGGAACCAACATCAACTATCCCGTGGTGCAGACCAACAACAACTCCAAATACCTCAACACGCTGTTCGATGGCACGTCTAACGCCTCGGGTGCCATCTTCTTGGATAGCGATGACACCGCGCCGGGAATGGTCGACCAGCAGACCACGATCTACGGCCACCATATGAACGATGGGTCGATGTTCAACGTGATTTCGGATACGACTGACCAGGCAACGTTCGATAGCATTGAATATGTGTACTACATCACGCGCGATGCGACGTATAAGTTGCGTCCGCTGGCGACCAAGGTGGTCGAGGACACGTATGCCAAGGCGCGCACGACCAATTTTGAGGGCGACGACGGACTCAAGAACTACCTGTCCGAGATGCTCGACGGCGCTTCTGCCGTGGCGAGTGATGCCACCGATCGTGCCGCTTCGGCAACTAAGGTTGTAACGCTTGTGACCTGTCGTTCGCTGTCGCTGAGCAACACACGTGCCGTCATGGTGCTCACGCCGGTCGAGGAATAAGTTGTTCGAGAGTAGCTAAAAAGGCCCCGTCCCAAATTGGCTACTCGACGACGGTAAGGGAGAAATGATGCTCGAGAGTGGCAAATTGATGCCTTCGATTGATGCTTGGCTGCGCGAGGCCAAGGCCGATGCTTCGGCGGCAGGCTGTGGGATGTATCTGACGCATAACGGTGTGGTGCGCGCGACGCCCAAGGCTGAGGTGCGCGGAGTCGAGACCGATGGCGTGGCGCCTGGGCATAAGGTGGGCGGCATGGTGTTTGGCTTCGATGCTCAGAAGGTGCAGGCTGCTATCGAGGCCACGCGCGCGATGCCGGGTATCGGCTATGTGCGCGTGTGGCTGGCAAGCGGCGAGCTTTCCGTAGGTGACGACATCATGCTCGTGCTTATCGGCGGGGACATTCGCCCACACGTGGTCGATGCACTGCAGGCGCTCGTTGGCACCATCAAGAACGAATGCGTGAGTGAGGTCGAGCGCGAGGCATAGAGGATTGCGTCGATAGAAGGATCGTTTATAAAAATGCCCACCGGTACGTGTGATACCGGCGGGCATTTTGCGTTTTGGGCGCGGTGAGCGCTATACGCGTGTCGCATCCTTGGGGCTCATGGTCATGCTCTGGAAGCGGTTCTCCATGTAGTCGTTATCGAAATACTTGCCGTAGAACTGCGCGACGGGAATATCCGGCTCCGTGCCGTTGACGCGCTGGTACCAGTAGTCGAGCGACTGCAGCGTCATGACGCCGTCGACCAGCATAATGACGGTAAAGATGACGGTGGCCGAGTAGCGGCTCTTCCAGGGGATCTTGTTGATGAGCTTAAGCAGCCTCGGCAGCAGCAGCTTGATCCAGATAAGGCCGCCTAGGCCCCACAGGCAGGCGAAGCCCGTGCAGGTGCGTCCGCTCGTGAGGACCACGAGCGGATCGGGCAAACCGAACAGCGTTATGTGCGAGTAGCTCCACGAGACCACGCCAAACGCGGTCTGCATAAACCAGCCCACGAACACCTCAAAGCTGGCGCCGAGCAGGGCGCTCACCAGGAAAATGATGATGGGGTTCTTTTTGTAGAAGCGGTTGAGCACCATGGTCATGAGCACGGCGCCAAATCCGTAGATGGGGCTGAAAGGGCCAAACAGCATGCCGGCGCGGTCCTGGTAGACGCCCGGGTCGTTGACCGTCATGTGCCAGATGTCCTCCAAGATAAGTCCCAGTACGCAGCAAACGAAGAATACCCAGAACAGGTTGAAGTAGTTGAGCTTGATGTAGCCCTCGCCGGTTTCATCGCGGCCGAGCATGCCCTCGGCGGCGGCATCGCGGTCGAGCATCTCCTGCAGGCGGCGCTGCAGTTCGCGCTCCTGGCGCAGCGTTGGGTCGACGGTTGCCGAAAGTGCAACGAGGATGCCGAGCTGGATCGCAGGGCGCAGCAAGAAGGGCCCGATGCCCTGGAGCATCACGTCGACCAAAAGCTCGACGACGGTGAATGCAATAAGGATGTAGGACAGACGGGCGGCGTTGCGGCGCTGGTTTTTGATAAGGTCCAGGCCAAAGATGATTAGGATGACGGCACTTGCCGCAGAGAGCATGATGCCGGCGACGATAAGGCCGACCGCGACGAGCGTGTTGTCGCCGAGCTTGGCGGCGGCGTTGCCGTTGATGAGCGCGGTGATGACCTGCCACATAAAGGCGCCGACTGACGGGAGCGTTCCCACGCCGGACAGGATGCACAGGACGGCGTACACCTTAATGATGAGCGGGATCTTCTTGACCTCCGTGGCGCTGGGGACGCTGGGGTCGAGTTCGTTTCGATCCATACAGAACCTTTCTCGCTTTGTTGTCGGTTATAAGGATACGCCGCAGACCTGCCAAAAGACAGGACGAACGTCCCAATTGCAACTTTGTAATCCCCAACGGTGGACGAGACGCGTCGCGACGGAAGCATGCGGGATCGTCGACCCCGAGGAGGTTGCCCAATAAAATGTTTGGCTGCAAAACGGATTATAAGCTCGGTGGGCTTTTAAAAAGCGCTGTTCATGCGCGGGAGTGCTTGTCTTGCCGTGCGTATAATAGGGCAGGTAACGCCAAATAACGAGGCTCTGAGGGGATGCCATGTCTCAAGAAACCATCCGCGCGGCCGAGCGCGCCGCGGGACAGGTGAAGACCATGTCGACGTATGATCCGGACTCCGACCAGCTGCATGAGGAATGCGGCATTTTTGGTGTGTGGGCACCCGATCGCGATGTGGCTCGACTGACGTACTTTGGTCTGCGCGCGCTGCAGCATCGCGGCCAGGAATCGGCGGGAATCGCCGTGGGTGATGGCGGCACGGTTATGGTTCGCAAAGACCTGGGACTGCTCGATCGCGTGTTCTCCAACGCCGACCTGTCGACGCTCTCCGGCCAGCTGGCCGTGGGCCACGTGCGCTATGGCACCGCCGGTGCCAAGAGCTGGGAAGCCTCGCAGCCGCATCTCTCTACCATCAACAGCGTCATTATCGCGCTTGCTCACAACGGCACTCTGGTCAACACCGACGAGCTGCGCCGCCAGCTGATTGAGCTGGGCGTGCCGTTCCTCTCCAATTCGGATTCCGAGGTCGCGACTAAGCTTATCGGCTACTTTACTCAGCGTACAGGCCATCTGCGCGAGGGCATTCGCAAGACCATGGAGCTCGTGCGCGGCGGCTACGCCATGACGCTCATCAACGAGCAGGCGCTCTACGCATTCCGCGATCCGCACGGCATTCGCCCGCTCGTGCTGGGCAAGCTCGTGGACGAGGGCCTGGACCAGGCCGATGCCGCATCCGTTTCGCAGCTGCCGTCGCAGGACGGCGCCGCGACGGTCGACTCCGCCGTCCGTGTCACGCGCGCCGGCGGCTGGGTCGTTGCTTCCGAGACCTGCGCACTCGACATCGTGGGCGCCGAGTACGTCCGTGACGTCCGTCCCGGCGAGATTTTGCGCATCAGCGCCGAGGGTCTGGTATCCGAGCAGGGCGTGCCTGCAGCCGAAGAGCCCGCAAACTGCATCTTTGAGCAGGTCTACTTTGCCCGCCCCGACTCCATTATGAACGGCAAGAGCGTCTACGCCTGCCGTTACGACATGGGTCGTCAGCTGGCACATGAGGAGCCCGTCGAGGCCGATCTGGTCATCGGCGTGCCCGACTCCGGCTTGCCACCCGCGGAGGGGTATTCGCACGAGAGCGGTATTCCCTTTGGCGAGGGCCTTATCAAGAACCGCTACGTGGGCCGTACGTTTATCGAGCCTACGCAGGAGTTGCGCGCCATGGGCGTGCGCATGAAGCTCAACCCGCTGCGCGACAACATCGAGGGCAAGCGCCTGGTCGTCATCGACGACTCCATTGTGCGCGGTACCACCATGGTGCAGCTCGTCAAGATGCTGCGCAACGCCGGCGCCAAGGAGATTCACATCCGCATCAACTCGCCCGAGGTCATCTGGCCGTGTTTCTACGGCATCGATACCGATGTGCAGTCGCAGCTTATCAGCGCTAACAAGACGGTCGAGGAGATCTGCGAGTATATCGGCGCCGATTCGCTGGCCTTCCTTTCGGTTGAGGGCCTGCTGAAGGTCATGCCCAAGGGCGGCTACTGCGATGCGTGCTTTACCGGCCGTTATCCCGTGGCGATTCCCGAGAGCTTTGGCCGCGACAAGTTTATGGAGGGCTTTAAGCCCCGCAACCTGGATAAGCCGCTGCACTTTGACGATGACGCCGTGGTCGAGAAATACGATGACCGCAGCTGGGAAGAGAAGCACGGCGAGGCCTAAACCTGCCATTCAGGGACATGCCATTTAGGGACAGGTTTATTATGGTAGGTTTTACCTGCTGTTTTGTTGATTGATCGGCGCGCGTTGCCAGAATGTGCGCCGAATCGAGGACAACTATGAGCACTGTTTGGCGTCTGCGCGTCAAGCAGTAGTGGGAGAGGAAGGCTCAGATGAGCGACAGCAAGCATGTGACGTATGAGGATGCCGGCGTCGATACCGCCGAGGGCGGCCGCGCCGTCGACGCTATTAAGCAAATGGTTAAGGACACCAACCGCCCCGAGGTCATCGGCGGTATCGGTGGCTTTGGCGGCCTGTTCTCGGCCGCCGCGCTTAAGGATATGGAAGACCCGATCCTGATCAGCGGTACCGACGGCGTGGGCACCAAGCTCGTGCTCGCCCAGATCATGGACCGTCACGAGACGGTGGGCCAGGACCTGGTCGCCATGTGCGTCAACGACATCTTGGCATCGGGCGCCGAGCCGCTGTTCTTCCTGGACTACGTTGCCATCGGCCACATCGAGGCCGAGCACATGGCAAAGATCATCAAGGGCGTGGCCGACGGCTGCAAGCTCGCGGGCTGCGCACTCGTGGGCGGCGAGATGGCCGAGCACCCCGGCGTTATGGCTCCCGCCGACTACGACCTCGCCGGCTTTACCGTGGGCGTCGTCGACCGTCCCAAGATGCTCGACCCCGCGAACGTCCGCCCCGGCGACGTGATTCTGGGCCTGCCTTCTACCGGCGTGCACTCCAACGGCTACTCGCTGGTGCGTAAGGTCATCGGCGTCGACGGCATCAAGCCGGGCACGCCCGAGGCCGCTGCTAAGGCCGAGGAGCTGAGCCGCCCGCTCGAGGAGCTCGGCGGCGCATCGCTGGCCGACGCTCTGCTGGCCCCCACGCGCATCTACGTCAAGCCGGTTCTTGAGCTGCTGCGCGGTGGCGCTCCGGTGCACGCCATTGCCCACATCACCGGCGGCGGCATCACCGAGAACCTCAACCGCGCGCTTGCCGACGACGTCGACGCCGTGGTCACCCGCAACGGCGCCGAGATGGGTTGGGACGTTCCGCCCGTCATCACCTACGTGTCGCGCCAGGCCGAGCTCGCGCCCAACGAGGCATGCAAGACTTTCAACATGGGCGTCGGCCTGTGCCTGATCGTCGCCCCCGAGGACGAGGCTGCGGTTACCGAGGCCCTGGTCGCGCTGGGCGAGAAGCCGTTCCGCGTGGGCGAGTGCGTCGAGGGTTCCGGTAAGGTCGTGTACTCCGATGAGCGCTAACGAGCAGATGGCTGCCGCCGAGGGCCTGGACTTTGTGCCCTATACTCGTCCGACTGACACCGATACGGCCGAGCCGCTCAAGATCGGTGTGCTCATCAGCGGCTCCGGCACCAATCTGCAGGCGCTGATCGACCTGATTGCCGCCGGCAAGCTCAATGCCTCGATTGAGCTCGTGGTGTCGAGCCGTCCTTCGGCCAAGGGACTGCAGCGTGCTGAGCGCGCGGGCATCCAGACGCTTACGCTGTCCAAGGATGTCTATGCCGATCCCATCGCCGCTGACGAGATCATCGCGCACGAGCTGCTCGAGCGCGGCTGCGAATATGTGGTCATGGCCGGCTACATGCGCATGGTGCACACGCCTCTGCTAGCGGCGTTTCCCAACCGCGTGGTCAACTTGCATCCGGCGCTGCTGCCGAGCTTTACCGGCGCGCATGCGATCGACGATGCCTTTGCGCGCGGCGTCAAGGTAACTGGTGTGACCGTGCATTTTGCCAACGAGATCTACGACAACGGCCCCATCATCGCCCAGCGCGCGCTGGCTGTCGAGGAAGGTTGGGATGTCGACACGCTCGAGGAGCACATCCACGCGATTGAGCATGTGCTGTATCCCGAGGTTGTTCAGATGCTCGCCGACGGCCGCGTCCACGTGCTGGAGAGCGGCAAAGTGGCAATTGATGCACCTCGCGGCTAGCGGTGCACAGTACAATTTAGCCGAGTAGTCAGGGTGGTCATTGGCGCCAAGGCGCAAGTGGCCATCCTTTGTTTTAGGTAGTCACCTGGGACGTTCTTAAACGACTAGTCATTGGGGACGTTCTTGAATGACTAGTCGTTTAAGAACGTCCCAGGTGACTAGGTGAGAGAGGTGAGCGCATGGCGGATAACGAAGCGCTGTTTACGCCTGAGCTGGTGTTTTTTGATTGGGAGTGTGCGACGCCGGGCGAGGTGTTTGCGCGGCTCGAGGGTGAGCTTGCCCCGCGCGGCTACATTTCGTCCGGTTGGCTCGATGCCGTCCGCGCACGCGAGGACGTCTATCCCACGGGCCTTGCCATGCCGGCGGCCAACATCGCCATCCCGCACACCGATCCCGGATTTGTGGCTAAGCCCTATATCGCGGTGGTAAAGCCCGCGGCGCCCGTGGTGTTCAGTGCAATGGCGGGCATGGGTGCCCCCGTGCCGGCGCAGATCATCATCAATCTGGGCATCGCCGAGCCGGGCGGCCAGGTCGAGGCCCTGCAATCGCTTATGAATATCTTTATGGATGCCGCCGCCGCAGCCGATGTGCTCGGCCAGACCACATGCCAGGGCATGGTCGACGCCATCCGTCGCCACTTTTAGGGCCGGCACTTGGGGACTGTCCCCAACTGCCGGCAGAAAAGGAATGTCCCTAACTGCCGACAGCCAGAACAGCCCCCTTTGCACCAAAATGGTGCAGATTGACCTGTCCCCCATGCACCAGGTGTGTCGCGGGGTCCGCGTTGTGACACAATGGCGTTTGTTCGATTCGTGATGCGAAAGGCCAACTATGGCAAACAAGAAAAAGAACTCCGAGGCCGCGCCGACGCCCGAGCAGCAGGCTCGCGCTGCCTCCAGCTCTCGTAAGAAGCAGCGCAAGACGTACGTGTCTAAGACCGTCAAAATCGTCCTAGTGGTTATCGGCGTGCTGGCAATGCTACTTTCCGTCTCGGCGATGGCGTGCTCCGGCCTGATGTCGCAGACCGAAAGCGCCAGCTCGGGTTATAAGCTCACTGGTGGCGTGGCTGCCACCATCAACGGCACCAACCTCACCGAGGACACCGTGACCAAGCAGATCATGAGCATGCGCACGTCCTACGGCTACACCAAGGACAAGGACTGGGCGCAGTATCTGGTCGACAACGATCTGACGCCCAAGAAGTACCGCAAGCAGCTCATCGATTCCTACGCGCAGCAGATTCTGCTCCAGCAGGCGCAGAAGGAAAACGGCGTGACGGTGTCGGACGAGGAGGTCGAGAAGGCATGGAAGGACGCGTGCAAGAGCGCGGGCGGTGCCAAGGCCTTTAAGAAGACCCTTAAGACCTACGGCTATACCGAGGACACCTACAAGGACTCGCTCAAGGAGAACCTGGCACAGCAAAAGCTTAAGGACGCCGTGGCGCCCACCAGTAAGCCCAAGGACAGTGAGATCGTCGATTACATCAACGAGAACCTGTCTAACTACAACGATGCCCGCCGCTCGTCGAACATCCTGATCAAGGTTGATTCCGACGCATCTGACGAGGACAAGGCCGCCGCCAAGGCCAAGGCGCAGGAGTGCCTGGACAAAATCAACTCCGGCGAACTGAGCTTTGAGGACGCCGTGAAGCAGTATTCCGACGACACCGGCTCCAAGGAGAAGAAGGGCGATGTGGGCTGGGACAAGCTCACCACCTTCGTCGACAGCTACCAGGCGGCGCTCGAGGGACTCAACAAGGGCGATGTGAGCGACGTGATCGAGTCGACGTACGGTTACCACGTCATCAAGTGCACCGACTACTTCCATGTCGATAGCCAGGTCGATGACATCAAGCAGGTACCCAAGGACATCAAGAAATATATTTCCAACGTGGTGAAGACGCAGGCGGCCAGCACTGCATACAGCGAGTGGCTGGAACAGTACAAGAAGGACGCCGACATCACCGTCAACCCCATGCCCAAGGACGTACCGTACAACGTCAGCCTGAAGGGCGTCACCAAGAGCTCGACCGACAATTCGTCGACGACTGAGTAATCATGGGACGGTGCTCGCGCGAGTGTCGCCCACACTATTGAGGAGGATTTGCAGATGACCAACGAAGAGCTGCAGAAGGAAATGATTGCGGCCATGAAGGCCAAGGACAAGGTTCGCCTGTCTATCATTCGCCAGGTCAAGGCCGAGGTGAAGAATATCGAGGTTAACGAGCGCCGCGACGTGACCGAGGAAGACGTCAACAGCATGATCAAGCGTCTGATTAAGCAGACGAGCGAGACGCTGGAGATGTCCATTAAGGCCGGTACCGACCAGGAGCGCACCGACAACCTGACCGAGCAGGTCAAGATTCTGGAGAGCCTGCTGCCCGTGCAGGTTTCGGGCGAGGAGCTCGAGGCTCTGATCGAGCAGGTCATCGCTGAGCTGGGCGCCACGTCCAAGAAGCAGATGGGCCAGGTCATGGGAGCACTCGGCAAGGCCACCGGTGGCAATTTCGACAAGCCGGCAGCAGCAAAGATCGTCGGCGCCAAACTTGCGTAATTTGTTACGCGGTTTTACCAAACCGCGTAACGGCTCGACGCTGCAAACCCGTACACGCGGCAATCTGACGTTCAATTTCAAGGGCGCGACCAGAAGGTCAGCGCCCTTTCATTTCAAGACTTTAGTCTGCTGGCCGCGCAGCGGCCAGCTTTAAACCACCCGCTACGCGGGTGGAGACAAACGGCTTTACAAAGCCACCCCTCCGACCGATATTGACGATTGTTCAGGCCGTCAGGAATTCGAGTCGAAGGGGTGGTCGCCATGGCCCAGAAGGCCTACAGCCTTTCCCACGCGAAGTGGATGTGCAGGCACCACGTCGTGTTCACGCCGAAGTATAGGCGCAAAGTGATCTACAACCAAATCAGGAGCGACATAGGGGAGATCCTCAGGAAGCTGTGCGAGTACAAGGGGATCGAGATAATCGAGGGGCACCTGATGCCCGACCACGTGCACGTGCTGCTGGCGATCCCGCCGAAGTACAGCGTCGCGAGCGTCATGGGCTACCTGAAGGGGAGGAGCTCGCTGATGATATTCGACAGGCACGCCAACCTCAAGTACAAGTTCGGCAACAGGAAGTTCTGGGCGGAGGGCTGCTACGTGTCCACCGTCGGCCTGAACGAGGCGACGATCGCCAAGTACATCAGGGAGCAGGAGTCCCACGACATCGCGCTGGACAAGCTGGGCGTGAAGGAGTACGAGGACCCCTTCAAGAGGAGGTGATCCCGCCGGTTCGACCGGCGCGCCACGGGTCAAGATGCACTAGGCCTGGACGAAGTCCGGGCCCGCGCCTTTAGACGCGAGCCCGGGGCCCGTGGGTTATACCCTAAGAGCAAACCACCCTTTTTAAGGGTGGTTCTGATTTCACGTCACCTTGCTCGCGTGTACGGGTTTTCGCTGACTTATGCTCAACAAGGGCGGTTGTATTATTTTCGGGCCTGATGAAGGGCACCTCCCCTGGCTGGTCGTTGGGTGCTCATTGGGGACAGACTTAAATGAGTGGGTTAAAGGTTGCGGGTTCTTTACGGGGATGTAGTGTGGGCTGCGGAAACGCGGTTCTTTCCGTACAATAGTTCAACTCGTGTAAACGCAGGGAAGGGACATTCATGGCAGACATGATCGAGATCAAGCATCTCAACAAGTACTTTGGCGACCTGCATGTGCTCAAAGATATCAACCTCACCGTCAAGCGCGGCGAGAAGCTCGTAATGATCGGGCCTTCCGGCTCGGGCAAGTCGACGCTCATCCGTTGCGTCGACTATCTGGAGGAGCCCACGTCGGGCGAGGTCGTCATCGACGGTACGCCGCTCACCAAAAAGAACCACCTGGAGATGGCTCGCAAGTATAGTTCCATGGTGTTTCAGCAGTTCAACCTGTATCCCAACATGACGGTGCTCGGCAACCTGACGCTCGCGCCCATCAAGCTGCAAAAGAAGAGCAAGGAGGAGGCGACCGAGATTGCCATTGCCGCGCTCAAGCGTGTCGGCATGGCGCATAAGGCCGGCGAGTATCCGCAGAATCTCTCGGGCGGTCAGCAGCAGCGCATCGCCATCGCCCGTGCCCTGTGCACCAAGCAGCCCATCATCCTGTTTGACGAGCCGACCTCGGCGCTCGACCCCGAAATGGTCCAGGAGGTTCTGGACGTTATGATTGAGCTCGCGCAGGAGGATATCACCATGATCTGCGTGACGCACGAGATGGGCTTTGCGCGCCAGGTGGCCGACCGCGTCATCTTTATGGAGGACGGTCGCATCCTGGAGGAGGGCACGCCCGAGCACTTCTTCGATAACCCCGAGAACCCGCGCTGCCGCGAGTTCCTGTCCAAGATTCTGCACTAGGCGCGGTGATGGACATGACGGATATGACGAGGGCGGCCGTGTCGCGCCGTCACTTTTTGCAGCTGGCGGGCGCCGGCATGCTTGCGCTGACGGGGACCGCGCTTACCGGTTGCGGCAACTCCACCAGCGGAGAGGGCTCCGACAAGGGGTCCAAGCTTGCGGCCATCAAGTCGCGTGGCCATCTGAACGCCGGCGTTAAGAAGGACGTTCCCGGCTACGGTTATTACGACACCGCCAAGGGCCGCTTTGAAGGCATGGAAGTCGATTTGTGCTATCAGATCGCCGCTGCCGTCTTTGGCGTGAGCTATAAGGAGGCCCGCGCCCAGGAGCTTGTCGAGTTTACCGACGTAACGCCCAAGACACGCGGCCCGCTGATCGATAACGGCCAACTCGACGTGGTCGCGGCGACCTACACCATCACCGACGAGCGCAAAAAGAGCTGGGATTTCTCGACGCCGTACCGCACCGACTACGTTGGACTCATGGTCAAGAAGCGTTCGGGCTTTACCTCGATTGAGGATCTGGACGGCAAGGTCATCGGCGTGAGCCAGGGTGCTACCACGCAGGGCCTGATCGAGCAGATGATCAAGGACAATGGCTTTAGCTGCAAGCCCGAGTTTAGGGCCTTTAGTGGCTACCCCATCATCAAGAGTTCGCTCGACGCCGGCAATATCGACGTCTTTGCCATGGACCGCTCCACGCTGGCCGGCTATATGAACGAGACCGTTGAGTTGCTGCAGCCCGAGGTCAAGTTTGGCGAGCAGGGCTACGGCGTGGCGACCAAGAAGGGCTGCGACCTTTCCGCCGTGGTCGATCAGGTGATTTGCGATCGTCTGGCCGACGGCTGGCTCGAACAAGAGGTTAAGACCTGGGGTCTTGTATAGGCGCATCGTCCAAGGAAGGAATCAAATGCTCGAAGGATTATTTGACGCCGACCGTTGGTCGACGACATTTCAAAACATGGGGCCCTTCTGGGAGGGCTTTGGCGTGACGCTGCAGGTGGTCGTTGCCGGCCTGCTGCTGTCGCTGGTGCTGGGTACGCTGCTGGGCGTGTTCTCTACCACTCGCTCGCGCGTGCTGCGCGCCATAAGCCGCGTGTACGTGGAGTTTTACCAAAACACCCCGTTGCCCGTGCAGGTGCTCTTTATGTACATGGCCGGTCCGCAGTTTTTGCAGGCCATAACCGGTGCCGACCAGCCGGTGCGCATCGCGCCGTTCGTGCTGGGCTTCTTGGGTGTGGGCCTGTATCACGCGGCCTACATTTCGGAGGTCATCCGCACTGGTATCGAGGCGGTTCCGCGCGGTCAGATGGAGGCGGCCCAGAGCCAGGGCTTCACCCGTGCGCAGGCGTACTGGTACATCGTGCTGCCCCAGACGTTCAAGATCATTCTGCCGCCGCTGTGTAACCAGGCGCTCAACCTGGTCAAGAACACGTCGGTGCTGGCGCTTGTGGCCGGCGGCGACCTTATGTACCGTTCCGACAACTTTGTGAGTCTGTACGGTTACCTGCAGGGATACATCGTCTGCTGCCTTATGTACTTCATCATCTGCTTTCCGCTTGCCATGCTGGTGCAGTGGCTCGAGCGCCGCTCTAAGGAGCGTCCGCGCGGCGTGAGCCTGGCCGAGCTGGGGCTCGACAACGTAGAGGAGGCCTAGCGCATGGAAATCTTCAACGCGACCAACCTGCTCTACATTTGGGGCGGCTTTGTTAAGACAATCGAGATCTCGGCGCTGTCGATCTTTTTCTCGCTCATCTTTGGCACGGTGCTGGCGCTCGTTAAAAGCTATGCGCCCCGCCCGTTCCGTATTTTGGTGAGCGCCTATATCGAGCTGTTCCGCTGCACGCCGAACCTGCTGTGGATCCTGTTTATCTACTTTACGGTGCAGGGTTTGGACATTGTGATTTCGACCATCGCCTTTACGCTGTTTACCAGCGCTGTTATGGCTGAGATTGTGCGCGGCGGCCTCAACTCGATTCCGCGCGGCCAGTTTGAGGCAGCGCAGAGCCAGGGCTTCGGCTTCTTTGCCACCATGCGCTACATCATTCTGCCGCAGACATTTAAGATGATCATTCCGGCGCTGTTTAGCCAGTGCACGACCGTCATCAAGGACAGCTCGTATCTTTCGGGCATTAACGTGGCCGAGCTCATGTACACGGCAAATGTCGTGATGGCCCACGCGATTGATCTGTCGCAGGTGCTTATGCTCTACGGCCTGGTGTTTGCGATGTACTTTGTGCTCAACTTTGGTATCTCGCTGCTGGTCCGAGCATATCAACGCCGTATTGTGGCAGCGTAGTCCTGCTTCCCCAAGCACGGCACCTTGCCCCTCAATCGTCGCTTGCGTACATTTAGTACGCGGCGCTCCTCTTTCGGGGCAATCTGCCGCACTTGGGAAACCAGGACGGTCGTAAGTGACAAAATGGGAATCAGGAATCGCCTATTTCTCATTTGTTAGAAAGGAATCGCGATGAGCGATCTGGAGAACAAGAAGAATCCTGTGGTCATTACCATCGCGCGCGACTTTGGCGCCGAGGGCCACGAGATTGGTCGCATGCTTGCCGACGAGTTGGGGATTCCGCTGTACGACAACGAGCTGCTGGTGCGCGCGTCTCTGCGCGCGGGCGAGTCGCTCGATAAGATGGCTGCCTATGACGAACGTCTGGCCGTGGAGAACATGGCGTTCCTGCCCGACCGCTACGATGCGCGCTCGTACTCGGACAAGTTGTTCCAAAAGATGAGCCAGGTGATTTTGGACCTGGGCGAGACCGAGAGCTGCATTATCGAAGGCCGTCTGTCCGATTACCTGCTGCGTAACAACCCCAACCACATTGCCGTGTTGGTGACCGCGCCCTTTGAGGACCGCGTCGAGATCGTGCGCAAGAAGCGTGGCCTTAACAAAAAGAAGGGCGCCAAGCTGGTCAAGCAGCAGCAGAAGGCGCGCGAGGCATTCTACAAGCGCTATAGCGCCGGCAAGTGGAAGATGACGAGCGGCAAAGACATCGTCGTCAACCGCGCCAAGCTGGGCCGCGAAGGCTGCAAAGACGTTATCGCCGCTGCCTACCGCTACAAAGTGGCGCAACTCGAGGCTTAACCGACCAAAAACCACCACAAAGGGGACAGGCACCTTTGTGGTGGTTTTTGTTTTAGGCGGAGGGGAAGGCCTTGGTGAGACCGGCGCGCGTTTGCGTGTCGGTCTTTTGGTAGATAGAACTCAGGTGGCGCTGCACCATGCGCATCGAGATACCGAGCTCCTCGGCGATCTGCTTGAGCGGGCGTTCATCCTGGGTCACGGCTATGAGCACGTCGACTTCGCGCGGGGTGAGGCCGTGGTCGGTGATGAAGGCCTGGCGCTGCTCCTCGACGGTGGGCGCGGCGAGCGCTTCTTCTGCCAGCTGCTCGCGCTCGCGCTCCTGCTCGGTTTGGGGTAGGCGGAACAGGCCGGCTGCCACGAATGCCGCGCAGGCGGCGACGAGCAAAACGAGCGCACCAATCATAATGAGGGCAACGTTGCCCGAGGTCACGAGGGCAAGCGAGATGCCCGATGTAGTGAATGCACATACATTGTTGGCGGCGCGCCCCATGCCGGCCCAGAGGGCGGGTGCATGCATGCGCGGTGCCAGCTGTGTAAAGGTGGCGGTAAAGAACGTGACAAAAAAGCCCGAGCTCAGGTAAAAGACGACAAGGCCTAGGTTGGGATCGGCGCCGGCTTCCACGGCCAAGATCGAGATGGTGGAAAGTGCCGTGACGCCGAGCATGATGAGACCCATGTAGCGGCGTTCGGCAAGATCAAAGATAAGACCGGCGGCAAGGCCGCTTGCCGCCAAAAAGAGGCGCGGCCAAGTCTGCACGGCAATGGTGCCGTGGGCGTTGGAGAGCGTGACCACGTTGTCGAGGGTCGAGAACAAGCAGGCAAGAATCATGACGAGCGCGATGCTCCAACATGCCTGCTTGGCGAGGGCGCGTGAGGGCTCGGCAAAGGGGTTGACGGTGGGATTGGGACTCTCGGCAGCCTTTAGGGGAACGACGCTGAGGGCGGATATGGCGATAGTCGCTGCGCCAAGGACGATGAGCTCTGCGATACCGCCGCAATTGAGCAGGTTGACGGCGAACTGCATCAGGATGCCCGCGGCATAGGCTGCTCCCGCACCGGTGGCGAGCTTGGGATCGTCTTGGAATGCCGTCGCGAAGGCGTGGTGAGCGGCGGCACCCAGCAGGCCGAGTCCAAGGAATGCCACGCAGCCCAGAATTTCGAGGACAAGCGGGGCCGTAGGGAACTGAATTTGGGTCAGGCCCACGATGACGATAGGGACGGCGGCGGCGTTGACGGCTGCCAGTGAGTGGCCTTTGCGCCGTGCGAGCCCGAGCAGCGGCGCGTACCCGATAAAGCCGAGCACGCTCGCACCCAGAATAAAGCCCTGTGCGATTACAACGCGTTCGGCACCGGCGAGCAGCCCGACGTTGACGTCGAAACGAAACTCGGCGGCAAGGAAGGCGAAGGTGAAGAGCGCGAGTGCCAGAAGCGCGTTGATTTTAGGCCTGCTCAGGTTCAAGGACGGTCCTTTGGGTGGACGAATAATCGTGTCCTCGATTGTAGCGTTCCCGGGACGAGTGTGGCGATGGCGAAATCATATTGAATTAAACCGCAGGTAGAGGCCTAGGTTCACATCTACGAACCTAGGCATACGGAGTCATTTGGCACATCTTGGTGGTACAGAACCACCACAAAGGGGACAGGCACCTTTGTGGTGGTATATCCCTACGACCAAGGAGGCCGTTATGAACGCAAGTCACTTTGACAAGCAAGCTCAACGTGAGTCCACCTGCTCGCTGGTTCACGGTACCTGGCGTTGTGTGGGTGCCAAAATAGCTTGCGCCGGCGCGTGTGCGCTTATGGTCGGTCAGTTGCTGCTGCCGAGCGTGGCGCTGGCGACGGAATGCGCCGATCCCGCCGTTGGGACGGATGAGGTTGCCGCGGCTCCGGTGACGCCGACGGTTGCGGAGGATACGGCGGCTCCGGCGCCGGTACCGGTGGCTCCGGCTGCGCCGATGACTGACGCGGCTCCGGCGGCACCGTCCACGGCAGAAGCTCAGCAAGATCAGCAGGACGCACCGGCGGCAACGGTGAACGATACGGTTGCTGTCAACCAAGATGGCTCTCTTGGTGGCACCGACAGCTCGTCGGCAAACAACGCCATCATGCCCTGCGGTGTGACCGATGTTGTTGGCGGCAGCGACGTTAGGGTCAACACGACCGTGGTCCCCCACTATACGGACTGCGCGCTTCCGAGCAAGGTCACACTCAAAAAGGGCCAGCCGTATACCCACGATTTTCTCGATGTAGAGGGTGGCATTCCAGAAACGCTTGCGAGCGAAGTCGTCGAGGTTAAGTACTACAGGGCCGATGCCGCTTCGGGCATTCTGGTCGAAGTTCAGGATGCGTCCATGTCCGACGTGACGGCTCGCTTCGAACCCGTTGGCAATCACATGAGGCTGACGCTGACCTTTACGGGTGGCGCGGCAGGCGGCTCGTATCGACTCACGCGCAATGAGGCTCTCTATATTGGCACGGCACTGGAGTATACCGGAACTGACTATGAAGGCAGCTCGACTATCCTCAACGAAACCAGGTACGATTATTACCTCCGCTACGCCATCAATAGCGAAATTACGCTCGTTGCGTCAGAAAACGAAGCCCTCCATAACCTGAACGTCAACGACGTGAAGACCAACTACGCGCCCGGCGAGGCGCCCCGCGCGACCGCGACGATTCCCGCTGCTGACGCCGACAAGTACGAGATCGCCTACGAGTGCTGGGAGGAGATGGATGGCAGCGACCCCGCGGAGCTCACGCCCGTTGCCTTCTGGTATTCCGACCCCGCCAAGTATCCGACGGGCGCGAGGAGGATCGAACACTTCGAAGAGGGCAAGTTCTACATGTATTCCGTCGAGCTGAGGCTCAAGGGCGACAATACCGTGGGCAATGACTGCATGATGTACGTCAACGGCCATTGGACGCACCACATCAAGACCGTCAACGGCGTCTTCGCGCCAAACGCTGACAATATGCTGTGCGAGCAGCCGATCGACGAATGGCGGGCCATCGACGTTATAGAGATCAACGGCGCCACGACCACCTTCAAGGCGGGCGATAAGCCGGTCTTTACGGCGAATGTTCCGACGGGCTCCAACTCCCTTCCTCAGTGTGAGTTCTGGACGGGTAGCGACGGCAGCGAAGTGAACTCTCAGAAGTTCTGGGATCAGAACATCACGAACCACATCGACGCCTTTAAGCCTGGCGTGACCTATCGCTACGGTATCTACCTCAAGCCCGCGCGCGGATTCTACTTTACGCCCAACACCAAGCTGGTGATCAACGGCCAGGAGTGCGGCTACCAGATGGGCGAAGCGAGTGTAGTTGATCCCGAGAGCGGCTGTATCTTCACTCTGTGGCTCAACACCGATCTGACGTTTACGCCCGAGGCCACGCCGGCTCCGGTCGACCCCGAAAAGCCCGCGCCGCAGCCTGAGGTCAAGCCTGAGCCCAAGCCCGAGGTGAAGCCCGAGACCAAGCCCGCGGCTAAACCGGTCACGACAACCACCACGGCCAAGACGGTTGAGAAAACCACGCAGGCCAAGAAGGGCGATGCTGTCCTGGCTACCACGGGGGATACCACCGCGATGACGGTCGCCGCCCTAGGCATCGCCGGCGCAACCGTAGCCGCCGCCGGCATCGCCGCAACCAAGCGCCGCAAGCGTTAGGTTTTGGCGGCGGCGCCCATCCTCGGCTTTAGCAAAATCTCAATCTGTAACACCAAGCCAGTCAAAACGGCCCTAGATGTTACAGATTGAGATGAACCGAATGGCCGCCAATCTAATGTCTCGATCTGTAACACCAGGCGGGGAATTTGACCTCTAACTGTTACAGATCGAGACAAACTGGCCGGCCGAGTCCAGAACCACCGCAAAGGTGCCTGTCCCCTTTGCGGTGGTTTGCGCAGGTAGAACGGTAGGTTCGTATATATGAACCTACCGTTCGCTTTGTTTTTGGACAACGATTACGCTGGATGACTTTTGGTTTGCAGGAAAGGAACGACCATGAGGTGGACTACTGTTCGAGCGCTTTGCCGCCGCCTGACCGTTGCCGCGGTGACCCTCACCATGGTGACGGGTTCGTTGCCCGCGGGCGCGTTTGCCGAGACCCTCACCACCGACGGCACTTTTGTGCAGACGGATAACGACCAAGCAGCCGATGCCGACGCCGCCGACCCCGCGCCCGATGCCGCCGACGCCGCGCCCGATGCCGGCGCTGCCGACCCCACAGTGCTCGATACCGGTGACACCCCTACGCCCCCGGACTCCGAGATTGCATCGGCGGCAGGCCTGACGGGCGCCGGGCAGACCGAGAGCACACCTGCGGGTACGCTTGCCACCGATCTTGTCGAGGGCAAGGAGCTCGCCGAACGGCAGAAGCAGGAGGAGACCGCCGAAGCCGAAGCAACCTGGAATGAGGATCTTGGGCTCTGGATGACCTCGAAGGGCGCCACGGGCGTAAAGGACGAATACGACGATGGCTACGTGGCCGGCGAGCAGACCCCCGCGCAGTACTACTTCTCGATTGATAGCCTCACCAACGAAATTTCTATCGAGTATGGCGACGCGGGCATTACCACGTTGGAGGTGCCCTCGACCATCGACGACAAAAATGTCGTAAGCCTTACGGGTATGGGAAGCGCTGCGCTCACATCGATCACCTTCGCCCCTAATTCGCATGTCCGCTCGGTTGGAGGCTTGGGCGGCAGCAGCATCAAAGAGATCGCACTGCCCGATTCGGTCGAGGAGCTCAAGAGCTATGCATTCTACAAAAGCAAGACGCTCCAAACGGTAACCTGGCCCAACAACGCGGCCTTTACCACGATTCCCGAGCAGGCCTTTAAGGAATGTGAACAACTTGACGACAAGGTGGTGGCAACGCTGCCGCCTTCGGTCAAAACTATCGACTATCTTGCATTCGCCTATTGCGGCGTGCCACAGTTCTATGTCTCGGACACAACAGTGCTCACCTTTACGCAGATCAATGTGCCGGGCACGGTGGAGCGGATTGAGCGCAATGCCTTTGACGGGTGCTCCTTTGTGTCGTCGGTGACGATTGGCGATGGTGTCAAATCTATCGGGGCGCTCGCGTTCGCCTCTCTTGATCCTGCGATTGCCGGCAAAGAGATTGTGCTACCCAAAAGCGTGGAAATGATAGAGTGGGGAGCTTTTGAGAACACGAGATACGGAAACGAGACGAACCATAATGCCGTTGCCCTGCGCGTGATGAACCCCGATCTTCAGTTTGGTGAGGCGGGCTATCCGGGCGACTATAATGAGCGCGTGACAATCGATGGCGTAACGTATGCGATTCCCTTTGGTGAAGGCCAGACCATCTATGCCTATGCGACCGATTCGGCTGGCAACCCCTCGATGGTCAAAAAGCTTGCCGATGCCGTGGCCGATCGCAAGGACTCCGTCGATTCCTCGAAGCCTGCCTACACGTTTGAGTGGATGGGCGAGGCGGCCCAGGTGACGGGCAAACTTCCCCAGAGCGCGACGGCTACACTCGTGCAGGCGGGGCAGTCCACGCCGCTGGCGGTTGGCGATGACGGCAGCTTTACAGCGGACGCTCTCTCCAAGACAGCAGCCACCCTGCGCATTTCGCTCAGCGGTTACTATGACATGGTGCTGGCGCGCCCGGGCGACCAGATGACGGGCACATGGAATATCGGAGAGATTAAGGCTGAGGACTTTACCAAGATTCCGGCTTCGCGCGCGATTGAGCTCAACGTGGGCTATCTTGAACCGATTGTGGGCCAGGATAAGACCGAACGCATTGAGCTCGATAGTCTCGATAACATCGATCTGACGGTGAAGAGCGGCGGCAAGACGCTTAAGCCTGCCAAGGGTGACAAGGAAAACGACTTCCGTATCCAGGGCACAGCGCTCGTGGTGTCGCAGGCCATTGCCGACGCGGACCAGGATCTGGAGATAACGCTCGAGCCCAAAGACAGCCTCAAGCTGGGTGGGGCGACGGCGACGGTGAAGCCCTCGGCCGGCAAGGTCGATATCGACTTGAAGCCCTGGGGCACGGCGACGGTCGCGACCAAGGGCGACTACCAGGGCGCTAACCGCGTGCTGGTGTTCCGTACGTCCGACGGCAAGCTGGTCGCCGACGGCGTCACCTATCTGATGGGTTACGAAGACGATGGCACCACGCCTATCATGAAGGCCGAGACGCCGCGCCTTAAGGCCGGTTCGTACACCATCGTCGCCTTTAACAAGACGAGCTACGACATCCAAGCGACGAGCTATTCCACGTTTAGCCGCCTAGGGCTGACCGTGGGTAAGCATATCGCGCAAAAGCAGGTGAAGATTGAGGACGGCAAGCAGCTCGACGTGACGCTCGACGTCCCCACGTTTGACGTGGAGACGTATCGTGCCGAGCGCGGGCTGACGGCGGGCTCGGTTATCGCTGATTCGTCCGCGGTCGTTGGCGCGGAGCCCGAGCTGCGCATTCATTACGAGCTCAAGGACAGCCAGGCTGCCAAGATTGAGATTCCGCTGGCCAAGGATGCCGTCGAGGATGTGTCCGCAGGCGCTCGCGAAGCCGGCGCCTGCTCCGATGCCATGTGGGCTAACACAACTTGGGAGGGCGACAACCTCGTTCTCAATATGAAGAAGGGCATGGGCGCCGATGTGTTTGTGCGCTTTAAGCCTAAGGCCGCGGGCATCTATGCCGTCTCGCCGCTCATTACGCTGGGCGAGGTGACATTGCCGCTGGGAAGCACCACACTCGAGGTTAGTGGATCGCGCATCGAGGTCGACAACACCGACGTTCACAGCCTGCTGGGCAATGTGGCCTACGTTTATGCAGTGCCGGGCAAGAGCGTGCAGCTCACCGTGGGGACGGGCTCGTCGGCTGCAAAGTACACCGGCAAGACCAATAAACTCGGTCGTGCCAAGATTGAATACGACCTGCCGCAGGATACGCTTGCCGCCGAGCGTGTGACGCTCGAGGCGCGCGTGGGCTCGACCGATGTCGCCGCCGCTGCCGCAGAGGTGACGGCTCGCAACTATGTGCGCTATGTTCCGGGCGCTTCGGTCTGGAACTTTGATGTGACGTATCGTGGCGGTACGCAAAACCTGGTCAAGGATGGCAAGGACACCGGCAAGAGTCTGTGGACCTTCCATCATCTGCCGCAAAAGAAGAACGCCTACTGGACGTTCGATATCACGCTCGAGGTGGGAAACGAAGAGGCCGCCGACACGCTCGACCTGTACGTGGACTGCGTGGATGGCAAGACGGTGACGATTCCTCTGACTCAAAAGTCGCGCGAGGGTACCCGTGTGCGCTATGTCGCGGAGTATGTGGACGAGGGTTACCTTAAGCTGCTCGACGAGTTTAACAAGGCGAATGACTCGACCTATGTGAACTGCGGCAACTTTGAGCAAATCTTTATGCCGCAGACCTACCGCATCTCCAATGCCCAGCTTATGACCATGCTGAGTTTTGACGCCAAAGCTTCGGCCAAAAAGCATTCCGCCGCGGCCGAGGAGCGCCAGCAGGAGTTCTCGAATGCCGTGCAGCAGTGGCACGAGTATATGATGGATAACTCGTTTAATGATGTCGACGAGGCCTTTAACGACGCGATTGACCAGATGGTCGCCGATGCGTTTGCCGAAGAGGACAAGGACGGTAAAGAGGACGAAGCCCAAGGTGGAGCTGCGCGTAAGGCTCGTCGCGCCCCTGCCGCCCGCGCCGGCGAGGGTGATGGTGCTGGCAACGACGAGGCCGCGCAGTTTGCGGCTGAGCTCAAAGCCGCGGTCGGCGGGTCGTCGGCGCTGCTGACCCAGCAGGGCGACAGCTATGGCGTCAATGTGGACAAGATGATCTTTGAGGATGCTTACGGCACCAGCGAGGATTGGTATCAGGAACTCGCGGCGGCCCAGGGCGCGAACGCTGCGGATGCGGCCGCCATCAAGGAGCTCGTCGACCATGCATCGCGAGCGGAGTTTATTGCCCAGCAGGCCGAGGATCTGGTGGGCCAGTCGATGGGTATCGGCCAGCTCAACCAATACGGAAGCTGGAATGACGCAACCGCTGCGGCGCTCAACAAGTGTGCGGGCATTAAGGCCAGCGAGTACAACGGCCAGTCGACGAGCGGGTTTAACGATTTGGGCCAGGCGCTCGGCAGCTCACTGAGCTACAAGGCGGCTGACGACGATATCGTCAAGGGCTTTAAGGTCGCCGCGCCCGATGGCGAGCAGACGGCCTATATCGAGTCGGAGTTTATCGAGAACTCCAATAACAACAAGAACCAGGCGCTTCTGTTTAACTCGATCGCCATGCAGTGCGACATTCTGGACAACCTGTACGACAACTGGAATGTGGTCCATAGCCTCAACAACTCCAAGGTGCGCGGATGGCTCATGGCCTGGAAGCGCAACGGCGACGTGAGCGCCCATATGAAGCTCATCCGCACGATTCGTTCGCTCAAGAGCTATAAGATCGAGTGCGAGATGTTCGGACAGGTCTTTAAGACCGATGCGTGGAAGGCGGCCGGCCAGGCGTTTCCCGCGGCGACCCAGGGCATCGGCATCTTTACCGGCATTTACGGCGTGAACGATGCCAGCAAGAACTGGGAGAACGTGAACGTCCGTATGCAGAAGGTGAAGGGCGAGCGCGAGGGCTATGAGCTTCAGCATACGCGCTTGCTTGCCAAGCCCGAGAAGACCGAGGACGACTGGAAGTGCATTTACGCGCTGCGCGATGCCATGGAGAAGGCGCGTGCGTTTGAGAATCTGCTGTATCGCCAGCTCTGCCACGATAGCACCGATGTGGCGGTGGGCTCCATTATGACAATCGCCGGCGTGCTGACGGCCGGTTCGGCGGGTACCGTGGTGGGCGCTGCCTATGACGCGGCTTCGACCAGCGTAGGTTCGGAGCGCGCGATTAAGCTGACCAATGCCGAATGCGCCTACGATGTTGCCTGCGAGCAGGTGGAGCGCGCGTGCCAGAATCGTATTACGGTCAACTGGGGCGAGCTGACCGATGCCGAGGTCTACAAGGCCAACAAGGACGGCTTGATCTCGGACGAGAAGATGCAGTCGATTTTTGAGGCGCGTTATCGCAATGTGGCCGCCAAGGCTGCACCCGACCCTGCGGGCGTGGTGTACGAGGGCCTACTGTCCAATACGGTTGAAGGCGCGACGGTTGAGCTGTGGAGCGCCGACGATGCGGCCGGTACCAATGCAGTGCGTTGGGATGCCGAGGAGTATGAGCAGGACAATCCGCTTGCAACGGGTGCGGACGGTGCGTACAACTGGAATACGCCGACCGGCTGGTATCAGGTGCGCGTGACCAGGGACGGGTATGAGGAGGCGCGTTCGGCTTGGCTGCGCGTGCCGCCGATTCAGACTGAGGTGAACATTGGCTTGGTGTCGACGGCGGCGCCCGAGGTGGTTTCGGCCCATGCCTATACCGATTGCGTCGAGGTTGAGTTTGCGCAGTATATGGATGCGAGTGACGGTACCCTGGCCGCATTGTGTGTGCAGGGCTTGGGCGACGTGACGTATGCGTGGCTCGACAAGCAGGACGATTCCAATGGCAAGCCGCTGTCGCGCGTGCTGCGTATTCGCTATGCCGATGCGTGTGAGGCGGGCTCAACGGTGGCGTTTGAGCTCGACGGTGCTCGCAACTACGCCGGCACGGCCATGGCGCGCTGGGCAAGTGGCGAGCTTGTCGTGGGCGTTCGTGCCGACAAGCTCAAGCTCAACGTGGAGCAGGCCGTGACCATGCTTGATGGCGGTGACTTTGAGCTGGTGGCACACGTGACCGATAAGGCGGGCAAGCCGTTTGCGGGCGCCAAGGTTAGTGTTGGGCTGGAGTCCTCGGCTATCTGCTCTGTCGATGCCACCCAGGCCGTGACGGGCGAGGACGGTGCGGCGACGTTTGTGCTGCATGGTGCTCTGCCCGGTTTGACGACGTTGACGGCGACGGTGGATGACACGGCGCTGTCCAAGCAGGTCGACGTTCGCGTGTCTGCCGAGGCAGTGCGACCGGCGCGACCGGTGGCGACGATTGGTGCGACGACGTTTGGTGCATGGTCGCCCAAGGAGAACTACATTACGGTGCCCAAGGGCACGAAGCTGGAGCTTTCGGCCGAGGATGGCACGACGATTTGGTACACCACCAACGACACCTGCCCCTGCCGTGACGAAGGCCGCGTAAAGTACACCGAGCCTATTGCGCTCGATAGCAACATGTATGTGCGCATTGCGGCACAGCGCCCTGGCATGTCGTACAGCGAGTATTCCGAGCGTCTGAACATTACGATTACTGTGACCGATGAGGCGGTGCCTGAGCCGACGCCCGATCCGGACCCGACGCCCGAGCCGACGCCTGACGGCGGCGAGCAGGGTGGCGGTACGGATGGCTCTGGTGGCGCCGGGGTCCCTGCGGGCAGTTCGACTTCGACGACGACTACGGTGACGACGGACAAGTCCAAGGGTAAGGGCGAGAACGGCAAGAAGTCCGGCGGCACGGAGCTTGCCAGCACGGGTGACTCCGCCGCGATGACGGTCGCTGCTCTGAGCATCGCCGGCGCAACCGTTGCCGCGGCCGGCATCGCCGCGACCAAGCGTCGCAAGCGTTAGGTTTTGGCGACAACGCCCATTCTCGGCTTTTGCAAGATCTCAATCTGTAACACCAAGCTGCCCAAAACGGCTCTAGATGTTACAGATTGAGATGAACTACTCGGCCGCCAATCTAATGTCTCGATCTGTAACACGTAGCGGGGAATTTGGTCTCTAACTGTTACAGATTGAGACAAAGCGGAGGCGGCTGGCGCAAGGTCTCGATCTGTAACAACTACGAAGCTCAACGGGCTCCAGGTGTTACAGATTGAGACAAAACGACCGACCAAGCCTCAAACCACCACAAAGGTGCCTGTCCCCATCGTGGTGGTCGGGCGGCCGGCATAGAAAAAGTCCCCGCCGGGCGTGTGCTCGACGGGGACTTTGCCGTTTGGTGGCTAGCGCTGCAGGTGATTACTCGCCCAGCAGGCTCTTGGTGATCGAAGCGGCGGCCTTCTTGCCGGCGCCCATCGCCAGAATGACCGTAGCGGCACCGGTGACGATGTCGCCGCCGGCCCAGATGCGGGGATCGGTGGTCTGGCCGGTCTCCTCGTCGGCGACGATGTAGCCCCACTTGTTGAGCTCCATCTTGCCGCCGATCTTGGCAGCGAAGGGGTTGGCGTTGGTGCCGATAGCCGAGATCGCGACGTCGCAGGGGATCTCCTCGATGGCGCCCTCGATGGGCACCGGACGACGGCGGCCAGACTCGTCGGGCTCGCCGAGCTCCATCTTCTGGACCTTGACGGCACACACGGAGCCGTCCTCGCCGGCGACAAACTCGAGCGGGGAGACGAGCGGCAGAACCTCGACGCCCTCGGCCTTAGCATGGTGCAGCTCGGCGCGACGGCAGGGCATCTCGTCCTCGGTACGACGGTAGGCGATGATGGCGTGCTCGGCGCCCAGACGCTTGGCGGTACGGACGGCGTCCATAGCCACGTTGCCGCCACCAAAGACGACGACGTTCTTGCCGTGCTTGGTGGGGGTGTCGTACTCGGGGAACTTGTTGGCCTTCATCAGGTTCACGCGGGTGAGGTACTCGTTCGCGAAGAAGACGTTGGGCAGGTTCTCGCCGGGGACGTTGAGGAACTTGGGCAGGCCTGCGCCGGTCGCCACGTAGATGGCGTCGAAGCCCTGCTCGAACAGCTCCTCGGCCGTGGCCATGTTGCCCACGACGGAGTTGTACTCAAACTTGACGCCCATGTCCTCCAGGCCGTCAATCTCGCGCTTGACGACTGCCTTGGGCAGACGGAACTCGGGGATGCCGTAGACCAGCACGCCGCCGCCGGTAAAGAAGGCCTCAAAGACGGTGACGTCAAAGCCGTTGCGGGCGAGCTCGCCGGCGCAGGTGATGCCGGACGGGCCAGAGCCGACGACGGCGACCTTCTTGCCGTTCTTGGGGGCCATCTTGGGCGTGGAGGCGAGCTCGGGGCGGTCACCCAGGAAGCGCTCGAGCTGGCCGATGGCCACGGGCTCGGACTTCTTACCACGGATGCACTTGCCCTCGCACTGGTTCTCCTGCGGGCAGACGCGGCCGCAGATAGCGGGAAGCATGGAATCCTCGCGGATGGTATCGAGGGCGCCGCCGAAGTCCTTCTCGCGGATCTGCTCGATAAAGCGGGGGATGTTGATGTTGACGGGGCAGCCCTCGACACAGAACGGCTTCTTGCAGTTGAGGCAGCGCTCGGCCTCGGCCAGCGCCATCTCCTCGGTGAAGCCCTTGTCGACGGGGCGGAAGTCGCAGGCGCGCTCGGCAGCCGGCTCCTCGTTATCGGGGGTGCGGGGCGACTTCATATCGGCAACGAAACGACCGTTAACTAGTGGCATGCGCAGCTCTTTTCCTCATAGGCCTTGAGGGACTCGCCCTCTTCGGAACGGTAAGCGGCCTGGCGGGCACGAAGGTCATCCCAGTCGACCAGGGTGGCATCGAAGTCGGGGCCGTCGACGCAAGCGAACTTGGTCACGCCGCCCACCTCGACGCGGCAGCAGCCGCACATACCGGTGCCGTCAACCATGATGGGGTTGAGCGACGCGGTGATGGGGGTGTCGTACTTCTGGGCGGTGAGGGTCGAGAACTTCATCATCGGAACGGGGCCGACGCAGAAGACCTGGCTCACGGCCTTGTCCTGCAGCAGACGCTCCAGCGGAGCGGTGACAACGCCCTGCTCGCCGTAGGAACCGTCGTCAGTGGTGATGTGGATGTGGTCCTCGTCGAGGAGCTCGCGGAACTGATCCTCCATGAGTAGGAGGTCCTTGGTGCGGGCGCCCATGATGGCGTGCACCTCGTGACCGGTCTCGACCAGGTGCTTGGCGACCGGGAAGGCAATTGCCAGGCCGACGCCGCCGCCAATGACGGCGCAGGGGCCCTCAGCCATCTCGGTGGGAACGCCCAGCGGGCCCACGACGTCGCGCAGCGACTCGCCGGCCTCGTAGGTGGAAAGCATCTCGGTGGTCTTGCCGATCACCATGAAGATGAACTCGACCCAGCCCTCGTCACCGTTCCAGCCGGCCAGGGTAAACGGGACACGCTCGCCCGTCTCATTGGCGCGAACCATGAGGAACTGTCCAGCGTGCGCATGCTTGGCGATTGCGGGCGCCTCGATGCGGAACTTGAACACCTTCTCCGAGAACTGCGTCTTCTCCAGGATCTTATACATAGAACCCCTCTCTTGTTAGGGCGACCGAACCGTGCCTCCACGGAAATGGACGGTAGCCCGAATAAAACCGTACGCGCACAGGCGTTGTGCAGACATACGGTGCAAATTATACCCTCATGGACATGTCGCTTACGTGTATCTTCGGCGGTTGGGAGCAGGGTTTATCCACTTTGGCCTACCAAATAGGGGCAGGTTTATTTTGGTCAGTTTTATCGGGTAAAACGGCAAAGGGGGCCGGCCTCGGGTTGTGATGAGGTCGGCCCCCTTTGGGGCGCTATGTGTGTAAGTCGGCGCGCGGTTGATTGCGATGCAACAACTGAGGTGTTTCCGCAGATAAAACCTGCCAAAATAAACCTGTCCCTAAATGGTAGGCTTTAGTGCTTGCCGTTGGCGGAAGCGGCGCCGTTGACGTGATCGCGGGCGTAGATTACGCCGTGCACGATCGCCAGGCCGGCGGCGTCTGCGGCGCGGGCGCAGGTATCCTGGAAGTCCTCGGCCTCGCGGGCGCGCAGCTGCTTGAGCACGTAGTCGGCGACAGCCATCTTGCCGGGAGGGTTGCCGATGCCGGTGCGGATGCGGCTGAAGTCGCGGCTGCCCATCTTGTCGATGATGGAACGCAGCCCGTTGTGGCCAGCATGGCCGCCGCCCACCTTAACGCGTACGTCGCCGGCGGGAATATCGAGCTCATCGTGGATTACGAGTAGCTCCTCGGCCTTGATTTTGTACTCGCGGCAAAGCTTGGAGATGGGACCGCCCGAGGTATTCATGTACGACTGTGGCTTGACCAGCACAATCTGACGCTTGCCGCCCTCTTCCTCGGGGTCGTTGATGTTGATGAGCGCGACCTCGGCGCCGGCCTGGTTTTTCCAGTACGTGACACCGGCCTGACGGGCCAACTCGTCGATTGCTTTGAAGCCAGCGTTGTGGCGGGTCTCGGCATACTCATCGCCAGGGTTGCCAAGTCCGGCAACCATGCGAATCTTAAGCGGCTGTGCAGCTGCCATATTTGTCCCTTCGTTACACAAATAGTTCAATCAACGACAAAGGCTACCACGCCCGCCGAAGGCGAGACTTCGTTTCAGCGAAATCCCACCAGACAAAAGCACGGCCGCGGCAGAGCGAGCCGCCGAAACAGAAGAAACCCCCGCGCGACCTTTGCGAAGCAAGGGGGCGCGCGGGGGTTTCTTCTGTTTCGGCGGCGATGCGCCGGGTTGCAAGGACGATGCGACTACAGCGCGAAGTCGCCGCCGACGAGCGTGGAGACGGGCTCCTCGTGGTAAACGGCGGAGATGGCCTGAGCGAACTCCTCGGCGACCGAGATGGTCTTGATCTTGCCGCCGACCTCGACGGGAATGGCATCGGTGACGACGCACTCGACGATGGGGGCATCGTTCAGGCGCTCGATGGCCGGACCGGAGAAGATGCCGTGGGTGGCGCAGACGTAGATGTCGCCGGCGCCCATAGCCTTGAGCTCCTTGACGTTGGCGCACAGGGTGCCAGCGGTGTCGATCATGTCGTCGTTGATGACGCAGGTCTTGCCCTTGATGTCACCGATGATGCCCATGACCTCGGCGGCGTTGTGGCGCGGACGGCCCTTGTGGGCGATGGCCAGGTCGCAGCCGAGCATGTCGGACAGCTTCTTGGCGGCCTTGGCGCGACCCACGTCGGGGGAGACGACAACCAGGTTGTCGGTGTCGAAGTGCATGTTGTTGTAGTACTGGCCAAACAGCGGCAGCGCGGACAGGTGGTTAACCGGGATATCGAAGAAGCCCTGGATCTGGCCCTGGTGCAGGTCGAGGGTGATGATGCGGTTGACGCCGGCGCGCTCGAGCAGGTTGGCGACGAGGCGGGCGGTGATGGGCTCGCGCGGGCCGGCCTTGCGGTCCTGGCGGGCATAGCCGTAGTGGGTGATGACGGCGGTGATGGAGCGGGCGGATGCGCGCTTGGCAGCGTCGGTGGCGATGAGCAGCTCCATGAGCATGTCGTTGACGTTGCCGCCGGCCACGGACTGAATCAGGAAGACGTCGGCGCCGCGGACGGTCTCGTCGTAGCGGGCGTAAATCTCACCATTGGCGAACTGCTTTAGCGTAAGGCCCGAAAGCTCGACCCCAAGGTACTCAGCGATCTTCTGAGCGAGGGGACGGTTGGAGGAACCGGAATACACGCGAATGGACTTGCGCATATTCTCCGACTTCTCGGGATCATTAATCGGCATTACCCTTCTCCTTTATACATCGAATGCCATATAGATGCCTTTTTGCATTGTAACCGCGCGGCGGGGTTAATCGGGTCTTGATAACGTCTTTACCGTCAACGGACACGAACCGACCACTCATCCGGTCGCGCAGGTCACGATAGAAAAAGGAGCCGCCCCCCATGGAACAGCTCCTTAGATGCTTGGTAAAACGTTATGCCTTGTCGTCCTCGTGCAGACGGCGGCGGTAATTGGCGGCCCAGCCCTCAATATTTACCTGACGGGCGCGGCCCAGGCCGAGTGCATCTGCCGGGACCGGCTCGGTGATGACGGAGCCGGCGGCCACAAGCGCGCCGTCGCCGATCTGGGCGGGCGCGACCATCATGGTGTCGGAACCGATGAAGGCATCCTTGCCGATGACGGTCTTGTGCTTGTGCACGCCATCGTAGTTGCAGGTGATGGAGCCCGCGCCCACGTTGACACCGGAGCCCATGGTGGTGTCGCCGATGTAGGACAGGTGCGGAACCTTGGAGCCCTCGCCGATCGTGGACTTCTTGATTTCCACGTGCGTGCCGGCCTTGGAGCCGTCGAGCATGTGGGTGCCCGGGCGCAGGTAGGCGCGCGGGCCGCAGTCGACGCCGTTCTCGATGACGGCCTCGATGGCGATGGTCTCATCGATGGTGCAGCCGCTGCCGACGGTGGTGTCGGTGAGGCGACTGTTGGGGCCGAGCTGGCATTCCTCGCCCACGGTGACGTGGCCGATCAGATGCGTCTGCGGCCACACGACGGTGTCGCGGCCGATAACGGCGTCGGGGCCGATCCAGGCCTGCGTGGGATCGATGAACGTGACGCCCTCGGCCATCCAGTGCTCGTTGATGCGGTCGCGCGCAATGGCGGTGAGCTGCGCGAGCTGGATGCGGCTGTTGACGCCCAGGCCGTCGCGGTAGTCATCGCAGTGGAAGATGGAGACCGCCTGGCCGTGACCCTTGAGGATTTCGAGCATGTCGGGCAGATAGTACTCGGACTGCGCGTTGTCGTTGCCGATCTCGTTGATGTGGGCGGCGAGCTGCGCGCCGTCGAAGGCGTAGCAGCCGGCGTTGCACTCCAGCAGCGTGGCGGCCTGCTCGGGCGTGCAGTCCTTCTGCTCGATGATGCGCTCGATCTGGCCGTCGGCGCCCAGCTTGATGCGGCCGTAGCCGAAGGGGTCGGGCGGGGTCATGGTCATGACGGTGCAGGCGAGCTCGCCGGTAGCGACGGTCTGTGCGAACTTGGCGACGGTGTCGGCGGTGATGAGCGGCAGGTCGCCGTTGAGCACGACGACGGGGCCTTGCGTGATGCCGCAGGCCTCGAGCGCGACCTTCACGGCGTGACCGGTGCCCAGGCGCTCGGTCTGCTCGACGCACTCGACCTTGGTGGCGCTGCTGGCGTAGGCGCCGTCGACGAGGGCGCGCATCTCGTCGGCGTGGCTGCCGATGACGACCACGACGCGGCTGCAGCCGGCCTTGATGGTGGCGTCGACGATCCACTGAACCATGGGCTTGCCCAGGATCTTGTGCGAAACCTTGCAGTGGTTCGACTTCATGCGGGTGCCCTCGCCGGCAGCGAGGATAATTGCGGTTGCGTCCATGTGATCTCCTGTTACGTTATAGAGACGTGTGTTTGGAAACGATACACGGCGCAATATGATACCGCAGGCATATGTTGAGCGCGTAGCGATTGGTTTGCGGCGGTTGAGGCTTGCGCCGCCGGCGTGGCGTTTGCGCTGGTTGTGCATGGCGGCGGCGCTGCGGCGTTGGCGTTTTGCGCGAGGGGATGGGAGGTGCCCGTGGACATCATGCGAGAGGAATCGGGCAACGAGCTCGTCGCGGCATTTTCGATGTCGCATCCGGCGGTGCCGGCGCTCTACATGGTGCTGACGCTGGGATTCACCATGTTCTCGATGCAGCCGGTGCTGATTGCGCTGTCGCTTGCGGGCGGGTTGGCGTACGGGTTTGCGACGCGCGGCGCCGCGCGTACGTTGGGGGCGCTTCGCTGGCAGCTGCCGGTGATTTTGATCATCGCGGTGCTCAACCCGCTGTTTAGCGCCTCGGGCTCGACAGAGCTGTTCCGTATTGGCATGCGCGCGGTGTATCTGGAGAGCATGGTTTACGGCCTATGCATGGGCGGGCTGTTTGTGGCGAGCGTGCTGTGGTTTGAGGCTGCGGCATCGATGCTTAGCTACGACAAGGTGCTTGCGCTTTTGGGTAACACCGCGCCGGTGATCGCGCTCATGATCTCGATGTGTATGCGGCTTATCCCGCAGTTTTTGCGCCGCGGTCGTACGGTACTGGCGGTACAGGATGCGATTGATGTACCGGGGCGCGCGCCGGCCGACCCCGTGCGTTCGCGTTTGCGTGCATCGAGTGTGTTGATGGGCTGGGGCATGGAGGATTCGCTGGAGCGCGCGGACGCCATGCGCTCGCGCGGATGGGGTGCTGCGACGCGTCGAACGACGTACGCGCGGTATCGGCTGGGGCGCGGCGATGTTGCCGCGCTGGTTGGGCTTGCGTTGTTTGGTGCCGCCGCGGTGGCGGTGGCATGGACCGCGACGACGCAGTATTCGTTTTACCCGCAACTATCGGTGCCGGCGCCGTGGCTGGGCTATGTCGTATATGCGGCCTGGATGGCGCTGCCCTGTGTGTTGCATGCGATCGATGAGAAGAGGTTTGGCTGATGGCTCGGTTGGATAGGGGCCCGGTGTCGGGCGCGGCGTGCGGCCCGGATATGCCGGCGATTGAGGTGCGGAGCCTGAGCTTTTCCTACCCTGGGGCTGATGCTGCGGTGCTCGAGGGACTCGACTGGTCTGTTCCCCAAGGTGCATTTGCGCTGCTTGTTGGCGGTACCGGATCGGGTAAGTCGACGCTGCTGTCGCTGCTCAAGCCCGAGATTTCGCCGGCGGGCGAATGCACTGGCGAGCTGCGCGTGCTGGGCGAGAACGTTGCCGACATGGACGTGCGCGCGTCTGCGGAGCGCGTGGGCTACGTGTTCCAGGATCCCGAGAACCAGATTGTGTGCGAGACCGTGTGGCACGAGATGGCGTTTGGCCTGGAAAACTTAGGCATGTCGCGCGACGAGATGCGCCGCCGTGTTGCCGAGACCAGCTATTTCTTTGGTCTGGAGGACTGGCTTCATCGCGATACCGATACGCTTTCGGGTGGCCGCAAGCAGCTGCTGTCGCTTGCCGCCGTCCTGGCACTGCGCCCGCGTGTGCTGCTGCTCGACGAGCCCACGTCTCAGCTCGATCCCGTTGCCGAGAAGAGTTTTCTGCACGCACTGTTTCGCGTGAATCGCGAGTTGGGCTGCACGGTTGTCGTGGCAACGCACCAGCCGCGCCCGATGCTCGAATACGCGACGTGCGCGTACCGGATTGAGGACGGATGCGTGTGCGAGGTGGCTGACATTGCCTCCCTGGGGCACCGTGAAGAGCTGTTTTCTGGCGAGGTGCCGGGGTGGGGTGCCTCGCGGCGTGCAAAAAACGGAGTTTTCAGCAGCGCCAGTGGCCAGCCGGGCTCTTTGGACCCGCGCGGGGGCGCTCCGGGTGCAAAAAAAGGACTGAAATCGGACAAATCGGCTGAATTTGGGGCGCAAATACTGCCGCAGGGTGACTCGGGGGCGCCATCGCGCGCCGGTGGATGCCGAATACTCCCAAAAATGCACGCTGGGCCGGCTACCACCCTGGCAGGGAGCTGGTTTCGCTACGATCGGGCGTCCGGCTGGGTGCTGCGTGGGCTCGATGCGGCGTTCTCGGCTGGCGCGGTGCATGCGGTTGTGGGTGGTAACGGCTGCGGGAAGTCGACAATGCTTTCGGTGCTGGCCAAGACGGTCAAGTTGCAGCGTGGGCATATGGAGCGCGGGGCGGGATCGGCAGCGCTGCTGCCTCAGAATCCCAAGGCGTTGCTGGTTGCCGAGACGGTGCGCGATGAGCTGATGGAATGGGCTTCGACCTGCGGATATGACGAGGCTGTGGCGCGGGAGCGCGCGGCGAGCCTGGGGCTGTCGGGCCTGGATGGGCGCCACCCGTACGATCTTTCGGGCGGACAGCGTCAACTGCTTGCATTGGCAAAACTGCTGCTGATTGGCCCCGAACTGCTATTGCTCGATGAGCCCACCAAGGGCTTGGACCTGGCCAGCCGCCGCATCATCGCCCGCGCCCTGCGTGGCCATGCGGAGGCTGGCGGTACCGTCATCATGGCCACGCACGATCTGGATTTTGCCGAGCAGGTTGCCGATGACATTGCCATGATGTTCGACGGTGAGATTGCCTGCATGGAGCCGCCGGCCGACTTTTTTTCCGACAACGTGTTCTACAGGGCGTGATGGGATGATGGATCATCGCGCCTCGCGCCTACTCACAAAAATGGAGATTCCGCTGCTCCTGGCGGTGCCGGCAGTGATGACTGCGGCGTTGCTGGCGGGCATTGAGCAGGCGGCGCTTGGCATGCTTGTCGTGGTAGCGCTGGTGCTCGCGCTGTTCTTTGCGGGCTACGAGGCGTCGCGCCCGGGCCTGCGACAGATTATGCCCACGCTGGTGTTGGCGGCGTTGGCCGCGGCGGGGCGCATCTTGTTTGGCCCCATTCCCGACTTTAAACCCGTGAGTGCCATCGCCATTATCGCCGGGGCGACACTCGGTCGTCGTAACGGCTTTATAGTCGGCGCGCTGGCGGCGCTGACCAGCAACTTCTTTTTTGGGCAGGGCATGTGGACGCCATGGCAGATGTATGCCTGGGGTCTGGTTGGCTATGTTGGCGGCGCGCTGGCGCATGCGGGCGCGTTCGACCGTGCGGGTGGAACCGTGCGCATGCCGGCCCTGATGGCGTACGGCTTTGCATCGGGTTTGCTGTACGGCGTGGTGATCAACGCGTATGACATCATCGGTTTTGTGCAGCCGCTCACGTGGGCGGGAGCCGTGGCGCGTCTTGCCACGGCAGTGCCGTTCGATATCACACACGGCCTCGCGACCTGTGTGTTCTTGGCCGCCCTGTACAGGCCCTGGTGTCGCCGCATCAACCGCGTCGTCGCGAAGTACGGGCTGTAATGGCGGTTGCGCCGGGGTGGGAATCAATACTGCAGAAGTGCCATTTTAAAACTATGCCGGTTTACGGGGCTAGATTGGCGCAGACAGACCATACCGGCTTTTTTCGAAATTGAGCAAGCCGTTCACCTGCGGTTTTATTATCTCGGAATTGCGTATGGTTGGGGGGTTCGCGATTCAGCCCCGTAAACCGGCATAGTTTTGAAATGGCCGGCTGATATGACGGGCATCGTGGTCCTCAAGAGCCTAATTGATCCGTTTTCTTCTGTCCCCAGACGTCCCCAGGGAATCAGTTGACGGCGGCCGCAACGAAACTGGCCCATCTACTACGTTTAGCCTGATACCCCCGACCATGACCGCGTTTTATGAAAAACCGCAGGCTTTCTACCTGCGGTTTTCTTTTTGCGTTGTTCGCTGTGGTTGAGGGCGGTGGCTTAAACGTAGTAGATGGGCCAGTTTCGTGGCGGGCGGGTCGCGTGGATTCCCTCGCGAGGTGAAAATGATCCCTTTTCCTCCGTCCCCAGGGGATCAGTTGGGGCTAGAACTCTAGCGTGAGGGTGACGGGGCAGTGGTCGCTGCCGAAGATGTCGCCGCGGATGCCGGTGTCGCGAACGTCGGCGGCGATTGAATCACTTACCAGGAAGTAATCGATGCGCCATCCTGCGTTGTTCTTGCGAGCATTAAAGCGGTAGCTCCACCAGCTGTAGACGCCCTCGACGTCGGGGTTTGCCGCGCGCCAGGTATCGGTAAACCCGGCGTTGAGCAGCTCGGTAAACTTGCCGCGCTCTTCGTCCGAAAAACCGGCGTTGCCGCGGTTGGACTTGGGGTTCTTAAGGTCGATCTCCTCGTGCGCCACGTTAAAGTCGCCGCAGGTTACGACGGGTTTGCCGGTCTCGCGCTCGAGCGCGTTCAAAAAGCCGCGATAGGCATCGTCCCAGGCCATGCGCACGTCGATGCGCGCGAGCTCATTTTGGGCGTTGGGCGTGTAGACATCCACAAACCAAAACTTGTCGAACTCGAGCGCGCAGACGCGGCCCTCGGTTGTGGCTTGGGCGACGAGCTCGGCCGCCTCGCCCTCGCCAGCGTAGGGCAGCAGTGCGTCGGCGTGCAGCACGCGCAGCGGTTCCTGGCGGCTAAAGACCGCAGTGCCCGAATAGCCTTTACGCTCGGCGTAGCTCCAGGTTTGGTGATAGCCGGCCAGGTCGATATCGACCTGGCCCTCCTGCAGCTTGGTCTCCTGCAGCGCCAGGATATCGACATCGAGTTCTTGCGCGATTTGGATAAAGCTCGGGTCCTTTTTGAGCACGGCGCGCAGGCCGTTGACGTTCCACGAGGCGAAAGTGTAAGTCTGAGGCATGGTGTCCTTTCGACGGGGTTGGCAGGCTTAAGATTAGCGCAACAGGGGCGGTGGTGGGCTCCGCGCGTGTCGACCCAAAGGCTGCGCGCCGGGCAAGCGCCCGCCGCCATCCGACCAACAAGGACGGAGGACTCATATGACGCAGGCAATAACGGATCCCAAGCAGGCCTCCGCCGCGCTGGAAGAGCTGTTCGGCACCCACAAGCGCGTGGTCTTCTTTGGCGGCGCGGGTGTTTCCACGGCGAGTGGCATCCCCGATTTCCGCAGCGTGGACGGCCTGTATCACCAGCAGTTTGCCTATCCGCCCGAGACCATGCTCTCGCATAGCTTTTATGAGGCGCATCCGGCCGAGTTCTTCGACTTCTACCGCACCAAGATGATCGCGCTTGGCGCCAAGCCCAACCGCTGCCACACCAAGCTGGCCGAGCTGGAGCGCGCCGGAAAGCTAAATGCCGTGGTGACGCAAAATATCGACGGCCTGCATCAGATGGCCGGCTCGCGGCGTGTGTTTGAGCTGCACGGATCGGTCCATCGAAACATTTGCCAGTCGTGCGGCGCGGTCTATAGCGCCGAGTGGATTTGCTCGCGCGAGCACGAGGACGCCGCGGGTGTGCCCGTGTGTCCTGCGTGCGGCGGGCGCATCAAGCCCGATGTGGTGCTCTACGAGGAGCCGCTCGATGAGCGTGTGCTGACCGGCGCCGTTGCCGCCATCGCCGCGGCCGATGCCCTCATTGTGGGCGGGACCTCGCTCGTGGTGTATCCGGCGGCGGGCCTTACGCGCTACTTTACCGGCGATACGCTGACCATTTGCAATCTTGCTCCCACCGATCAGGATGCAAATGCCGACCTGCTGATTTCTTGCGACATCGCGGCCGCGTTTGCGTTCTAGCCCGTGTGCGCGGATACAATAGAAAGACTGATTGCAAAGCGACCCCGCCGCCAGCGCCCGAGCGCGGCGGCGCGGGCATTTTAGGAGGATGTTCATGGCGAACGATAGCAAGACATGGCGGTGCGGAAAGTACGAGCTCAGCTTTGACCGCCCGCGCATCATGGGCGTCCTCAACGTGACGCCCGATTCGTTTAGCGATGGCGGTGAGCACTTCGACCCGGATGCCGCCATCGAGTACGGCCTGGCGATGCTCGACGCCGGCGCCGACATCATCGACGTGGGTGGCGAGTCCACGCGCCCCGGTTTTACCCCGGTCAACCCCGACGAGGAGGCTCGCCGCGTGCTGCCCGTGGTGCGCGCGCTGGCCAAAGAGGGCGCCATCGTCTCGATCGACACGCGCCACGTGGCGGTTGCCAAGGCGGCCGTGCGTTGCGGCGCCTCGATCGTCAACGACGTGACGGGCTTCACCGACCCCAAGATGGTCGAGTTTGTCGCGACGAGCACCTGCGGCGTCATCGTGATGCACGCCGGCGAGGTCGCTGCGAGCGCTCGCACGCATGCGACGGTGCAGCTCGATACCTCTGCCGCGGCGTTTGTTGCCGAGAAGGCGCGTGAGGCGGCCGCCGAGGCTGCGCGCGAGGTCGAGAAGCCTGCCCGCCGCCGTCGCGGCAAGCTGCTGGGCGAGCCCAAGACGGAGGCCAAGCTGCCGGGCGGCGTGGTGCAGCCCTCGCTGCCGTTTGGCGATCCGGAGCCTGCGCCGGAGCCCACGGACGAGCAGAAGCAGGAGGCATCGGCCGCCGAGCAGGTCGCCCCTGTCGCCGAGGCCGCTGCGAACCCTGAGCCCGTGCCGGAGCCCAATGACCACCTGGCCGCCATGATGCGCCGCAGCGCCCGCCGCGAGGAGGCCTACGTGCCCACCTCTCAGCTCCGCCGCTTTACCCTGCCCGATTCGGCGCCCATCATGCGCCGCGTCATGGGCTTTCTGTCCGACCAGGCCCGCACGCTCATCCATGCCGGCGTGTCGCGCGACCGCATCTGTATCGATCCCGGTCCGGGCTTTGGCAAGACGGCCAACGAGGATATCGTCATCCAGCGCGAGACCGCCAAGATGGCGTCGCTGGGCTATCCGCTCATGTGCGCCGTGTCGCGCAAGCGTTTTGTGGGCGCCGTCTCGGGCGTGACCGAGGCGGCCGCGCGCGATGCCGCCACGTTTGGCGTGTGCCTGGGCGCTATCCAGGCCGGTGCCAACGTCGTGCGCGTGCACGACGTTACCGGCTTTGCGCAGTTCCTGAACGGTTACTGGGCTGTCGCCAAGCCGCAACCGCGCCGTGCGTTTGTGGCCGTGGGCTCCAACCTGGGGCATCGTTGCGACAACATCCGCGCCGCACGCGACATGATCGCCGAGATTCCGCTCACCTGCGTGTCCAACTGCTCGCGCATCTACGAGAGCGAGCCGGCCTACGAGACGCGCCAAGATGCGTTTGCCAACGCCGTCATCGAGATCAAGACCGAGCTGGCGCCGCTGGTGCTGCTCGACGAGCTTATGAAGATCGAGGTCGAGCTGGGGCGTGACCGCTCCAAGAAGGCCAAGGTCAACGGCCCGCGCACCATCGACCTGGACCTGCTGTGGATGGACGGCGAGATCCACGGCGGCAAAAAACTGCGCCTGCCGCATCCGCTGATCGGCGAGCGCGACTTTGTGCTGGTGCCGCTCGAGGACCTGATGCACGACCCAGCGCGGTTCTTCCGCTACAACGGCGTAGAGGTCAAGGAGCCCGAGGACCGCGTGGGGCATATCGTGGGCGAATTGGGGCGTATGTAGATGATTGAGATGAATGCTGTGGCCGTTGGCACCGAGCTTGACGCCGCGCGCGACGCGGGCCGCGAGGGTGCGTCCGCGGGCTGGTGCGCTTGGAGCGCGGGCGAGACGTCGTTGACGTTTTCGCTGGTCGTGCGCCCGGACGTGAACATGCATGCCTTCCACGGCCTGCCGTTTGTGGCGGCGATGGGCATGATGGACGCGCTCGTGGGCACAGCGTCGACGCCGGGCCTGGACCTTGCCGGCAAGGTGGGCATTGAGTGGCCGAGCAATATCGTGTGCGGCGCGCCCGCGTTCGAGACGTCGTTCGGGCGCGTCGCCGTCAACGGCGGCGCCGGTGCTGCGGGCATGTTCGGTGCCGTGACGGTGGATATTGAACGTTCGGCGCTGAGCGAGCTCGGTGTGGATGCGGCCGACGAAGCGCTGGTCGAGGAGTTGGCTGCCGCCGTGCTGACCCGCGTGGACGCCTGGGCGGCTGTTGCCAACACGCCGCAGGGCGCCGCAGGTCCGCTGGCCCCCGTGCTGGGCGAGTACTTCGACATGGTGCCGCTGCTCGGTCGCCAAGTTGCGGCGGTGTCGCCCAGCGGTTTGCCGCTTGCGGTCGGTGTGTTTGCGGGCCTGGACATCTGGGGCCGTGCGACCATCAAGACCGATGCCGGCGAGCAGGAGTTTCCGCCCGAGGCCGTGCGCATTCGCGGGCTGTAGCGCGGGGCGTCAGCGCTCAAAGATAACGATGACAACGAAGCCCTCTTCGGCCTGCACCGGGGAGGGCTTCTGTGTGACCGTAGCGCGGCATCTCGGTCCTATTCCTCAAAACTGAAAAAATTTCGTTTTTGAGGAATGGGCTTGGCGAACGTTTGCGGGGCTGTGACATCGGGCGTGCTCGACTTAAGTCCCGTCTTACCCCAGCTCCTGCATGCGGCGGTAGATTTCGCAGATGCCCTTGATGGTGAGCTGCCCGTCGACCACGTCGAAGGCATCGGTCGAATCGGCGACGATGCCGGCGAGACCGCCCGTGGCGATAACGGTGGCGTCCTCGCGGCCCAGCTCGCGCTTCATGCGCGCGACCAAGCCCTCGGCCATGGCGGCGGCGCCCGTTACGGCGCCGACCTTGATGCACTCCTCGGTATCGCGGCCGATGGCGTGCTCCGGCGCCTCGAGCGGAACGCTGGCGAGCTTGGCGGCACGGGCGGCAAGCTCGTCCATGGAGATGCGGATGCCCGGCGCGATCGCTCCGCCAATGTAATAACCGTCCTTATCGATGACGTCGATATTGGTCGCGGTGCCAAAGTCCACCACGATTGCCGGGGCGCCGTAGAAGGTCTCGGCCGCAACGGCGTTGGCGACGCGATCGGCACCTACGGCCTGGGGGCGCGCCGCGCGCAGCTTGGTTACGGCGGCCGTCTGCGGCCCGATGACGATGGCGTCCGCGGCAATGCGGTCGGCCACGGCGTGCCACTCGCGCGAGAGCTGCGGCACCACGCCGGCAAAGGCGATCGCGTCGACCGCGTCGAGCGAAAGGCCGTACATCTTAAAGAAACCCATCAGGCGCACATGGATCTCGTCGGCGGTATAGGAGCGGTCGGTGGGCATGCGCCACGACTGCACCAGCTCGTCTCCGTCAAACAGGCCCATGGCCGTCTGCGTGTTTCCCATATCGATAGCGAGCAACATGTCTACTCCCAGTGTTGGCATAAAAGGACGCGCACCATTGTATACGCGCCGTCGACGGCGCTCGGCTGCGATTCGGTTACAGTGATATGGGCTGAGGGGTTTAAATATGAAGGAATTATGCTCTACGAGATTTTCCTTGCCGTTTACCGAACTCCCACGTAATATTCTTTTTTGCGCACATGAGGCGCCCAGACATTGCGGGGTGGAGCAGTCTGGTAGCTCGCCGGGCTCATAACCCGGAGGTCGTAGGTTCAAATCCTGCCCCCGCGACCAAGAACTTGCAGCTCGTCGGCCTAGCCGGCGAGCTTTTTTGTTATCCCGGGATCGTTTCTTCGGTTCAATTCTCAGCCTCTCAATCAAAGATCTCGATCTGTAACACCAAGACCCGATTTGGGCGGCTAGGTGTTACAGATCGAGATATACCGGCGGTTTGGACCGCGTTTGTCTAAATCTGTAACACGAGGGACGGATTTTGCCGGGCAGCTGTTACAGATTGAGATTTTCTAGCAGGCGGGTCCCGTTTGTCTAAATCCGTAACATCTGGGGCCCATTTTGCCGAGTAACTGTTACAGATTGAGATCTTTCGGCAGGCTAGATTGGTTTGTCTCGATCTGTAACAGGTGGGGGTCAAAAGTGGGCCTAGCTGTTACAGATCTAGATTGTTGAGGATGGGTTGAGAGGAAGGTCTTGATCTGTAACAGTAAGACCCGGTTTTTGCCGAGTAACTGTTACAGATTGAGACAAACCGACGGGCCGCCCCGCCCCATCCACCTGCCGTCACCTGATATTCGCCGATTTCCGTTGTGCCGCTGTACCCCCATGTCATATCCTCTAGACAACTACGCGGCACCATCGCCGCCGCGACTACAAGAGAGGAATGTCCATGACCGCACCTGCATCCAAACTGCTCCAGCCCATTACAGTTGGCCCCCTTGAGCTCAAAAACCGCATTATGTTCCCGCCGCTGACCACCGGCTATGAGGAGCGCGACGGTTCCATCGGCGAGCGCAGCCTGGCTTTTTACGAGCGCCTGGCCCGTGGCGGCGTGAGCTACATCGTCATCGGCGACGTTGCTCCCGTCATGACCGCGAGCCCCACGCCCAAGCTGGCGACCGACGCCCAGATCCCCACGTTTAAGGCGCTGGCCGACGCCGTCCACAAGCACGGTGCCAAGGTCGCGCTGCAGCTGTTCCACCCCGAGTACGACGTGCCCGGCGTCGGCCGCATGGTCATGGGATCCATGGCCGCCGCCAAGGCCGCGCAGGAAGCCAAGGCCGCCGGTGACGAGGAGACCTTTGCCGCCAAGATGGCCGAGTCCAACGAGATCCGCAAGCAGGCATACGCCAAGCTGCACCACGATATGCAGCACTTCGCGAACGAGGCGAGCGTAGAGCAGCTCACCCAGATCAAGGAGGCTATCGCTGCCTCGGCCGCTCGCGCGCAGCAGGCCGGAATCGACGCCATCGAGGTCCACGGCGACCGCCTGGTGGGTTCGCTGTGCTCGGCCATCCTCAACAAGCGCACCGACGAGTACGGTGGCTCGTTCGAGAACCGCGTTCGCTATGCGCTCGAGGTTGTCGCTGCCATTAAGGAAGCCGCGCCGCAGCTGATGGTGGAGTACAAGCTCCCCGTGATCATGGAGAACCCCGACGGCACGCCGCGCGGTAAGGGCGGCCTGCAGCCCGACGAGGCCTGCGAGTTTGCCAAGCTGCTCGAGGGCGCGGGCATCGACATGATCCAGGTTGCACAGGCAAATCACACCGGCAACATGGGCGACACCATTCCGCCCATGGGCGCCATGCCCTACAACTGGACGCTGCCCGTGGCCGAGCGCGTCAAGGCCCTGGTCTCCGTGCCGGTGGCAACCGTCGGCCGCGTGGTCTCGGTCGAGGCCGGCGAGAAGATCCTGGAGGATGGCTCTGCCGACATCGTCGCCTATGGCCGCTCGCTCATGTGCGACCCCGACATTGCGCTGAAGGCCGCCACGGGCGAGCCCATTCGCGAGTGCCTCAACTGCAATAAGGGCTGTGTCGACGCGATTCAAAACCGCAAGTACATCTCGTGCGTGCTTAATGCCGAGAACGGCGACGAGGCGACCATCGCCATCAAGCCGGGCGAGGGCGACAAGAAGATCGCCGTGGTGGGCGGCGGTATTGCCGGCCTGGAGGCCGCGCGCGTGGCGGCCAAGCGCGGCTACGACGTGACCGTCTACGAGGCGAGCGATCATCTGGGCGGCCAGATTGTGCTGGCGGCCGCGCCTCCGCGCAAGGACGAGATCATGCGCTCGGTCGAGTACTACGAGAAGATTCTGCCCGGCCTGGGCGTGAAGGTTGAGCTCAACCATGCCGCTACCGCTGAGGACCTCAACGCCGCCGACGCCGCGATTGTGGCCGTGGGCGCGCACGACGTGGTCATCCCCGTTCCGGGTGCCGATTCGGAGAAGGTTGTCTCGAGCTGGGACGTGCTGGCCGGCAAGGTGGAGCTCAGTGGCCGCGTCGCCGTCATTGGCGGTGGCCTGGTGGGCACCGAGACTGCCGAGTACCTGCTGCAGCACGGCTGCGAGGTGGCGATCGTGGAGATGCTCGACAAGATTGCCGCGGGCGAGTCCGAGACCATTCTGCCGCTGATTATGAGCGACTTTGCCGAGCACAACGTGGAGCAGCATGTTAAGACCCGCTTGACCGCCATTACCGACGAGGGCGTGGAGGCCGTGCGCACCACCGAGGACGGCGCCGAGGAGCCGGTGAAGATCGCCTGCGATTACGTGGTGATGGCCGTGGGCTCCAAGGCCAACGCGTTTGACCTGGACGGCGTGACGGTGCCCGTGACCTGCGTGGGCGACTGCTCGGGCGAGCGCACCGCCGACATCGCGAGCGCCATTCGCACGGCGTATCACGCGGCCAACGAGCTGTAGCCGAGAAAGCCATCGCGTATTGAGTGGACGGGGAGTGCCGTATCGGTGCTCCCCGTCTTTTTGCCAATAAGAGATGCCCCTGACCAGCGGGTTCAGAAAATCCGAATCTTATGCATCCGAAAATCCGAATCCTTAGAACAGGAAAGTCCGAATTATATGAACACGAAAATCCGAATCGCAACCACCCGAAAATCCGAATTTGCTACAGTGGAATAGAAGAATCAGAAAGCAGGAACTGGAAATCTGCGGGGGTGGCTCATGGCAGGCGAGAGGCTACATCGGGACGGATACATCCCACGTATCGTGGATGCGCAAATCGAGCGCTACCTTCGTGTCTTTGGTGCGGTCGAGATTGCGGGCACCAAGTGGTGCGGCAAGACGTGGGCCGCGCTCGAGCACGGGGCGTCCGTCTCGTATGTCGACGAGAATCTCGACCTCGCGCGTGCCGACCCGGCGATGATGTTGCTGGGAGACCGTCCGCATATTATCGATGAGTGGCAGCGCGTTCCCCAGATTTGGGACTACGTTAGACACGAGGTTGACCGCACCCGGGGTACGCGCGGCGCCTATATCCTCACAGGTTCCGCCACGCCCGCGTTTGGCTCAAAGGCGGAGGCGCCCGCGCATAGTGGAGCTGGCCGCATCGGCCGCATCCGCATGCACCCCATGACGCTTGCCGAGACAGGTGAGTCCAACGGCAAGGTGAGCCTGGCGGGCTTGTTTGAGCATCGTTTTGAGCCCTGCCGGTGCGATGGCGATACACCGGGGCTTGTCGAAGCCGCTTGCCGCGGCGGCTGGCCCGAGGCGATCGATATGGTTTCGGCTGACGCCCAGCTCATCGCCCGCGAATATCTCAACACCACGTTTTCGAGCAGCTTCCCGGCGGTCGGTCTCGACCCCGATATTGCTCGTCGAGTCTCCGCATCGATCGCGGGCAATCTGGGACAGGCAACCACGTATAAAACGATTCTTATGGATATGTTCGGTGCCGAGGAGGAACCCGCAGCGTTTGCCGATGAGACCAAGGTGCGCAGGTACCTGGATGCCCTCAAAGGCATGTTCATTCTCGAGGAGGTTCCCGGTTGGGTTCCCGCCGCGCGCGACAAACGGCGCTTTACCGTCAAGCCCAAGCGCTATCTGGCAGATCCGAGCCTTGCTTGCGCCTTGCTAGGTATGTCCTCGCAGGCGCTGCTTGCCGACTGGCAGACATTTGGTCTGGTGTTTGAGAATTTGGTCATACGCGACCTTTCGGTCTACGCACGTTCGCTCGACCTGCTGGATAGCACGCCCGTGCGCTATTATCGCGACGATTCGGGTCTTGAGTGCGATGCTATCGTGCAGCTAGCCGACGGACGGTGGGCCGCCTTTGAGATTAAGGTGAGTGAAGATAAAGCGAACGCCGGCGTCGAGAGCCTCAAGCGCGTTCGCAAGAAGGTCTGTGGAAATCCTCGTTCACGCACACGCGAACCGGAGTTTATGGCCGTGATTGTGGGGGTGGGTGAGTACGCCCGCGAGGTCGAGGACGGTATCTACGTGATACCCGTTCGCGCGTTGGGGTGTTAAGGGGCGGCACGCCGTGTGTCCGCTGCCCGGTGCCACGGATTGGTGCAAGTGGTCAGGTTTGTTTGCGCTATGTTGGCGCGAAGTAACCTGCCCCCTTGCGCCAAGGGTTTGACTTTTAAGACATCGTTAAGGTTTGCGCCGTGGAGCAAACCGCAGGTCAATGCTATTCTTTTACCTTATCGTATGGTGTTGTATTCTGCCTGAATTCTCTACCTGCGAACAACGGATAAACGCGACCGAGCGGAAAAGGATGGCAAGCCCGCAAGCAGGGCAAACGTAAGCGATGAGTGGCATGGACCGACATAGCGAGCTCCAGCAGCACAAGACAGCGGCCGAGTACCGTCAAGCTGCCGACGAGCACGTGCGGACCCTCAAGGATTTCTGGAAGGATTTCCTGGTGAGCGGTCTGTTTGTGCTGGCTGCCATCGTTGCCATCTTTGCATGCCTGGCCTGGTTTGCTGCGAATAACCGAGTGAGCGCCACGGGGGGCACGATCGGGGCGAAGGCGGATCGGTACACGCTGACCGCCGCGGGCGAGGGTGAGTCCGGCGCGCACGTGGGCTATTACGAGCGCTCCGAGCGCACGCCCGAGGAAAAGTATGCCATCGATGGCCTGGATACGACCGACGCCATGACGGTAACGCTCGGCTCCAACCTCAACAACGAGACCGCGGGCTCTCTGTACCCGGGTGCTCGCGGCAAGATTACATTTACGGTGAAGCCGCTGGTGAGTGACCTGGACGGGGTCACGATCAGTCTGTCGCGCTTGCTTAAGGTCACGAACACTGTTGGCGTTGTTGGGGACGGGGGAACGCTGGCGCCCGAGGCGGAGGCGCTCCTTGGCTTGATCAAAGGCCACTTGCTGTTCTTTACGAGCTGCGACCAGAACGGGTATTACTCGGGCCGCGTGGTTGATAGCAAGATCGAGATTCGCAAGTGCGAATTTTGCGAAAACGGCGATGTGAACAAGCCAACGAACAAACCCGTCACCATCAGCCTGTACTGGGTGTGGCCGGAGTACTTCCAAAACTTCGTCCTTACCGGCAACACGAATTACTACAAGAACCTGTTTGCGGCGGCGGGCGACGCAAAGTCTGACTACGGCGCTCTGCAGGCAGATATGAACGCGCATAAAGCGAACTACTTCTATGGCGCGGCAAACGGCACGAGTGCCGCCAACGCTCCTGCGGTTTCGGCTGACATATCCTTCGGCGACACCGCCATCTGCTCGGCGCTGTACAACAATGCCGACGAGCAGATCGGCAATAAGGTCAAATACATCCAACTTAGAATTAGCGCTCAGGAGGGCGTGAGCTCATGAGCACCATGCAAACGCGCCTCGGCGATGCCCGCAATTGGATAGAAAACCACCGCGCACAGGCCCTTGCGGTCCTGATATTGCTGGCGGCAATCGCTCTTATCATCGGCTTGTCGCTCTCGTGGTTTGTGGGCAGCAAAAGTCTGTCTACGGTGGGCAAGATCCAAACGCCCGCGCAGCTTAAGATCATGGGTCCCAACCAGACGAGCATCGAGCCCATCGAGATTTCGTATGACGAGTCACGGGGCGATGTTAAAAACATAGACGGCACCGTGACCGTTCGTCGCGCGTTTTGTGTGCAGAGCGACAATGGCGATCCCGCTGCCGGCGGTCAAGCGTTTGAGCTGCAGATTGCCAACACAACGAATATCACGGGGCTGACAATCAACGTGTATCACGTGACGGTCAATAATCCGAACGATAAAAACGGCACTGTGGTCGGCCTCGACGGGCTCAACCGCACCTACTCATGGAGCAAGAAGAGCAGCACCCCGATTGAGTTTGCTTTTATCAACTCCGCGGACGGGACAAGTGCGTTGGCTAAAGAGCTTGAGGCAAACGACCCGACGTACGGCTCGTACGTGAATGTCCAGAAAAACGCCCGTCCGCTGTATCGGTACCACAAGTTCGCAGGGAGTGGGCTCGATGGCTGGAATGGCAAAACAGCCAACGCCGCCACGAACTTCATCATCGAGTGCACATGGAATCCGGGCGTTGTGACCGTAAACGGAAAGACGGTCTCCAACGTCAAAGAGACCGACATGGTTTATCTAATTGCTCGCGGCACGAGTGGCAACTAATAACAAGAAGGGAGGGGCGCCAGATGCGAAAAGACAAGAAAGAGCAAAATGAAATCGCGAGGCCTGTTGGCAAGCACTTTGCGCAGGTGGATGATTCTAAGGCAGAGCCTTGCTGCGTAGAGTCGGCGGCCCCTGCTTCCAAAATGCGCAAGCGCCTGTGGGCGGTTGCGGTGCTGCTATGCGCCGTCGCGATTGTGGCGGGTACCCACCTTACTTACACGGCCTTTTTGGCGGGCGACTTCCTTAAGTCGGTCGCTGTCTCGGGCACGTCACAGGCGCTGTTTGCCTCGGACATGCTTACGGGCTACACGAATGAGACGCTGAATGACGAGGGTATTGCCGTCCGAAGCGTCATCGCCGACACGAGTGGGGAAAACTGCTCTTTTACCTTTCGCATTTACAACCATCTGCTGGGCGACAAGAACAAGGTCAACGACAAGGACGTTAACGCGACGCTGAGCGTGAAGGCGACGGGAACGACGAAAGCTTGGAGCATAAGCGGTTCGCCCACGCTGACGGCGGGCGGCACGGTCGACCTTTCCTTCCCTGCCAACAGTGCAACCATGTATACCTATAAGGTTACATTTTCCAAGGCGGACCTCAACAAAGCATCCTTCACCGTTAAGGCCCAGGTCGGCTCCAATAGCCCCGGCACCAATCTTAAATGGCTCGCCGCCAAGATTGCGCCTTCCGAGCGTGCAGAGGTAACGGCTTCGGGCGTTTCGGGCGAGTGGGTCGACAAGAACTCGGATATCAACGCTTTCGACGCTTACAACTATCGCGCGACCGTTACGGGCGCGCCAACAAAAATCAAGCTTACATGGGGCGACAAGGTTGAGCTTGACCCATTTTTGGCGACGAATCATTCCGACGCGACCTTTGATGGAAGGTCGGTTACGTTCACCATGGATCCCGGGTCGGAGATTATTACCTTTTACCGTTCGACGGATACCGCGCCCGGCAGCTTGGATGACATCGGTGTTACGTGCAGGGCTGCGTAGGCCAACCGCAATCTGTGATTTTGAGACCCCGCACGGGGCATGAGATAGAACGAGGTAGGACCAGATGAGAACGGCAAAGCGCATAACAACCGCATGCCTGACTGCGATCATGATTTTCCAGGCGCTTGCGCCCTCCACGGAGGTGTTCGCGCAAGAGCTCGACGCCGTCATGGAGGCATCCGTCTCCGCCGCGCGCGCCGCGGGCAACACGGCGCGCTCCGTACAGGATGCTGTGGCCACCGCGCTGCAAGATGCTGACCAGGCTACATCTGATGATGTCGCAACGACTCCGGGCGCCGACGCTGGCGCTACCGAGGGCGGCGACGGTTCTACCAACGCTGGCGAATCGCAGGACTCCACGACCGATGGAACCACTAACGGCGATACCCCAACGGAGGGCGACGCGTCCCAAGACGATGCGGCTGCCGATGAGGGTGCTGCTGACGGAGAACAAGCGGATGACGCGGACGCGGATGCTGCTGATCAGGCAAACACCGCCCCCACCATCGCTACTGTCGAGGATCTCAGGCACGCGTTGGGTGACGGCAATGTCATCACTGACGACTTGGGCGCCGTCACGGCCATTACCTTTGAGTCCAACGCCGACCTTATCGCCATCTCCAACACCGATCCCGCCATCTACCAGAACGCGAACATCTCCAAAGGTGGCTCGACCGGCATCGACTTCGACGTGTGCGGCGCGGAGATCGTGGACGGCCTGGGTAGCCTCACGTTCCAGGGCTTCGGCAGCGATGCCTACCCTTTCAAAGGCGCGCTCAACCTCGGCGACAGGACCCTGACCGTCAACAAGACGCTCTTCAACAACATCGAGCTCAGCGACGCCAACAGCACCGTAAAGCTCACCTGGAAGGGTACCGATGCCCAGCCCATCGTGGCCGCAAAGGTCACGGGCGCGGACAAGACGCTTGCTGCCACCGTAACCGTGGGCACGCCCAAGAGCGATACCGAAAAGGACATCTGCAAGCTCGCCTCGCCACTTGTGGGCGAGGTCACGGGCGCGCTCACGCTTAACGCAACCTACGTGACAAGCGCGAACAGCCCCCTGGCGATTGATATGCAATCGAGCACAGGCAACATGGGCTTGCTTGTGAACACCCTTGCCGAAGGAGCATCGCTTACGCTTGCGGGCCTCGCCCTGCCGGACAAACTCGACGGTACCCCCACTATCAACGCGACAGCCGCTGATGCCAACGCGGGGGGTCTTATCGGCGAGGCGCGGGAGGGTGCCACCGTCGCCCTACCAACTGGCATCGATGTCTCGGCGCTGAGCGTCGCAGGTAAAAACGCGGCGGGCGGTCTTATCGGTAAGGCCACCAACCTCACGCTCAACATCGCTGATGGCGTAACGGTTAAGCCGGCGTGCAACGTCGGCGATAAAGACAGCGCTTGCTCCGGTGGCGTCATCGGCGACGTGAGCTTTGCGCAAGGATTTATCGTTAAGCCCAATATGTTCGACCTGGGCAAGCTTGTGACGCTTGGTGCATCGCAACGCGCCGGCGCCCTTTTTGGTGTGGCCGATATTTCTAATGGCGACATCGTGGTGCAAGGCGGAACGTATAAGAGCAAGTTCACCTTACCGGAAGAAGTTAGCTTCAACGGCAGCTACGGCGGCCTTGTCGGCAAGGTGTTTGCGACGGCAAAAGGCGTCGATGAGTCGCTGCGCGCCTTTGTGGTCCAAAAGGATGCGGATAAGAAAACGTGCTCAATTGAGTTTGAACTTGCGGGCAAGCTGTCCGATACGGGCGGTGTTGTTGGCTATGTTGGCGATAGCGCGGACTCCAATTCGCAGCCTGTCGCCGTTGTGCTCGACGGCGTGACGGTTGCGTGCAAGGGAGATGCTTCGGCGCGAACGGACGCCGGAAAGTTCGGTGGTGCCGTGGGCGTTGTCGACGCGCGCAATGTCCTTGACGTGCGAGATTTCAAACTTACAAGCGACAATCCTATCGGTAAGGCGCAAAGCAACCGTGCCGCGGGAATTGCAGGCTCCGCGTGGAATGCTGTAATCAAATTCAGCGGCATCACGGATCTGTCGGGCGCAAGTTTTGCCGAAAACAGCACGACGGGCCAGCTCGTATACGAGAACCACAACGCGCTGATTTTTGCTGTCGGCGATGGCTCTGACGCTGACAAGGGTGCAGCGGGCTGGACCTTCAAACGTAGCAATACTGCCTCGAAGACGGACGACATCGCGACCTACGGCGAAGTTATTCGTCTGGGCGGCGACTTCATTAAGCTTGATGTGGACACTCATAAGTTGACCTTGCCGGATTCGCTGACGGCAGCTAACGGTGCCTACACCCTAACCTCTGTTGAGGATTTCGCCAAACTTGCAATCACCTGGCAAACCAACGGCTACTACTCCATGGTCGAGGGCGTTTCCGAAAACAACCCGAACATCTTGCAGTCCTCGACCATTACGGTGAACGGCACTATTGATCTCAAGGGCACGGGCCTGACGGGTTTCACGCAGGATCGTGCAGACGGCTCGCAAGTTTTCTTGGGAACGTTGAACGGCGGCGGCACAAATGGCAACGGCACAATCAACCTTGCCGTCGGCGAGCCGTACGGCAAGCGTGGTGAAGCTGTGCTCGACGGCAATGACACGAGCAACGGCAACGGCAAAATCTACCGCCACGGCCGCTTGGGCTTGTTCGCGGCCGTCAACGGCGCAACCATCTCCAACGTCACAATCGCTGGTTCCATGAAGTTCGATAACGGTTCGGCTATCGATGCCGGGTCGCTTGCAGGTACCATCGTCGGCAACCTGCCATTGTCTGGCGTAACGTGCAAAACGAATATCGCGTGTGATGATACGTTCGGCAACGAAGTGAACATTGGTGGTATTGCGGGCAGCGTGTCGGCGGCTTCTACGGTTGCGTTTAAGGATAACAGCAGGGCTCAAGCGACCATCGCTGCAACTAAAACGCTTAACGGCAATAGTCGCATTGGCGGCGCCATTGGTTATGTGGGCGATTATGGCTCGTCATTCAATGTTGCGGGCCTCGAAGTCGCCGGATCAATCGAAACCGGCAATTGCACCAGCGGCAAGATTGCCCAGGTCGGCGGTCTTATCGGCTGCATCGCACAGAGCACCTATGGGGCTGATGGGGCAATAGCCAACTCGGCCAAAAAGGACGTTAACATTACGGGCCTTTCGTTCAACTCGTTCAAGATGGGAGTCGGAAAGAACGGCGATAAGCTCAATGGCGTGGGCGGTCTCTTGGGTTATAGCTGGGGCAACGCGGTCGTAACTATCGGAGATGACAACATTAACAAGAGTGAAAACTCCTATGCTTTGAAAACGATCAACGCTTCTATAATCGCGACTGTGGATGATTCCAAGGAGCTTGGCGGCCTTGTATACGCAGCCAGCGGTCACTGGATTATCAACAACTACGCCATCGATCTCTCGGGCACAAAGATTAATGCAGGCGCCGCTCAGACGCTCGGCGTTCTAGTTTGCCGCGGCTGCAAGGTGGATGATAAGACGACATATGGCGTCGAGAGCTACCTAGGCCTGTACTTGGAGGACAAGGCTTATTGGGATACCGCCTATAGGGTGCCCACCGGCGAGGGGGCCATCGTTGCGTCGGGCGTAACGTCCTTCGATGAATGGGTTGGCAGCGGTGTAAAACCAAACAACGGCAGCAAGCTCATGGACGCCGACTGGAACACGGTCGTTTCGCTACACACACAGAAAAACAAGCTGGACATGGACGGCGATTCCACAAAAGACAACAGCTACCATAATCGCTCGTCTTTCGGTCGAAGCCAGAATACGAACGGCAATACCCGCTACTTCTACAACCTCGACATAGCCTCTAAGAATTGTGAAGGCGGCTTTAGTGGCAGTCAAATCGATACAGCGGACAAGCTGCTCTTATGGTCTGCTTTCTGCTATGCTCCCGCCGGTATTCGTTCGACAATCGTTCCCGATGGTACGACAGGGCTCGATGATTCCATAACCATAACGGGCACAATCGATTTGGCCGGCTACAGCTACTATCCCACTCAACCGATCGGAGAGGTGACGGTTAATAATGCGGCCATCACCTTCTACTACTCCAAGATCAAGGCCGAGCAGAATGGCAACAAGCTAAACTCCGATGCCACCCAGCACGAGAACATGCACTGCGGTCTTTTTCAAACGGTGGCAGACGGCGATCTCACAGTAAGCAACGTCACTTTGGGTGGTACCGTTGGGCCCGTTATCAATGACGGAAAGAGCTCTACTGACGCTATTGGCGCGGGCGGAAGCTCATCGGGCGCGCTCGTGTGCCGCTACGTGTATGGGTCCAGCGACGGCAATGGCACCAAGATTAGAAAGATCTCAATTGATGATCTTACACTCAACAATCTGATTGTCGACGGCGCCAACAGCGCCACGGACGCTAACGCCTATATGCCTCTGCTCATCAACGAGATGCAGAAGTACGTGAGCCTGAACGCGAAGAATATCAAGACTACTGGGTACACGAGTGGCACCAAGGCGGCTACGTCGCTGTTCGGAAAGCTTGGTGTAGGCAGTGAGGCCGATCAGGTGACGGCGAAGTTTGAGCAAATCAGCTTGCCCAGCCAAGAGAACAATACGATCTTCACCCATGCGAGCCTGCTGGAGAGTTTTGGCTACGGAAGCACGGGCACGGGCTCTGCGGACTACACCTTTACTAGGGCTGATGCCGATGCGGGCAAGGTGACCTACGGATCCGAGATTGATGGGAGTACGGAGTACCCGGGCAAGCAGCTTTGGTATTACGACGAAGCGACGTATGGTGCCGTGAGCGGCTATGTGACGGTTGATGGTAAGAAGGACGGTGACGTCAGGCCTTGGTTCGGTGACTACCTTCCTTATGTTTACAAGGGAAAAGCCGCCGAGGATGGCGTCCAGTATCACGAAATTAAAGTCAACCAGCGCATTCCAAAGCTGGTAATGGGATGTGGTACCTACGGCGATCCTTATTCCGTCACAAACGCGGCGGAGATGAATGCCATTGCCAACTACATTAATAACATGACGGCGCTTGACGGCTGGGAGGTCACCATTGTCGCCGACCAGGGTAGGCTCTGCACTCGCCGCAGCAGCGATCACTCGACCGACAATGAGGTTACGTACGTCTACAAGCAGGCGAACGGTACCGATAATAAATGGGAGAAGAAGACCGGAGACGCGTCGACCAATTCCCCGCAGACGCTGAGCGACGAAACCATGCACCGCTATATGCAGAGCGCGTATTACAGCATCGAGCCTACTGAGGGCAATACGATTACTCTCGACGGCGCATCGTTTGGCGGTTTTGGAAATAGGGCCAACCCGTTTAGGGGCGTCATCGTTGGCAACTTTGGCAGTGATAATAAAAACGCAACCATCAAGATAGAGAATAACGAGGGTTCGCTTCGCGGCCTTATTCCCTATAGTTACGGCAGCGTGGTGCGCGATCTGAATATTCGCTATGTGAACGCGTCGGCGACTATTACTTATTCTGCCAAGGATGCCGACGGCGTTCCGACGGCGTTTTTCGGTGGCGTTGTCGGCTGCATCCTTGGTGGCGATAACATTATCGATGGCGTGGTCGTTAATGGGACGACGGCCGAAAACCCTACAACGGGATTTACCGTCACGGGCGGTGGCGACAAGCCGCATCTTGTTCCCATTGGTGGCTACGTCGGTGCCATTGCGGGTGGCGGCGTGATTTTCCGCAATATGGACAAAAGCGGAAAATCTTCCTGGCGTGCTGGAACTGGTGACAAATCTCGTGGTCTGGGAAAGGGCAACTTTGATCTCTACAACAATCCCTACGTCGGTCGCGTGATTGATGGCTATGCCTTTAGCGAGGGCTGTAAGGTTGAAAACGGTAACGCTAACTACCAGATTAACGAGCTCACAAAAAAAAGGAACCCCCTGTGTCACCACCACGGGCACCGACAACAAGTACCTCGGCACTAACGCCGAGGCTCCTGTGACCATGGTGAAAAACGCCCAGGGCCTTTTGGTGCTCTCGGCCATCATCAGCTCGGGTGCGGGTGCTGGCGCGGCACATACCAACTACTCCAATAATGGCGTGTTCCGCGGTTCCAAGGCTTACTGGGGCAGCGATTCGCAAGACCCGGCGATATGCGGCTACCTGTTTGGCAACAAGGAATATGGCAAGGTACGGAATGCTAACTACGCAAATGTGGGCAAGCCTGAGAGTGCTGCCGGCGATTTCGAAATCGCCAAAAACGACGACCAGAAGGCCCCCGGCAAGCAGGGGTGGCACGGCCCGCTCGACCATGATGACGATGTAAATTCGCCCTACCTGGTGGCGTCCTACGCTGCCGACTACCAAACGGGCTATGTGTGCGCGTCGAAATCGATCGGCATGAGCTTGGAGTTCAAGCAGGGCGACACCTACGATATGACCGACTACGGCACGGGGTACGTGGGCCTAAACGGCCGCTACTATTCCAATGCCTGCAATTCGAACCAGCCGGGCACCGACCGCGACCGTATTACGCCGCACGTAGCCACGATCGACGGTAACGGCGCCACCATCACGGTGGGTACCGAAGGCACCGCCTACGGCGTCGTCGAATACGCCGACGACGACTATAAGGTCTCGGGCGTGGGTGGTCTATTCAGCACCGTGATGTTCACCTCCACCAATGTGGGGCAGAGCGTCACCGCGAACGACGGCGCGCAGGTCAAAGACCTCACCTTTAGCAACTGCAACGTAGCGCTCACCTATATCGGCACCAACGGCGAAGCCAAACCAGGAGAGGCGCCGAACGACCTTACCGGTGCCGGCCTTTTGGCGGGTGCAACGGCCAACTACGACGACGGCACGCGCGGCATCTACCGCAACGTGCAGATGAAGAACTGCACCGTGTCGGGCGCAAAGAGCGTAGGAGGGCTTCTTGGCAGCTCGGGCCGCGCCAGACGAACTACGAGCGAAGACAGAACCTATATGGTCGAGTTCGGGGACGGGTGGGGCCCCGCGTATCTCTATGACTGCTCATACACTGGCCTTAACGTCACGGGCGAGAAGAATGTCGGTGGCTATGTGGGTACGGTCGCCTCGGCGTGCGGTGTGTGGACAACCGCAGGCACAGGGGTGAGCGAAAGGACCGTTGGCAAAAACTCGACCATAACTGCCACAGGGACAGTGCCCTACGTGGGCGGCGTGCTCGGCTATGTCGAAAGAAGCGATATCTCGGTCAACACCAACATCGGCACCACCACAGCGGCCCAGTCGTCGTGCACGGCAGTCATCTCTGGGGTAAACGTGCTAGCCACCGGGTCGAACTCCGATGACCATATGGGCGCCGGCGGCGTGGTCGGACGCGCCCGTGGCGGCGTTATTTCTATGAGCAACGTGCGCATTGATGGCGGAAACGGCACCGAGAACGCCGTCATCGGCGATAAGGCCGGAACGAACAATAGCATCTACAATGCGGGCGGCCTGATTGGTGAGGTTACGAGTAGCGGTAGCCCCAACAAGTACTGGTTCGACGACTGCAGTGTCAAGAATGTCAGCATCGCCGGCACCGGCAAATGCTCGGGCGGGCTTATCGGCTACTTCTTCAGCAATGTGAATATAGCCTGCAACAACATCGCGATCGAGAACGCTACGATTAAGGGTAACTGGAGCGGCGGTCTGCTGGGCGCGAATAACGCGAGTAACAGCGGATCCGTCGTCATTGACGTTACCAACACAAAGGTATCCAACACCACGTTTAGCGAAAGGTCCAACGGCGGCATTATGGGCGACGGGCGCGGCCAGTTCCATCTGTTAAACGTGCTCATGGACAGCAATAGCTACAATGCGGGCAAAACCCAGGGCGTACTCTTGGGCGAGGTTGACACGGGGGATGGTAAGTACAGCCTTTCCGCAGCGGGCGTGGAAGTAAAGCCCGGTAGTGGCAAGACCACGAGCGACCTGCCGCCGATGGTTTACACGACCAATACGAATACGGCTGCTGTTAACGAGAAAACTTATATTGCCTTCGGCGACTACAACGGCACGGCTGCCGCGCCCAACGAGAACAAAACGCTTTACGGCGCAGGCGATACTGCTACCACGGCAACGAGTCCGTACGTGACCACGAGGCCCGTGAGCACGCTGGCGGTGCGTGCCTCCGACGGCGACACCACCGACCGCTACCTGTTTGGCGACGGCGCCGCCATTGACACCGCGACGACCATCCAAAGCCAAGCGGGTGCCCGCGTTCCCGGCCGCTACACCTACACCAACATCGCCGGCATCAATGATGCCGGCGCATACCAAAACACGAGCACCTATAGCGCGGACAGCTCGCGTAGCACCTATAACGCTAACAACATTACTTCGGGCAAGAAGGCCAAAACTGACTTCCCCGTGCTCGTGATTCCGGGCAACGATACCACGACGGTGGAGAGCTACCTGAACATCGTGACCAATGGCGGCTTCTCCGATGCCCGCCGCCTCAACGGCAGCACCGCGCATGTGACCGCCACCGCCGAGGTCTTCTCGCTCGCCGATAACGGCACCTTCGTCAAGGACGTAGCCGCCTCGCAAGCGCCCACGCTCAAGGTGCTCAACAATGGCACGAGCTCTATGGCATTCCGCGCGAGCACCGACTGGGACAATGAGCAGGGGCGCTTCACGCTGCTTACGGTCACCTTTAGCGAGGCCGGCCAGAGCTACCGTGTACAGGTACCCATCATCGTCAAGCGCATGCTCGAGATCGACTTTACCGCCACCTACTCCGAAGGTGCGAACTTCAAGGCTGCCGACTATGCGACAAAATACGACAAGCACGTACTTGTGAGCAGCGGCGACACCATGACCGGCTACCTTACCTGGACCTATGGCAGCGCTCGGGGCAAGCCGGTCGATTACGGCTGGAACACGCTGCTCGAAGCCGGCGGCTCTATGGGTCCGCTCAACAAGAGCATTACCTTCGGTGCCACGCTGCCCGAGGGTACACAGCTCACACTCGTGGACACGGCCAACAACAGCCGCGAATATCACTACACGGTGGGCACGGGTGGCGCGACGTCAGTCAAGCTCACCGAGTTTGTGGACGCTGGCAACAAGGCTTACTACACCGAACCGTGGCTGAGCGAAATCGTGGGCGTGAAGGCCGATGAGGCCAAGGAGGACAAGGACGGCGCTTGGGTCAAGCTCGCCGATGACGAGGTCAAGGACAAGAGCCAGGCCGAACTCGCGAAGATGGCTGGCGCCAAGGTCGATGGCGCGTACTACCGCGCGCGCACTTCTTCCGACGCGACGGGCACGTTCTATACCCTCTCCGTTGATAAGGAAGAGCCCAAGAGCGAAAACTTCTACTTGGTGGTGCGCACGCCGGCGGGGTCCGCGGGCGTCAACGGCTACACCGCCACCACGGTGGACACGAGCCTCAACGAGCACATCAACTACCTGCTGCGAGGCAAGAAAGCAGCCGACGGCAAGGCTGCCGAGGATGGGCACCAGAATACGCCCTCGACCTACAGCGTGGCATCAAACTACACGCACAGCCTCGTTGACAACAAGCGTAACCTCGTCGACAACAGGGACAGCATCAACCGGATGGAGCTCAAGGAAGCCACCTATTCGCTTTCCATGAACGTGAGCGACACCGTGACGTTTGACTCGAGCCAGCAATACACGAGCTCTGACGCGCTGTATTATCAGCTCGATTCGTCGCTTGTCACCTATCACGATGGCGTCATCGCGGGCTCGGTAGGATACCCCACGGGCACGCAGGGCACGTATGAGTTCTACGTTAAGGTGGGTGATAACTACTACACCTGGGGCGGGTCGGGTTGGAATCTGGCCGGCACGAAGGAGACCCCAGTGGTGTCGGGCCTTAGTTGGACTGCGAACGGTGGCGACATGTCACTGGTGCTTACCGATGCTGAGGGTAATCCCATCGATATGTCGGGCCTGCGCGAGATCGCCAAGAACCATGTCAACGCCTTCACCGTTACCATGAGGGCCGCGCTCACCATGACGGAGCCTGCCTGCCAGGCGGGTATCGTGGCCTCGCAGAACAGCGGCACCGACCGCTACACCAAACCCAACTACCGCGCGTACCTTTCCACGCATGCCGACACGCTCAGCACCAGTAGCAACTCGGCATACAACGATGGCGGCGCCGGCTACTACCGTATGGATGTGGGCTCATCGACCATCGCGCTCGAGGCGTCTAAGAAATCCCAGTTGGGCATCAACATCGATGACCTCAAGTCCGCTGACGGCGAGATCGCTCTGGTGGGTACCTACGACCTGAGCAAGCTCACGGGCGCCGAGGCTAAGATCGACGCCGCAAACACGGTGACCTACACGCTGAGCCTGGAGCAGCGGCAAGATAATGGCGGCTATGCTCCGGTCGGCGATATCTCGAACTACATTACGGTGCTCGTCAGCGATTACCTAGGCACGGGTGTGGCATCCGCCGACGGCAACAGCTATGTGTTCACCGACACCAAGACCAACGGCGCGTTCCTCACGCGCGACGGCAACAGCCTTGCCTTTAAGCATGCCTTCCGCGTTAAAGTGAATACGAATGTTGAGGGTGAGAACCAAACTTACGCAAACTACCGCTTGGTGCTTACGGCCAATATTATGACCGGCAACGTTGTCGACGACACACCGGTCAACGTTAGCAACCTTGATGGCTATTCGCACTCCGACTACGTGACGTACACGCTAGCGCGCATCAACACCGAGGGCATTCGGCACGAGACGAAAACCAACTAGCTACGCGAGGGGCGGCAACCACCCGGTTGCCGCCCTTTTTCTTGTTCGCTTGGCCTACTGCTGCCCCAGCTCTCCACCAACTTTCCAGCTGTCCACTTAACTTACCACTCAAGGTGGAAAGCTGGAAAGTTAAGTGGAAAGCTGGTAAGTTAGGTGGAAAGTTGGAAAGTTGGGAGGTTCGGCATGAATGAGGAGTGGTTGGCGCAGGTTATCCATCATCTGCGGGCAATAGGAAACGACACCCAGCAGTACGAAGTAAAAGAAGCCAAGGGCGCGCTCCCCAAAAGCATCGTCGAGACGCTTTCGGCATTTTCCAACGCGCAGGGCGGCTTTATCATCCTCGGCATTTCCGAAAAGAACGGGTTTATGCCCGTCGAGGGTTTTGATGCCCGCAAGATGCAAGACGCCCTCTCTTCTGCATGTGAAAAGCTGACGCCCGTTGTGAGGCCGGATATCCAAGTGCTCCCCTTCGAGGGTAAGCTGGTGCTTTGCGCGCGCATCAAAGAAATGCATCCACGCGATAAACCCTGCTATATTGCGGCACGCGGAATGTACGATTCGTCCTTTATCCGTACGGGCGACGGCGACCGGCGCATGACTCCCTACGAAATCGATCGCTTTATGGAGGAGCATGTTCAGCCTACATACGACGACGAGCCGGTCGAAGGTGCCACGCTCGATGACCTTGACGCCGATCTTTTGCAAGGGTTTATAAAACGCCAGCGCGAGCTACACCCTAGGCTTTTGGGCACCAGAAGCGACGATGAGATTCTCCTTGACCTGCATGTGACCAAAAGGGTGGACGACGCAATCGTGCCGACGCTTGCTGCAATTGTCGCGATGGGACGGTTTCCGCAAAAGTTCTTCCCACGTCTCAATGTGACCTTTACGGCGTACCCCGGGACCACAAAAACGCAGCGAGTAAGTGATAACAAGCGTTTTGTGGATTCTCAGACCATTTTGGGTCCGATCCCTTTCATGATTGAGGACGTGCTTGCCGCCGTTGCGAGAAACACCCGAAACGCAGCGGTTATCGAGGGCGCGTTCCGGAAAGATGTGCCCGATTATCCGCCCGTGGCGCTGCGCGAGGCGGTGGCGAACGCGCTCATGCACCGCGACTACTCTTCCGCCGCGCGCGGCTCACAAGTGCAGGTCAACTTGTATATCGACCGCGTCGAGATTCTCAATCCCGGCGGGCTGTACGGCGACGTAACGATCGATTCGCTGGGAGTTTCTGGGGTTTCGTCATCCAGAAACCAGTTCCTTTCAAATATCCTCGAGACCACGCCGTACCCAGACGGTGGCTACGTGGTCGAAAATCGCGGCACTGGTTATCAGGAGATAGGTGAGCAGCTCGAGCGGGCAAACATGTTGCCGCCCGAACCAAAGAACTCGACAGTTTCTTTTTCGTTGACGTTCGATAAGCGAAAGATAATGCGGGCGGAACAGGTGACGTCTGTGGGGCATGTGGACGAGGCAATCTTGGATTACCTGGCAACACATTCTTCGGCCTCGACCAAGGAGCTCACCGACGCTTCGGGTTTGAGCAGGAGCGCCGTTTCCAACCACATAAAAGGCTTGATTGGTGCGGGCAAGATTGAGGCGATGGAGCCTCCGCGCAGCCCGCGACAACGGTATCGACTCGCGAAGTAGGGCTGTCCGTCGCCCATGCTTCGGTCTCCCAACTTCTTTCCAGCTTTCCACTTAACTTACCACTTAAGGTGGAAAGCTGGAAAGTTAAGTGGAAAGTTGGGAAGCAAGTGGAAAGCTGACATGTTAGGTGCGGACTGACGAGGGGTTAATAATTGCACAAACCATACCAGCTAAACAAAAAGATACCAATCTGGTTGGTAAAACACCGTCAATGAGCCGCGAGCCAACTAGCTGCGTAAATAAAACCTAAAGAACTGTTGCAAATGAATGGCAAATACCCAGATGCCGCCGTTGCGATTTTCAATTAACTGTTACGCGGGAACAGCAAAATGCTACTATCTAACAAGCACGTAAGAAAGCAAATTAACGGTTAAGGCTAAGAAGTGGCAGGTATGTCGGAAGCAACTAGGACTCGCACGCATGCGCCCGAGGTTAGGCAGCGCGCCGTCGAGATCCTCCAAGAGGGGGTCGGTCACCGCGCCCTCGCCGCAAAGCTTGGCATTCCCCAGGCCACGGCTCGTCAGTGGGCCCGCGCATATGCCGTGGGCGGTGCCGACGCCGTGCTCAACGCGGGCGCTCGTCATCACACCTATTCGTACGACGTAAAGCTCGCCGTGGTTAAGGACCGTTTGGAAAACGGCCTGACGGTTCGCGAGGCTATGATCAAGCACAAGATTCCCAGCGAGTCTTCAGTCAAGGCTTGGTGCCGCCAGTATCGCGAGAGCGGTGAGTCCGCGCTGGTCGATAAGCCGCGCGGCCGCAAGCCGCGCGTTAAAAAGGCGGAATAGCGAACGGGATGGTGCGCCCACAGGGGCGCATTTTTCTTGCCGCCCCTCTGCTCCAATGCGGACAGACTCCTTACCCCGCACGTACAAAACTCCCCAGTTGACCGAAAACCCGCCGCCGCTACTCCTCAATTGAGCTATAACGTTAAACAATTGCAGCGTTTTTGCATGGGGGAGTGATGGTATGACGCTACTGTATTTCCTTACCCTGTTTCCGCTGGTACCGGCGCTGGGCATGCTGCTCGCGCGCGGTGACCGCGCCCGCGATGCGGTGGGGCTCATAGGTTCCGGCATCATTATGGCGGTGACAGTTGTAGTCGCCGTCATGTTTTTTGGCGCGGGCCCGCAGAGCTTTGAGGTTGCCTCCGGCACCTCGCATGTGCTCTCGATCATCAGCTCCGCCATCGATGTCATCCTGTGCGCCGTCATCCTATACAACGCGTATAAATATAGGAACGCGCTCACCACGGTGCTCGGCATAGTCCAGCTGGTGGGCTCGCTCGCCTTTGCAGCCATGACGCTGCCCGCGGCCGAAGCCGTCACGGCAACGCCGCTCTACCTGGATTACATGAGCGTGATCATGGTGCTCGCCGTCGGCATTGTCGGCAGCCTTATCTGCGTGTATGCCCTGGGCTACATGAAGGACTTCCAGGCCCATGACGAGCACGAGGCTGCGCTGCGCGGGCAGACTGCGCCCGACCGACGCCCGCAGTTCCTGGCGCTTATGTTCCTGTTCCTCTCGGCCATGTTCGTCATCGTGACGAGCGACAACCTTGAGTGGTTGTTCTGCGGCTGGGAAATCACCACCGTGTGCTCGTTCCTCATGATTGGCTACACGCGCACGCCCGAGGCCATCAAGAACGCCTTCACCCAGATTATCCTCAACATGCTGGGCGGCATCGCGTTTTTGGCCGGACTCATGTACCTGCACGTTAACGGCATGCCGCTGACCATCTCGGGCATGATCGAGCTTTCCGGCGCCGGAACCGCGCAGTCCGCGCTGCTGGTGATGCCGGTCATCCTGCTGTCGCTCGCCGCACTCACTAAGGCCGCGCAGATGCCGTTCCACACCTGGCTGCTGGGTGCCATGGTTGCCCCCACGCCCACGAGTGCCCTGCTGCACTCGTCAACCATGGTCAAAGCCGGCGTGTTCCTAATGGTCAAGCTGAGCCCGCTCTATGCCATCTATCCCGTGACCGGCTTTATGGTCACGAGTGTGGGTGCCATCACGTTTTTGCTCGCTGCCCTCATGGCCATCTCGCAGAGCAACGCCAAGCGCGTGCTCGCGTACTCCACCATTTCCAACTTGGGCCTCATCAGTGCCTGCCTGGGTGTCGGCGCGCCCGAGGCCGTGTGGGCCGCCATCTTCCTAATCCTGTTCCACACGGTGGCAAAGTCGCTGCTGTTCCTGTGCGTGGGCACCGCCGAGCATCATATCGGCAGCCGCAATATCGAGGACATGGACGGTATGTTCAGCCGTATGCCACACCTGACGCGCTTGATGATGCTGGGCATCATGGGCATGTTCGTGGCGCCGTTTGGCATGCTCGTGTCCAAGTGGGGCGCTCTGGTGGCGTTTGCGCAGACCGGCAACGTGCTCATGATCATGGTGCTTGCCTTTGGCTCGGCCGCGACGTTTTACTTCTGGGGCAAGTGGCTTGCCAAGCTTTCGGGCGTCGACCCCACGGCTCAAAACGTTGAGGTCAATGTCCATAAGACTGAATGGATGGCGCTCAACACCATCGCCGCGCTGCTGATTCTGTGCTGTGTGGCGTTCCCGGTTATCTCGAGCGGCCTGGTGTCGCCTTACTTGGCCATGGTGTTTGGCCGCGTGCCGTACGTTATTGGCAAGGACGCCATGTATCTGATGGTGGTTATCGTGGCGTTTATCGCCGTGGTGCTGCTGACGTCGTTCCGCGTGAGCAATAAGCCGCACGTCAACGTGTACCTTTCGGGCGTGGGAACCGACAAATATCGCCATTTCCGCGGCTCGATGGGACACGAGGTGAAGGCCGAAAAGCGCAATTGGTACTCGGAGGACGCCCTTGGCGAGAAGCGTATTGGCCCCGCGGGTAGCGTCGTGTGCTGCAGCATTATCTTGTTTGCGCTGCTGTGTTGCGCGTGGATTGGGCCCGAGCGGCTTGCCATGAGCGCGCCCTCGGTGCTGCGCGGCAAGTATTTTGAAGGTTCGGGCGTCTTGGGCATTTTTATTGGTACCGTGGCGTTTGCCTTGCTGGCGCCGCTTGTGGGCGGTTTGATTGACGGTCTTGACCGCAAGCTGTCCGCTCGCATGCAGGGTCGCGTGGGGCCGCGTCTGCTGCAGCCCTTCTACGACGTTGCCAAGCTGCTGCGCAAAGCCCCTGCCAGCGTAAACACCATGGACGATACCTACATGGCGTGCGCGCTCATCTTTACCGTCGTGGGCGGCGGCATCTTTGTGTCGGGCTCCAACACGCTGCTGTGCGCCTTTATGGTGACGCTCGCCGCGATCTTTGTGGTGCTGGCGTCCGCCTCGACGCAAAGCCCGTTTGCCCAGGTCGGCGCCGATCGTGAGTTGCTGCAGGTTATGAGTTACGAGCCCGCCGTTCTGCTGATGAGCGTGGGCTTGTACCTTGCCACCGATAGCTTCGATTCCATTGCCGTGACGGGGCAGTCGGCCCCCATCATCGTGTACAGCGCGCCCATCTTCCTCGCGCTGCTCGCGGTGCTTACCATCAAGCTGCGCAAGTCGCCGTTCGATCTTTCGTATTCACATCACGCGCATCAGGAGATCGTCCAGGGCGTCGCCACCGAGATGAGCGGCGGCACGCTGGCCAAGATGACCCTTATGCATTGGTGCGAGACCGTGCTGTTTTTGATGTGGGTGGGCATGTTCTTTGTTTGGGACAACCCGGTGAGCTGGGTGGTCGCCCTGGTCGTGATGGTCGCGACGTATTTTGTCGAGGTGCTGATCGATAACACCTTTGCCCGCAGCACCTGGCGCAGCTGCTTTAAGCTCGGATGGAGCGTGGCGCTGGTGTTTGGCCTGCTCAACCTTATGCCCATTCTCGTCGACGTGTTTATTTAGGAGGCGGCATCCATGGATCATAAAATGTCGCGCTCGCCGTGGGTTATTCATTACGACGGCTCGAGCTGCAACGGATGCGATATCGAGGTGCTGGCCTCGCTTACCCCACTGTTTGATGCGGAGCGCTTTGGTGTGGTCAACACCGGCAACCCCAAGCATGCGGACATCTTTTTGGTGACGGGGTCGGTCAATGCCCAGAACCTGCCCGTCGTGCGCCAGATCTACAACCAGATGCTCGAGCCCAAGTGCGTGGTGGCGTGCGGCATCTGCGCGTGCTCGGGCGGCGTATTCCGCGATGCCTACAACGTGATCGGAGGCGTGGACCGCGCGATTCCCGTGGACGTATACGCGCCCGGGTGCGCCATTCGTCCCGAGACGGTGATTGATGCCATCGTGGAGGCGTGCGGCATCCTGGATCAGAAGGAGGCCGTGATGCGTGCTGGCGGTGACCCGCTTACCGTGGGCGGTGCTGCTACCTGGGATGGCGGCGTTGAGCTGGGCGAGGACGGATTTGTGGCTGCGGGGGCCGGGGCTGACGGTGCCGGTGACGCGCCTGCCGGGAAGCCCGCCGCGCCCGTCGCTGGCGACGCATCTGCTGAGACGCCCGCCGCTGCAAAGGAGGCCGAGTAATGCAGAAGGCTATCTATACCACCGTCGGGATCGACGAGCTCCTGTCGCATGTCCAGGCGCTCAAGGGCGTCGGCGCGCGCTTTGTGCAAATGCATGCCGAGCGCAACGTCGACGACGGCACGTATCGCCTGGTCTATACGTTTATCAACGTTCGTGCTGCACAGGAGCAGATCGCTCAGGATGGCAGCTATGCGATCGAGAACCTGGTGGTTGAGGGCATCGACCAGTACCAGGAGATTCCGTCCATCAGCTCGTACTATCCGGCGGTGTTCCCGTTTGAAAATGAGGCCCATGACCTATTTGGTCTTGCCATCACCGACATGCAGGTTGACTTTAACGGCTTTTTCTACCAGGTCTCGACCGCCGAGCCCATGAGTGTAATCACGCCCGAGGTAAAGGCCGCACGCGAGAAGGCCATGAAGGTCCGTGCCGCCGCAGAGGCCAAGGCGCGCAAGGCTGCGGCCGAGAAGGCCGCTGCCGCTGCTGCTGCGGGGGAGGGCGCCGCGGGTGCCGGCGATGCTGCGAACGCTGTTGCCGCCCAGCCCGCTGCGGCTACCGGCTCCGATGCTCAGCATGACGATGCCGCTGCCAAGGCCGCGCTCAAGGCTGCCGAGATGGAGGCAAAGCTCGCCGCCATGGATCCCGAGAAAGCGGCCAAGGTCCGCGCGGCGCTTGCTGCCAAGGCCGCCCGCGACAAGCAGAAAAAGGAGGCGTAAGGTCCATGGCACATCGCTCCGTTATTCCGTTTGGCCCGCAACACCCGGTGCTGCCCGAGCCGCTTCATCTGGACCTGGTGATCGAGGACGACCGCGTCATCGAGGCAATTCCGCAGATCGGCTTTGTGCACCGCGGGCTCGAGAAGCTAACCGAAAAGCGCGACATGCATCAGTTTGGCTACATCGCCGAGCGCATCTGCGGCATCTGCGCCGTGGGCCACAGCTACGGCTATGCCAGCGCCTGCGAGCGCATGCTCGACATCGAGGTGCCCGGCCGCGCGCAGTATATCCGCACCATTTTGCACGAGCTTTCGCGCATCCACTCGCATCTGCTGTGGCTGGGCCTGCTCGCCGATGCCTTTGGCTTCGAGGCGCTGTTCTATCGGTCGTGGACCCTGCGCGAGCAGATTCTCAAGATTTTCGAGAGCACGTGCGGTGGTCGCGTGATTCTGTCGATCAACGAGATCGGCGGCCTTAAGCACGACATTGAGGACTCCGAGCTGGCGGGTATTGTCCAGACGCTCGATGCCATGCGTCCCGACTACGAGGCCCTGGTGCATACGTTTTTGGACGACAATAGCTGCGGCGAGCGCCTGCATGGCGTGGGCGTGATCAGCAAGAAGGACGCGCTGGAGCTTTCGATGGTCGGTCCGTTCGGTCGCGCCTCGGGCGTGGACTACGACGTGCGTATGTTCGGCGACGGCGCCTATGCGGATCTGGCCGCGTTTGAGCCCATCGTTGCCACAGACGGCGACTGCTATGCCCGCTGCCAGGTGCGTTGTGCCGAGGTCATGCAGGCCATGGACATTATCAAGGAGCTTGTGGGCAAGATTCCGCACGACGGTATCGGCGGGCGCACCAAGCTTACGCCGGCCGACGGCGCGCGCGGCGAGGTTGTGATTGAGCAGCCGCGCGGCGAGGCGTACTACTATGTGCGCGGCAACGGCACCAAGAATCTGGACCGTTTTCGCGTGCGCACGCCGACGTCGCAGAACCTGGCGGGTCTGACGCATGCGCTGCAGGGCGTGCTCCTTGCCAACGTGCCCATGATTATCCTGACCATCGACCCCTGCATTAGCTGCACGGAAAGGTAGGCGCGGCATGAGTTTACTGACATTTGCCAAGACGGCCTTGGGCTCTATGGTCAAGCAGCCGGTCACGGTGTGCTATCCGCAGGAGAAACTGACGACGCCCGAGCGCTTGCGCGGACATATCGTTAACGACATGGACGTGTGCATTTGCTGCGGCATGTGCGCGCGTCGCTGCCCGGCGGGCGCGCTCGCGGTCGATCGCAAAGGCGGCACCTGGTCGATTGACCCGTACGCCTGCGTGGTGTGCGGCGAGTGCATCGAAAGCTGTCCCAAGCACTGCCTGACTATGGATACCGCCCGCACTCCAGTTGCGGCGGATAAGACTCCCACGGTAGAAACTAAGCCGGAGTAGCGCTGGAATAGAGCTGGAATAGGGGCCGGTGGGGCAAAATTGCCCCACCGGCCCCGCGCTTAAACGCGCGGTTGGGCCGCCGCGAACAAAACTATGCCGGATTACGGGGCTGGATAGCGAACCCCCGACCATACCGAAAACCACGAAAATAAAACCGCAGGTAGATAGCTTGCTGTTTTTCAAAAAATGAAGGTATGGATGAGGGCTCCGGCTTTAGCCCCGTAATCCGGCATAGTTTTGAAATGCCACCATATCAGTACCAGCCCCTGATCTCCCGTGGACAGAGGGAAACGGATCATTTTGGTCCCGCGAGGCTTGCGGAGGCACTCGTGCAGGGCCGCCCGAACAAAACTATGTCGGTTTACTACGATGAATTCGACATTCCCGACCATGACTGCATTTTTCTAAATATTGCAAGCGTTCTACCTGCGGTTTTGCAAGCGCGCAATTTACCGTGGTCGAAGGTGGGCGATTCATCGTAGTAAACCGGCATAGTTTTGAAATGGCATTAAAACGGTAGCAGCCATTTTGCTATGCCGGGGTGGTCGGCCGTTGGGTAATTACCCTCGCAGGTAGGCGATGGCAATCTGCGTGCGGTTGCGCAGGCCCATTTTGGCAAGGATTGAGCTGATGTGGTTGCGCACGGTGCCTTCGCCCATGTATGCCGTGGCGGCAATCTCCTTGTTGTCGAGGCCACGGGCGATGAGCTCGGCGACTTCGAACTCGCGGTCGGTCAGGCTGACAAAGGCCGCGGGCCGGCGGAGTGTGCCCGCCTCAACGCCCGTTCCGTCAAAATCGATGTCCTCGATCGCCTTGCCCTCGAGCACGCGCCTACCGTCCATGACCTGCTCCAACGCCGGTGGAATGGCGGCGACATCGGTTTTAATTAGGTAGCCGCGGGCGCCCAGCTTGAGCGCCGACACAATGTACTCGTCATCCGAGAATGTCGTCAAAAACACGACGCGTGCCGCGGGGTCGTGCTCAAGGATCTCGCGTGCCGCCGAAAGTCCGTCACGCCCCGGCATCTGAATGTCGAGCAGTGCGATATCGGGCGCGTGTTCGGCATAGAGCGAAACCGCATCGTTGCCGTTGGCACCGGTGCCCACCACTTCGATCTGCGGCTGGGCGCCCAGGATAATCTTGAGCGAATCGACCACCAAGCGGTCGTCGTCGACAACGATGAGCCTCATCAGTCCTCATCTCCTTGCTGTTTGGGAACGGTGGCAAACACGCGCCAGCCGCCGGCGCCGGCACGCGGACCGGCGGTGAAGGTGCCGCCAAGCGCCTCGATGCGCTCGCGCATGGAGGCAAGCCCCATGCCCTCCGCGGCGCCGCGGCTGCTTGCTTGGACCCCGCCCGTGCCATCGTCGGTAACGATGAGCTGGTAAAACGACGGAAGCTCCATGCACCGTACGGTGACAGTACGGGCGCAAGCGTGGCGCATGGTGTTGGAGAGCGCCTCGCGCAGGACTGCCGCAAAGCAGTTGGCGACGTTTGCGGGCGCATGTTCGGCCATAACTTCAAGCTCAATCTGCGGGCCGCCGTCCGAGTGCGCACCTTCGACAATGCGTTCGAGCTGCACGGAAAGGTCGACGGCGTTGTCGTTGAGCGCGTGGACGCTGGTGCGCACAAGCTGGAGCGCCTCGTCAACCGTGCGTTTGACGTCGGCGAAATCGGCGGCAACCCTGGGCTCGTCGGCGTGCACGACGCGCAGGGCCTCGGTCTGCAGCGAGGCGCGCGTGAGCTGGTGGCCGACGTTATCGTGGATCTCGCGCGCGATACGGGCGCGTTCGGCGAGTGTCGCGAGCTCGACTTCGTAGTCCTGGCGATCGGCAAGGTCGCGGTTGCGCGCTTCGAGCGCGAGAGCTCGTTCCTGCAGCTCGTCGCGGATGCGGCGCATGCGCTGCTGCTCGCGCTCCAACTGGGCGGTACGTAGCGATAACAAGGTGGCGGCAACTGAAAGGATGGCGGTCAGTAGAAGCGTTCGGGCGGTGAGCGCGTCGGCGCGTAGGTCCGCGACGAGTGCGAAGACAAAGGCGACGCCAATGCCCAACGCGACCCAAACGTGTTCACGGCGCACGCGCCGCGCAATGTCATAGAGGGCGAGAGGCGCAAACGGCACAAACGGCGGCGCAAAGACGGCCGCGATGATGTAAGCGTAACTCGCGGCCTTGCTTACACGGCGTGTGCGTTCCCCCTTTGCGACCTCGGCCAGCGAGGTGGCGATAACGCCAAGGCAAAACGCCGCGACCAGGCGAGCGTCCACAGCAAGGCCCGTGGCGGCCGCAATGCAGCACGCCAGAACGATCGATTTGTCGAAAAGCCTGTTCATACGGGTATTGTACGCGAAGCCGCGCGTGGTGGAGAGGCCGCCTGCGCAACCGTGACATTCCTCCCGCGCGGCAAAGCGGGGGCGTCGGCGGGCTGCACGGTCAAGCCCCGCACTCGTGACAAAGCTCACTGGCGCGCGCCGGCGACTCCTGCGATGATGCAATCGTACCGGGCCACAATCAACAGGAGGGCCGCCTCATGACAGACATCGTCCACGTCGAAAACCTCGTCAAGCGCTACGACGACCTTATCGCGCTCGACCACTTTAGCCTGAGCATCGCCCCCGGCGAGATCTTTGGCCTGCTGGGCCCCAACGGCTCGGGCAAGACCACGTCCATCAACTGCATTCTGCAGCTGCTTGCCTACGACAAAGGCACCATCGAGCTGTTCGGCGAACCCATGACGCCCGCCCGCTATGACCTCAAGCGCCGCATCGGCGTGGTGCCGCAGCAGGTGGCGGTGTTCGACGAGCTCACGGTGCGCGAGAACATCGACTATTTCTGCAGCCTCTACGTCAACGACCGCAAGCGCCGCCGCGCGCTGGTGGACGAGGCGATTGACTTTGTCGGTCTAGGCGACTTTACCAAGTTCCGCCCCGGCAAGCTCTCGGGCGGCCTGGCGCGTCGCCTCAACATTGCCTGCGGCATCGCGCACAAGCCCGAGCTCATCTTTTTTGACGAGCCCACGGTGGCGGTCGACCCGCAGAGCCGCAACGCCATCCTGGAGGGCATCTGTCGCCTGCGCGACGAGGGCGCCACGGTGGTGTATACCAGCCATTACATGGAGGAAGTCGAGCAGATTTGCAGCCGCATCATGATCATGGACGGCGGGCGCGTGCTGGCGCAGGGCACTAACGACGAGCTCAAGCGCATGATTCAGATGGGCGAGCGCGTGACGGTCGAGGTCGGCGCCGTCGAGTCGGCCACGGTCGAGCGGCTGCGCGCCCTCGAGCACGTGCTTTCAGTCGAGCTGTCCGGCGGCGAGCTCGTCTGCACCTGCGAAGCGAGCCCGCATAACCTGGTCGACATCCTCGACACACTGCGCGCCGCCGACGTGGCGCTCGGCCGCGTGTGGAGCGAGCCGCCGACCCTCAACGACGTGTTCCTCGAGATCACCGGCCGCGAGCTGCGCGACTAGGGGGCAGCCATGTTCAACACCATCATCACCACGGTCAAGACGCTGCTGCGCCGGCCGAGCACGTGGGTTTGGGGCGCTCTCTTTCCCATCGCGCTTTCCACGATGTTCATGTTTATGTTTGCGAACCTCAGCTCCGACGGCACGGTCGATCCGGTGCCGGTTGCCATCGTGGCGGACGAGGCCTGGGACGCCTCGACCTTTAAGAACGTGGCGGCTTCGCTTGCCAAGGAAGGCGACGACCAACTGCTCGAGATCCACGAGTGCGACGACGCAGCCGATGCGAACCGTGCGCTTAAGGCTGGCGAGGTCGCGGGCATCTATACGGTTGACGCCGAAGGCGCACCCAAGCTCACGCTGCTATCGAGCTACGACAGCTCGCGTGCCTCATCGGTGCTCACCGACCGCAGCATTCTGGAGACGGTGGCAAGCTCGTATACGCAAAACGCCGAGCTCATGTCCCAGATTGCCCAGGACAACCCGGCGGCGCTCGCCGACCCGGAGGCGGTTGCGCGCGCCCTGTCGCTCGAGGGCGGCACCCGTCGCGTGAGCCTGACACGCACCACGCCCGACGGCACGGTCATCTACTACTACGCGCTCTTTGGCCTGGTCGCGATGATGTCTGCCGAGTTTGCCGCCTTGAGCGTCGTCGATTTGCAACCCAATCTGTCTGGTCTTGGCGCACGTCGCTGCGTGGGCGGCCTTTCCAAGACAGCGTCGCTGGCCGGCATCTTTGTCGGTTCGTGGCTGGTCTCCTTTGCCTCGATGGCAATCGCGATCGGCTACGTGCGCCTGGTCGTGGGCGTCGACTTTGGCGGGCGCGAGGGGCTGTGTCTGGTGGGCGGTGCCGCTTCCGCGCTTCCCGCCACGGGCCTGGGGCTCTTTGTGGGCACGCTTCCCGTTAAGGGCGGCAAGGCGTCCAAGTCGGGCATCCTCACGGGCTTTGCCACCACGTGCGCCCTGTTCGCCGGGCTTTATGGCGAGCCGGCGATGGCGCTTGCCGACGACGTCGCCCGCGCCTGTCCGGCCGAGTGCTGGCTCAACCCCGTCAAGCTTATCTGCGACATGTTCAACCGCCTGTATTTCTTTGAGGACCTGGGCCCCTTTGCCGTTCGCGCCGGCGCGCTCGTCCTGATGGCGCTGCTGTTCGTTGCCACCGCCACGCTGATCTTTGGAAGGAGTCGCTATGAGCACCTTTAAGACTGCGCTTCGCATGGCGCTCGCACACCCGCTCTATCTGCTCATCTACACGGTGTTCATCTCGCTCATGGGTGTGTTTATCGCGGCATCGGTGAGCTGGAACTCGTCGCAGCTCACCGAGTACAAGCCCTACGATGCCAACGTGATCGTGGTCGATCGCGACGACAGCGATCTTTCGCGTGCGCTTACCAAGCATCTGGGTTCGCGCTTTGAGCTGGTCACGGGCGTCGACGACGACACCTACGACCTTGCGGACGCGCTCTCCAAGAGCAACAGCGCCAAGGGCAGTGCCGACTGCGTGTTCTTTATCCCGGAGGGGTTTGAGGGCGACCTCGTTGCAGCTGCCCGCGCGGGGGAGTCCCTGCCCAAGCTCGATGTGACCTACGGTGCCGGCACCATGGCGGCGGCGCTTTCGTCTGCCGAGGCCTCGCGCTGGATCTCGCTCGCGGGCGCTGCGGCGGCGCTTGAGCCCACTGCCTCCAACGGTGACGTCGCCAAGGCTGCCGATCATGCGGCCGCGAAGCGTGCCAAGGTCGAGATCGAGCAGGTCAAGGTTGACTCGACCGCCGCCGCCACGCTCGAGTCGTACTTCAACTTTGGCGCGTACGCGATTATCTCGTCGGTCATCGTGTCGGTGGGGCTGGTGTTCTCGGGCATGAACGAGCCCGAGCGCGTGCGTCGTATGGATGCCGGCCCAATCTCCGAGCGCCGGCGTTCGCTTGCCGTGTTTGCGGCCGCCGCCGTGCTCACCGTCTGCATCTGGTTTGTGTCGAGCATGATGGGCGTCGTGGGCTTTGCCGGCGCGGTCGCCGAGGTCGGCGTGGGCCGTGTGTGCCTGGCGCTGGCGGCGACGTTTGCCCTTGCGTGCACGCCTCTGGCCGTTGGCTTTGCCCTTTCGAACCTGGGTGCGCGCGAGGAGCTGCTCAACGGCGTGGGCAACCTGCTCGGCATGCTCATGACGTTTTTGGGCGGCGCCTGGATGCCGCTGTCGCTCATGGGCTCGGCCGTGCAGACCGTTGCGCATTTTGTGCCGACGTTTTGGGTGAACGACGCGATCAGCAAGGCGCTCGCCGCGGACCTGACGTCCGCCGTGCTGGGCGACATCGCCTGCGACCTGGGCGTAACGGCACTCTTTGCCGTGGCCATTGCCGCCGCAGGCCTGGCCCTCGCACGCGCTAAATCCCGCGCCTAGCCACCTAGTCATTTAAGAGCGTCCCCAATGACCAGTCTGAAATAAATCCCAAGCCTCGCTCCAAAATAGTTCGCCAAGGTTTACTATTACGCTCATAAAGTAGTATGAGGCTAACAATGGGGGATACCATGGCAACGCAGAAAGCCTACGTCCAGGTTAAGGATCTCAAAAAGCACTATGGCGACGGTGATGCATGCCTGACGGTGCTCGACGGCATCGACACGTCCATCAACCGCGGAGAGATCTGCGTCATGCTGGGGCCTTCGGGTTCGGGCAAGTCCACGTTTCTTAACCTGATCGGCGGCCTGGAGGATGCCGACGCCGGCTCTATTCTGGTGGACGGCTGCGACCTAACGGTGCTCAAGCCCGCCGACCTGGGTGAGTACCGCCGCCGTGAGCTGGGCTTTGTCTTCCAGTTCTACAACCTGGTGCCCGACCTCACCATCAAGGAGAACATCGAGGTCACGGCGCACCTGTCCAAAAAGCCGCTCAACATTGACGACCTGCTGCGTTCGCTGGGTCTCTACGAGCACCGCAACAAGTTCCCGCGGCAGGTTTCGGGCGGCCAGCAGCAGCGCTGTGCCATCGGCCGCGCGCTCGTCAAAAACCCGGGTCTGCTGCTGTGCGACGAGCCCACGGGCGCGCTTGACTATAAGACGTCCAAGGAAATCCTACAGCTCATGGAGGATGTCAATCACGAGTACGGCTGCACCATCATCATCGTCACGCACAACGCCGCCATCGCTCGCATGGCCAACCGCGTGCTGCGCCTGCGCGACGGGCGCATCGTCGAGGATGAGCTCAACGAGTCGCCCGTCGCGGCCGCCGAGCTCGATTGGTAGGCGGCGCCATGACACCTCTCACAAAACGTCTCCCGCGCGAGCTGCGCCGCAATATCGGCAAGTACCTGGGCATCTTTTTGCTTATGTGCGGAAGCATCGCCCTTACCTCGGGCTTTTTGCTCGCAGCGCATTCCATCGGTTGCCTTATCGACGACATGCGCGATGCGTACACGATTGAGGACGGCCGCGTGACCACCTCTTTCGAGGCCACCAAAGACCAGCTCAAGGCAGCCGAGGGTGCAGCCGGCGACGTCGGCGGCGTCACGCTCTACAAGAACTTCTCCATCGACGCCATCATCAAAAAGGCGTCCGGCGACGACGGCACCAAGCGCACGCTGCGCACCTATGCGCACCGCACCAAGGTCGATATCGCGTCCTACTGTGAGGGCAAGGAGCCCAAGACGGACGATGAGGTGGCAATCGACCGTGTCTTCGCCACCAATAACAACCTGTCCGTGGGCGATAAGGTCGAGCTCGAGGGTCGCACCTACACCATCTGCGGCATCATGACTCAACCCGATAGCCAGGCGCTGTTCCTCAACAACTCCGACTTTACGGTGAACACCATCACCTATGGCGTGGCCGAGGTCACCGACGCCGGCTTTGCCGCGCTTGAGGATGCCGGTGGCGCGCCTGCCTACACCTATTCCTTTATCTTTACCGATTGCGACCTCCCCACCGCGGATCGCATCGATGCGGAGCAGGATATGGTCGAGGCGCTGACCGATGCCGATGCACGCGTGGACGATCTGATCGACGCCGATTCCAACCAGGGCATTGGCTACGCACGCGACGACGTAGACGGCGACTCCATGATGTGGATGACGCTGCTCGACATCATCATCGTGATCATGGCGTTTGTCTTTGTGGTCCTTACCGACGCCACCATCGAGGAGGAGAGCGCCATCATCGGCACGCTGCTCGCCAGCGGCTATCGTCGACGCGAGATCGTGCTGCACTACCTCGCGCTTCCCGCCATCGTGGGCGTGGTCGCGGCGCTTTTGGGCACTGCACTCGGCGTTGTGTTCTTTACCGAGCCCATGCGCAGCCTCTATTACGGTTCGTACAGCCTGCCGCCCTTCCAGGTGTACTGGAGCTGGGAGATCTTTGTGAAGTGCGCCGTGGTTCCCGCCGCCGCGCTCATCCTCATCACGCTGGTGGGCCTGCTTCGCAAAATGGGCAAGACGCCGTTGCAATTCCTTCGTCACGAGGCGAGCGGCAAATCGGGTACCAAGCGCGGCCTGCAGCTGCCGGAGCGCATGGGTTTTGTCTCGCGCTTCCGCCTGCGTATCTTCCTGCGCAACCTGGGCAACTTCGCCACGCTCTTCGTGGGCATTGCATTTGCGTCGCTGCTGATGCTTTTTGGCCTGGCGATTCTGCCCACGATGACGCACTACGCGGACAACCTGAAGACGAGCCTGGTCGCCGAGCACCAGTACACGCTCAAGGCGCCGCTGGAGCTCGAGGGCACCGCCGAGGAGCGCGAGCAGTGGTCGGCACTCGAGCGCTTGCAGTCGGTTGACGGCGCGCTGCTAACCGCTGCCCAGGATGCCGATGACGAGCTTGACGACGCGGCCGATGCGGCGCAGACGGCAGCCGATGCCGCGACCGCATCTCCGTCTGCCGAGAGCCTGACTGCGGCGCAGGATGCGCTTGCCAAGGTCCAGGACAAGAAGGATGCGCTTTATGCGCGCCTCGATGATCTTGCCGATGCCCTCGGCTGCAACCGTGATGAGGCTATCGACCTGATCGACAAAGCCTCCAAGATTGACACTGACAACGACGATATTCACCCGGTCAATACGACCGACAACGGCGCGGGCGCAATCGCACAGGCCGAGAAATACGCCGTTTACCAGCTGCAATACGACCGCGGCGATGGTAATGGCGAGGAGACGATTTCCGTCTACGGCATTTCATCCGATTCGCGCTATTGGAAAGACCTCAACGTCGGCGATGGGCGCATCGTCTTTGGCGGCGGTCTGCTCGATAAGTTTGGCTGGAGCGAGGGTCAGAAGGTCATGCTCGGCGACAAGTACGAGGGCGAGCGTTATTCCCTTGAGTACGCGGGCAAGGACTGTGCCTGGGGCTCCAAGTCGGACATGAATATCTATATGAGTATCGACGACTTTAACGAGCTGTTCGACAACGACGCCGCCTACTTTAACGGCTATGTGAGCGACGAGAAGCTCGATCTCGATGCTCGTTACTTTGCCGGCGACACCACGCCCGACGACATGCGCGCCGTGGGCGACCAGTTTATCGGCATGATGAGCAAAATGATCGGCATGATGGTTGGGCTCGCGGTGTTTATTTTCCTGCTGTTTATGTACCTGTTGACCAAGGCTGTGATCGACCACAGCGCCCGTTCGATCAGCTACATGAAAGTCTTTGGCTATCGCGATAGCGAGATCTCGCATCTGTACATCCGCTCGATCACGCTGTGCGTGGTGGCGTCGCTTGTGCTGAGCCTGCCGGTCATTATTGGCTCGCTTACGGCCATCTTCCGCTCGATGCTGCTCGCCTACAACGGCAATATCGAGATCTACGTGCCCGCTTGGTCCATGACGGCGTGCGTGGGCATTGGCTTTGCGACCTACCTGGTCGTGGCGCTGCTGCACATGCGCTCTATCAAGCGCGTCAGTCTGGCCGAAGCCCTCAAAGTCCAAGAGTAGTCGTTAAGAACGTCCCCAATGACAAGGTGTCGCGCTTGACTTTAACTCTGCTTTAACTGGTACCATCCTCTTATGTCTGTAACGCCATATAGACCGAGGGGATATATCTATGACCGCAACTGCACCCGCTAAGGTGTACTTCACCAACCTGCGCACGCATGCTCGCGAGAGCCAGCTCGACAAGCTCAAGCGCCTCATCCGTCACGCCGGTATCGAGCAGATCGACTTTGAGAACAAGTTCGTCGCCATCAAGATTCACTTTGGCGAGTTGGGCAACTTGAGCTTTTTGCGCCCCAACTACGCCCGCGCCGTCGCGGATGTCGTGAAGGAGCTGGGCGGCAAGCCCTTCCTCACCGACTGCAATACGCTCTACGTCGGTAGCCGCAAAAACGCGCTCGAGCACATCGATACCGCCTATCAGAACGGCTTTACCCCGTATGCCACGGGCTGCCAGATCATCATCGCCGACGGCCTCAAGGGTACCGACGAGGCGCTCGTCCCGGTCGAGGGCGGCGAGTACGTGCGCGAGGCCAAGATCGGTCAGGCACTCATGGATGCCGATATCGTGATCAGCCTCACCCACTTTAAGGGCCATGAACAGGCCGGTTTTGGCGGTGCCATGAAGAACCTGGGCATGGGAGGCGGCAGCCGTGCCGGCAAGATGGAGCAGCATGCCGCCGGCAAGCCGAACGTCGCGACCGAGCACTGCGTTGGCTGCCGTGCCTGCGAAAAGATCTGCGCTCACGACGCTATCTCGTTCGACGACACCCGCGAGCGCGAGCTTGCCAACGGCAACACCCGCACGGTTCACGTCGCCGCTATCGACCACGATCGCTGCGTGGGCTGCGGCCGCTGCATCGGCGTGTGCAACCAGGACGCCATCAGGCCCGGCTATGACGCCGCGGCCGACGTGCTCAACTACAAGATCGCCGAGTATACGAAGGCCGTTGTCGACGGACGCCCGAGCTTCCATATTTCGCTTGCCATGGATATCAGCCCCAACTGCGATTGCCATCCCGAAAACGACACGCCCATCGTCAACGATATCGGCATGTTCGCGAGCTTCGACCCGGTCGCCATCGACCAGGCCTGCGCCGATGCCGTCATGGCATCCGAGCCGCTGCCCAACACCGAGCTCACCGATAGCGCGGCCAAGATGGAGCACAATCACGAGCATCTGGAGGGCGAGCAGGCGCACGACCCCTTCTGCATCACGCATCCCGACACCGACTGGCGCGCGTGCATCGCGCATGCCGAGAAGATCGGCCTGGGCACGAGCAAGTACGAGCTCATCGAGGTCAAATAGCGCCTAGCTATTGGACAAAACAAGCATTTTTGTAGCGCAACGTTAGCAAAGGCCGCCCGTGAGCACAGTGCCCACGGGCGGCTTTTCGGAAGTGCGGTGAAAAATCGAATACCGCCGATCACAAACCGATTTTTGGCAACAAAACCCCTGATAAATTGTTGGTAAAACTGCGGTCTGGTCGGCAGTTCCGGATTTTGCCGCATACTTCCGAAAATAGGGGGTTAGATAAATTCCCAGACGCCGCTTTTTCCCTAAAAATACTCGTCGAGGAAGTTGTCGACTGTGTTCCAGTAGAGCTCGGGGTCAACTTGCGCACTCTTGGCGTGGGTGGCGCCATGGATGGTGAGCTTTTGCTTGACCTTGCTGGCGCACGCGTCGTAGTTTTGGTCGAGCATGTCGTACGGCACAAAGGTGTCCTGGTCGCCGTGGATAAACAGCATGGGAACCGTCGCGTGTTTGAGTTGCTCCACACTGCTCGCCTTATGAAAGTCGTAGCCCGCGCGCACGTTGCACACCAAGTTTGCTACATCGAGCAAGGGAAAGCTGGGCAGGCCGAACACGTCCTTGAGCTGCAGAGAAAACTCGTCCCAAACACTCGTATAACCGCAGTCCTCGATAATGCATTTCACGTTTGCAGGCAGAGATTCCCCCGCGACGTTCATGGCGGTTGCCGCACCCATCGACTCGCCAAAGACCAGGATGCGCGCCTCGGGGTCAGCCTGAACGATCCGCCCGATCCATGCAGCGACATCGAGCCGCTCGGGCCAGCCCATGCCGATATAGTCGCCGCCGGAGCGCTCGTGGGCGCGGGCGGCAGGCGCGAGCACGTTCATGCCGCGGTCGTGGAAGCGCTTGGCGTATCGGGCCATGCCGATGGGCTCGTTGGTATATCCATGCAGGCAGACGGCGTAATCGTGGGTGTTCTCCGAGGCGGCAAAATACCAAGCGGCAAGTTCGGTTCCGTCATCTGCGGTGAGGCTGCTGCTCTCGCGATTCTCTTTAAACCACGCCCGCGCCTCGGTTTCCTCGGCATCCGGCTGCTCGCCTTCTTTGTCGTTCTTGCTATCCTGCATCATCTTCATGGTGTAGGGCGCTTGGGGATTCAGGGCAAAGTCAAACAAAAAGTTGCCGGCAAACCCCAGCAGCGCGACAACGAGCACCAGTGCAACGATGCCGGCCATCTTGAGCTTTCGATGGGAACGTGCGTTTTGAGCCATGCGGTATTCTCCTATAAGATGTTAATACGTCAACATTTAATGCAAGCGCATTATGGACGTTCGCCGTTGATGCGTCAACAGGCAAAGAATGGGTAAACAAAGGGTCACGTATGGTGCAAATTTCGCACGTACCTAGACGCTTTGATATAGTGTTGAGAACTCTTTACGTTGGAGGATGTAACCGGCATGTCCGATTCGAGCGACAGTTCTAAGCCGCGACCCAAGACCGCGGCCGTTCCACACTACACGGTGGGCGAGGAGATCATGAACTCCGTCACCCATGGTGTCGGCTGCCTGCTGGGTATCGCGGGCCTGGTACTCCTGATCGTATTTGCTGCCCTGCGCGGCGGAGGCCCGGCCCACATGGCCGCGGCGATTGTCTATGGTGTCAGCATTATCCTCGAATACCTTGCCTCCACGCTCTACCATGCGATTCAGCCCGCTCGCGCCAAGCGCGTGTTTCGCATTATCGACCACAGCTGCATCTACCTGCTCATAGCCGGCAGCTATACGCCGTTTTGTCTCATCACGCTCGCAAACGACGGCGGTCCTATGCTGTTCTTTGCCGTATGGGCCATCGCCATTATCGGCATCGCCCTCGAGTGCTTTATGCGCGAGCGTCAACCGCACTGGGTAAGTGGCCTGGTCTACCTGCTGATGGGCTGGCTCGTTGTCTTTAAGCTGCCCGAACTTGTGGCACTGCTCAACCCCGTGGCGCTTGCCCTGCTCGCCGTCGGCGGCGTGTGCTACACCGCGGGCGTGCCGTTCTATATCGCCAAAAACGTGCGCTATCTGCACAGCGTGTTTCACCTGTGGGTGCTCGCCGGCAGCATCTTCCAGTTCATGGCGGTGATCCTCTTCGTAATCTAGCGACCACGCCAGCGCCCGTGCCCCCGCTCGGTCGCCAGCGCAATTGCCCTATCCGCCATCAACGTTTTACCCTAACGTCCCGAATCTTGGAGGTTCGAGAAACTCCCGATGGACATAACCATCTCCCTTATCACCACCCTCGTTTTGACCCTCATCAACGGCTACTTCTCCATGTCCGAGATGGCGCTCACCACGGCTAAGCGCGCCGTGTTGGAGCACGATGCCGAGGAAGGCGACAAGCGCGCCGAGCGCGCCATTAAGCTGGCCGCCGACTCCGACCAGCTGCTCGCCACCATCCAGGTCGCCATCACGCTCGTGGGCTTCGCCTCGTCCGCCGTCGCCTCGACGAGCCTGTCCGACCCGCTTGCCACGTGGCTCATGAGCTTTGGCATCGCGCCGCTTTCCGCCATCGCGCGCGGCCTGGCGCCGGTCATCATCACCGTCGCCGTCGCCTTCGTGTCCATCGTGGTTGGCGAGCTTGTGCCCAAGCGCATCGGCCTGGCTAATGCCGAAGGCGTATCCAAGCAGGTCGTGGGACCGCTCTCCGTGTTCCAAAAGATCGCCCGCCCGCTCGTGTGGCTGACCGGTGCCTGCTCCGACGGCCTGGCCCGCATCCTGCGCATCAAGAGCGCCGACGACCGCCAAAACGTCTCGGAGGAAGAGATCAAATACATGGTCTCGGAGCAGGACGATCTGCTCGACGAGGAAAAGCGCATGATCCACGAGATCTTCGACCTGGGAGACACCGTTGCCCGCGAGGTCATGGTGCCGCGCGTGGACACCACCATGTGCGAGGACGACGAAACGGTCGCCGACGTGCTGTCCGCCATGCGCCAGACCGGCTTTAGCCGCATCCCCGTCTATCACGAGGATCCCGACAACGTCGCCGGCATCGCGCACATCAAGGACCTGATCCAGCCTTCGCTCGACGGCAAGGGCGACCAGCCCATCGCCGACTTTTTGCGCGACGCCACCTTTGTGCCCGACACCAAGGACATCCTGCCGCTGCTGTCCGAGATGCAGACCTCGCACGACCAGATCGTAGTGGTCGTGGACGAGTACGGTGGCACGGCCGGCATCATCACCATCGAGGACATCGTCGAGGAGATCGTGGGTGAGATCGAGGACGAGTTCGACCCCGACAACAAGTACCTCACGCGCCTTTCGCGCCGCGAGTGGCTCGTCGATGGGCGTTTTTCGTGCGATGACGCGATTGAGCTTGGTTGGCCGCTCGAGGAAAGCGATGATTATGAGACCATCGCCGGCTGGATTTTGGAGCTTTGCGACTCGGTGCCCGACATCGGAGAGGTGTTTGAGGTTGCGGGGTACAAGTTTAAGGTGCAGTCGATGCGTGGCCAGCGCATCTCGCTCATTCGCGTGATCGCTCCGGCCGAAACCGATAAGAAGGATTCCGAGCCCTCGGCAGACGAGCCGACGGCGTCTGGTGCGGGCTCTGCGGACCCGCACGACGGCGACGAGTAGGGTAAGGAAGAGTAGGGGAGAGTTATGGCAGGCCTGTTCAACATCCTTAAGGTCACCGTCAGCGAGGACAAGATCTGCGCGCACGTGCTGGTGAACCCCGGCATGCCGCTCATGACCTCGGAGGACATCGAGGCCACGGCGCGCGTGTATTACCTGGTGCCCGCGATTGCCAAGCACCTGTGCCTGGGCGATTCCGGTCGCGAATTCCAGGACTGCATGGGCCAGACCGAGCTTTGCCATCTGCTGGAGCACGTGACGGTCGAGCTCATGAACGAGACCGGTCTCGCTGGCAGCATTTCGTGCGGCCGCACTCGCGTGAGTGAGCACGATGAGCGTGTCTTTGAGGTCGAGCTTTCGTGTCCCGACGACGCGCTGGCCATCGGCGCGCTGTCTTCGGCGACCTTTATGATGGATTGGGCCTATCTGCATGCCGATCAGCCCGCTCCCGACGTGGACGGTACGGTCGCGGGCCTGCGCAACCTGGTACTGGGCATGCGTGCCGAGGCCGAGGGCAAGGACCCGCACGAGGCCGTCGCCGCCGCGAACGCCGAGGGCGAGGCCGGGGACGCGACCGAGGGCGAGGCGCCTGCCGAGGCTGCCGTCGATCCTGTCGACGATGCCCCTGCCGAGGCTGCCGTCGATCCTGTCGACGATGCCCCTGCCGAGGAGACCGTCGAGGCCGAGCCCGCGGAGCCCCAGGGCGTCCCGAGCTTTGACGACGAGCCACAGGAGGTAATCGATACCGAGGGCGCGACCGCCGAAAGCCACGAGGCCCCCGCTGCCGTCTACGGTGGCGCGGCGACGGCTCCGGTTGCCCCCGCGCACGAGGGAGCGCTGCCGCTCGTTGACGGCGCCGGCGAGGACCCGGGCGCTACAGTGGCCATGCCTGCCATGCCACAGGAGTAGGCTCACCCGCTTATTACCATCATGTACCTGCGCCTTTACCGTACGCAGATGAGTAAGACGGCAAGCGCTGTGCTGCGGGTATAATGGACAGCATTCAAACGGTGGGCGCCGAGGTGCCCGCAGGAGAGGAATGAACATGGGTAAGACTTTCAACTTTATCTCGGGTGCGCTCTTCGGTGCTGCCGCCGGCGCCATCATCGGCGTCGCCCTGGCTCCGCGCTCGGGCGCCGAGACCCGCGCCATGGCTGCCGATATCGCCAACGACGCCTGGGATAACATGCGCGACACCTACGAGCACGGTGCCGAGGAGGCCCGCGCCGCGGTCAACGATTTTGGCCCGATGGTCGACGCCAAGACCGATGACCTGCGCGCCAAGGTCGACCTTGCCCGCGAGCGCATGGACCAGCTGCGCGAGCAACTCAACGACGCCATCTCGGGCGGTAACGTGACGCCCGCCGCCGATGTCGTGGTCGAGAACGCCGTCGAGGCCGACGCTGAGGCCGCGGAGCCTTCGACCGAGGCATAATGCGCGCCGGGGATTTTGTCGGCGCCAAGATCTATCGCAAGCCTACCGAGGATAAGCGCACCAAAAAGGACGGCACGCCGCGCAGCCCTAAAAAGCTCGGCAAGATTCACTTTCCGGTCTTTACCCCGGGCGGTACGCGTGTGGTGGGCTTTATGGTTCGCCAGTCCGATATCGCGGGCATGATCGAGCGCCCCGACCGGTTTGTGGCGCTCGATGCCATTGGTGTCTACGAGGGCGCCATCGCGGTTGACGACGTCAAGGGCACCTACGATGCCGCTGCGGCCAAGCGCCTCGACATCAACCTGGACGATTGCATTATCTGGGTTGGCATGGACGTGCGCACGGAGTCGGGCGATGTCGTGGGCTATTGCTCGGATGTGGAGTTCAAGCCGCGTTCGGGCATCGTGCAGACGTTCTACGTGACCGCCGGCACTGCCTCGAGTGTGCTGGTGGGCGACACGCAGATGCCGCCGACGATGCTGCGCGGCTATGCGGACGGCGCGATGATCGTTTCGGACGAGGTCAAGTCGCTCGGGTATTCGGGCGGCGCCGCTGCAAAGGCTGCCGAGGCAAGCGTCATGGTGGGCGATAAGGTCAAGAAGGGCGCCAAGGTGCTCGATGACAAGGGTTCGGTCGCCGTGGACAAGGGCAGTCGCGCGCTGGGCAAGCAGCTCGGCAAGACGCGCGGTATGTTCAAGGCCTTTAAGGACGAATACCAAAAGGCGAGCGGGGGCTCGTCGAAAGCCAGCAAATAGCGACGTACCAAATGATGGGAGGCAAGCCGGAGACCTGTTGCTCCGGCTTGCTGCGTTTATGGGGGAGGGCACATGCGCCAAAACGGATCATATTCACACGGACGCTCGGGCTCGCGTCCGACGGCGCGCCGCGATCTGGGGCAGTTGCCCAGCGGTCAGCGCAAGCGTCACCGTAAGCCCGGCGCGATGTATCTCAACCATAGCCGCGGCTTTAGCGACCGAAGCGCTCGCATCGGCAACGGCCGCACGCCCCGTCGTCCGTCTCGCCTGCCCTATGCGCTCATCGCCGTGGGCTGCGCGCTCGTGCTGTTTGTCGCCGCCGTTGTGGGCTACGTCAACCGCAGCGTGGATGTCGTCCTCAACGGCCAGGAGACTGCAGTGCGCGTCGGCTCTACGCTGCAAAATCTCATCGACGACCAGGATCTGACCGATACCTACGACGCCGGTGATCTGCTGGCCGTTGACGACAGCGTGCTTACTCGCCATGGCGGCGAAAAGCTGTCGGTAAAAGTGGACGGCAAGCGCATAAAACAGGGCAAGTGGAAAAGCCGCGAGCTTACGGGCGGCGAGAAGGTGACGGTCAAAGACGGCCGCGACACGTATGAGAAGCATGAGGTCCAGGCGACGGTTATCGAGCCCAAGCTTAAGGTCGAGGGCACGGGTGCCATCGAGTATGTCAAGACGTGGGGTATCCAGGGTCGCTCTGAGGTGTGGGTCGGCGAGCAATCGGGCAAGACGCAGGACCGCGGCGAGGTCGTGCCCGCCACCGATTGCGTGGTCGAGTGCGCGAGCGTGGCGCCCAAGGGCAACGAAAAGTACGTGGCGCTGACGTTTGATGAGGGCCCGAGCGGCGTGACCAAGCAGATCTTGCAGGTGCTCAAGGAAAAGGGCGTCACCGCGACGTTCTTCCTGTCGGGTGATGCGGCCGAGGCCTCGCCCGCCACGGCCAAGGCGATTGTCGATGCCGGCTGCGAGGTCGGCTCCAACAGTTACAGCGACGAATCGCTCAAGGGCAAGGATCGCGATGCAGTGCGCGAACAGGTTTCGAAGGGCACCGAGGCGATCAAGTCCGCGACCGGAACGTCGACGATGCTTTTGCGTGCTCCCTACGCAGCCTTTGACGAGCAAAACTGGATTGATGCGATGGACCTGGTGTCTGCCGTGGTCTCGTGGAATATCGATTCGGGCGACTGGCTGCTCAACGGTGCCGACGAGCAGGTCTCGACGGTGCTCGATTCGGTGACGCCGGGCAACATTGTGTTGCTGACCGATAACGATGAATGCGCCGAGCAGACGCTCGAGGCGCTGCCGCAGATTATCGACGGGCTTATTGCCGACGGCTACAAAATCGTGACATTGAGCGATCTGGTCAAGACGGATACATCGCTGAGCAAAAAGCTCACCTCGCTGACGAAGGTCACCATGCCCAAAAACGCCGTGTTCCCCCAGCTCGCCGAAGATGACGACACCACAGACTAGTCATGTAAGAACGTCTCCAATGACTATGTCACGGATACGTCAGCGTTTGATATGCCTGCGATGTTTGGAGCATAAATTTGACGCCACGGCGCGATGCTGATGCTATAGTTACTGCGGATAACAAGGGTCAAGAGAAAGGCTGCAGGTGAAATCCAAACCTCGACCATACAGTCGATGACCCCATGCAGGTGCTTCTTGCGCATGTACGGGGTGTGAGCGCCGAGCGGCGTGCCGCCCGCGCATGCGTATACATATCTAAAAGTCCACGGACGGCGTGCCGGCATGGCCGCAGTTCGAAGGGATAATGATGGGGAGCACCAGTGAATTATCTGAGTGAGATGCTCAAATTGCCGGTCTTGGACGTCGATGGCGAAAAGCTCGGCGTTGTGAACGATTTTGGCATTGCTACCGGCGAAGTTTTTCCGCACGTAACGTCGCTCGCGTTCCGCGGACCCGGCAAGACGCCGTTTATGATCAGCTGGCGCAAATGGGTCGACCGTATCGACGAGACGGGCGTACACCTTAAGTCGCCGGCCACCGAAATCCGTTTTTCGTACCTGCAGCCGACCGAACTTTTGCTCGCGCGCGACGTGCTCAACAAGCAGATTGTCGACACGCAGGGCATGAAGGTCGTGCGCGTCAACGACATCAAGTTTTCCATGTCGGGCGAAAATCAGCTGCGTCTGCTGGGTGCCGAAGTTGGCGCCCGTGGTCTGCTGCGCGCGATCAGCCCCGCCCTCGAGCATGTCGTCGAGAGCTTTATGAAGCACCTGGGCAAACCGCTCGGCGAGGACATCATCGCCTGGTCCTACATGGACCTGCTCGACCGTTCGACTAAAAATATTCAGCTGTCGGTGTCGCATAAGACGCTCGGCGAGCTGCACCCTGCCGACATTGCCGACATTATCGAGCAGCTCGACCCGCGCCTGCGTGCGCAGGTGTTCGCGCAGCTCGACACCGCCCAGGCCGCCGAGGCCATCTCGGAGTTCGACGACGACGAGCTTATGACCGAGATGCTCGAGGGCCTGTCCGATACGGACGCATCGTCGATGCTGGCCATGATGGACCCGGACGACGCCGCCGACCTGATCGACGAGCTCGATTACGAGAAGGCCGAGAAGCTTTTGCGCCTGATGGGCGTTCAGGAGGAGAAGGCGATTCGTAACCTGCTGGGCTATGAGGACAACACTGCCGGCCGTATCATGACCTCGGAGTTTGTCTCCCTGCCTGCCACGGCGACGGTCGCTGACGCCATCGAGGCGATCCGCAAGCTCGACGAGGACTTCGAGAGCGTCTACTACGTCTATACCGAGGACCCGAGCGGCATGCTCACCGGCGTGCTTTCGCTACGCACGCTTATCGTGGCCGACCGCGACGCCACGCTGGGCCAGCTGGCCTATCGCGACCTGGTTTATGTGTCGCCCGACGATGACCAGGAAGACGTAACGGACGAGATGACCAAGTACGACCTGGTCGCCATCCCCGTTTGCGACGAGAACCGTCACATCTTGGGTATCGTGACCTTTGACGACGCCATGGACGTTATCGCCGAGGAACACCAGGAGGACCTGCAGATCGCAGGTGTCGGCTCGGGCGACAGCGCGTCCGACGACTCGACGAATGTGCTCAGCTGGTTTGTGCATCGCCAGTACTGGGTTGTCGTGTGGGGCATTGCCTCGTGCATCATGGCAACAGCGCTGGGGACGGCGCTGGGCTCCGCGCATCTGGTGGTGTTCCCCATGTGCGCCATGCCGCTCGTGCTGCTGGCTGCCTCGCGTATGGTGTCGTTCGTCAAGAACTACTTCCTGGAGTACGACGGCCATGACGATGAGCCCAAGCCGTATCTGGGATTTTTCTTCCAGAGTACGGGCATGGGCTTGATTCTGTCGCTCGTGACCTACCTGTGCGCCCAGCTGGTGCGCACCGCCGCATTCCCCGACGCGCCCATGTTTGAGGAGCAGCTCTTTACCGGCTGCTTTAACATCGCGGCCATCGTCTGTCTGGTCGGCAACATGAGCGCCGTGATTTACCTGATGGTGCTGTTCTGGCGTGACGAGCACGACCTCAATACGTCGGGTACCGCCATGAACGTCATTGCCGTCATGATCTCATGCGTGGCGTACTGCATCGCCGCGGTGCTGCTCACCATGTCGGTCATGGGTTAGGTGGTCGCGTGCAAAACACGAAGCAAAAGGCGAGCACCAAGCAAAAGCTGACCATCGCGGCCATCATTGGCGCCATGGGCCCTGGCCTTCTGGCGGCGCTTTCGGGCAATGACGCCGGCGGCATTGCCACGTATTCCAGTGCCGGTGCCAGCTATGGCTACAAGATGCTGTGGATGCTTCCCGTCATGACCGTGCTGCTCATCGTGACGCAGGAGACTGCGGCGCGCTGCGGCTGCGTGACGGGCAAGGGCTTGGCGTCGCTCATCCGCGAGCGCTTTGGCGTGCGCAGGAGCGTGCTGGCCATGGCGGCGCTGCTGATCGCCAACACGGCCGTGACCATTTCGGAGTTTGCGGGTATCGCGAGCGGTCTTGCCCTCTTTGGCGTGCCGGCGAGCATCTCGGTGCCGCTCGTGGCGCTGCTGGTTTGGATGCTTACCATGTCGGGCAGCTTCCAGCGCATCGAGAAGATTCTGCTGCTGGTGAGCTGCGTGTTTGTGACCTACATCGTCGCTGCATTTATGGCTGGTCCCAGCTGGGGCGAGGTGGCGGTCGACCTGGTTGTGCCCAACATCCAAAACGACCCCAGCTACGTGTCGCTTGTGGTCGCAACGATCGGCACCACCATCGCGCCGTGGATGATCTTCTTGGCGCAGAACAACGTGGTCGATAAGAATGCGGGCGAGGACGATATCGTGCTGCAGCGTATCGACACCGTGAGCGGCTCGATTGCCGCCGATGTCATTGCCGGCTTTATTATCATAACGACCGGTACGGTGTTGTTCCCTGCGGGCATTCAGATCAGCGATGCTGCCGACGCCGCCCGCGCGTTGGAGCCCATCGCGGGCCAGTGGTCCACGGTGCTGTTTGCCTCGGGCCTGGTCGCGGCGAGCTTCTTGGCCGCCTGCGTGCTTCCGGGCGTTACGTCCAGCGCTATCTGCGAGGCATTTGGCTGGGAGCGCGGTGCCGATCGCAGCTGGGACGAGGCCCCGGTCTATCGCGGCATTATTACGGCTATCATTGGCATCTCTGCCGTGCTGGTGCTCATGCCCGGCGTCGACCTGTTCCAGATTATGATGACCTCGCAGGTCATCAACGGCGTGCTTTTGCCTGTGGTCCTGGTGTTCCAGGTGCTTATTGCCGCTGATCGACACATTATGGGCGCCAACCGCAACGGCCGCGTGTGGAATGTGCTCACGTGGGCGACTATCGGTGTGATTACGGTGCTGACGGTCGTCATGTTTGTCCTGCAAGCGATGGGCTACAGCGCGTAGCGCCTCTTTTGGACTCTAAACAGGTCGCCGCCATGGGCTGCGGCCTGTTTTTTGCCCACGGCCTCTCGGAGTCGGCTCGAAAAGAGTGATTTTGGGTTGTTTGCTGCGGGTGGAAGCAGATTTGGCTGCGCGTTACTTGTCGGTACCTAGCTTGTGCGGTTTGTAGGCGAGCGCGTTGACGAGTGCGTCGGCGGCGGACTTGACGGCCGCCGGCTGCGGATCGTTAACGTGGTCCTCGGGATGCACGGGCAGGTCCTTCTTGACGGCATCGTGGATGAGCTTAAGGTACTCGGCCACGCCCGCGTTCGAAAGGTGCGTGCCGTCGCCGTCGAACAGATCGTTGCGGTTGGCGCTATATCCGTACCAGTCGATAACGCGCACGTTTTTATAGCGCGTGGCGGCGTTGGCGATGGCCTGATTGGTGGCGCCGACCCATGGCTGCGGGCTGCGCGTGTTTACAAATACGACGGTGCGCTGATTGCCGGCATCGGCCATGATGGCGTCAATCTGGGCATCGGTCACCAGGCCGTTGGTGCCCAGCGCAAAGACTACGATCTTGCCGGCGAGGTTCTGCTGGATATAACCCTCAAATGTTGTGCGGCCCGCATCGAACTGGCGGCCCTTTTCGGCATCGATGTGACTGTGGGGGAACACGCCGTCAAAGGAATCGACGGCGCGCAGCGACACGGAGTCGCCGATCATCAGCAGGTCGTAGGATCCGTCGGGGAAGCCGTCGTTGTCCTTGTCGGTGTCATCGGCCGCCTGCTGGTCCTGGGGTTTTGCATTTTTGGCTTCCTTGTTTAGGATTTCGGCGCCCTCGCCGCTCAGCGCGGATGTGTCGGGCACAAAGACCAGACCACCCAGCGCCACGACAAGCACGACGCCGCAAACGGCGCACACGGGAATATGCGCGCGCATCCAGTTTGCGGGCGTGGTGGTGCCTTCGCGGAGCTCGGAAACGGTGCGTCCAAAGGCGCCCTTCCTAAACGGCGTCTCGATAAAGCGATAGGAGCACTCGGCTACGGCGACCACCACAAGTACCTGCAAGATGTACTGCCACCAGGGCGTATCGCTGATGTTGGCGACCGGGTTCATGAGCAGCAGCAGTGGATAGTGCCACAGGTAGATGCTGTACGAGCGCTTGCCAACCCACACGAGCGGCTCGGCGGACAGCGCGCGGGCAACCATTCCCTGGGGCTGCACGCAGGCTGCGATGACCATGAGCGTGAGGATGGAGCATAACAGCGTGCCGCCGCGATACTGGAACGCGGTGTAGCCGTTGGTGAGTGCGACCATGGCGGCAAGGCCAACCAGACCCACGACGCCCAAGACATCGATGGATGCGGGCGAGGACCAAAAGCGCACGAGGGCGCTCGGCTGTGCCAGGGCGGTATCGGCTGATTCGTCGGCCTTCTTGTCAGGCTTGTCCTCGGCTTTCTTGCCGTGCTTGGCGGCGCCAGCCAGGCGATTGAGCCCCAAACGATGAGCGAGACGCACCGGCGCCAGGTCGCGATCGGGGATAAAGGCCATCCAGGCACCCAGTAGCAGCGAGAACACGCGGGTGTCGGTGCCGTAGTACACGCGGCTGGGGTCGGCGGCGGGATTGTAGAGTACCATCATGGCGAGGGCGGATGCCGCGGCAAGGCCCAGAACCACGCGGCGCGTGTTGGGCTTGCTCACATGCATGGATACCATGGCAAACAGCAATGGCGGCCAAATCAGGTAGAACTGTTCCTCGATGGCGAGCGACCAAAAGTGCGTGAGCGGCGAGGGGTCGCCCAGAGCATTGAAGTACGAGATGTTTTGGGCAATCTGCCACCAGTTATTAAAAAACAGCAGCGACGGCAGGATGTCGGGGCGCATCTTGGTGAGCATCACATGGTTAAAGATGGTGCACAGCGCGCAGGTCACCACCACAACGGTTACCACGGCGGGGAACAGGCGACGGATGCGGCGAATCCAGAAGCTCTTGAGGTCGATGCGGCCGGTCTTTGACACTTCGTTGATGAGCAGGCGCGTGATCAGATAGCCCGAGAGCACAAAGAAAATCGTGACGCCAAGCAGGCCGCCCTGTGCCCATGTGAGGTTGAGGTGATAGAGCACTACCGCGACGACGGCGAGCGTGCGCAGGCCGTCGAGGGCGGGGATATAACGAGATTTGGGGCGCGTGGGTGCCTGTTCTTTTGCGGCGCTGTTGGTGTGGGCACCCTTGTTGGCGGGCGCACGATGAGAGCCTGCGGCGTGGCGCGGCTCGGTGGCTTGTCGGTTAGCGCGCGAACGTTCGTGCGGCGCTTGTTGATCGCTCGCGTGGCGTGAGCTGCGCGAACTCGATCGCGGGAATTGTTCCATAAAATTTCATCCAATGACGAGAATGATCAGCACGTCTTCATTGTAACCGCCTGCTCCTGTGAATGCTTGCTGCCGGCGCAAGCTCAAGCGCGCGTCCACATCAAAGTGAACTAAAGTTATAGAGGCGCGAGAGCGCACGATTGACGGCCAACGGCGGGTGCAGAGCCCGCGGACGAGGAGGTTTCCATGGCAGATAGCGGCATCGTTGCGGTGTTCGGCAGCATGAACATGGACCTTTCGGTGGCGTGCGAGCGCATGCCGCGTGCGGGCGAGACCGTTGGCGGCAGCGGGTTTATCACCAACGCCGGCGGCAAAGGAGCCAACCAGGCCGTAGCTGCTGCGCGCATGGGCGCGCACACGCATATGATCGGCGCGGTCGGCTGCGACGCATTTGGCACGTCGCTCGTGGCGGGGCTCCAAGACGCCGGCGTGGACTGTGTCTTTGTAGCGCGTCGCGATGACGTGGAGACGGGAACGGCGACCATCATTCGCTGCGAGGGCGACAACCGCATCGTGCTGTCGCCGGGTGCCAACCATGCGCTCGCGGGCGAGGATGTTGCCCGCGCGCTGAGGCGTCTGGTAGCCGATGAGCTCGACGGAGACGCCAGCGATATTGCCCCGGCTGCCGGAAGCGTCTTTATCGCCCAGGGCGAATGTGACCTTGCGGCGACGGCCGAGGCGCTTGTTTGCGCTCACGAGCTCGGGTTCTATACGGTCTTTAATCCGGCGCCTGCCTGCGAGTTGCCTGCGGAGGCCTGGCCTGCGGTCGACCTGGTTTGTCCCAACGAGACTGAGTGCCAGGTGCTGACGGGCATCTTGCCCGCGGATGATGCGAGCTGCGTCGCGGCGCTCAATGCCCTGCTCGCCAAGGGTGTCGGAGCCGCGGTCATTACGTTAGGCGGAGCCGGGTCGGTTACGCTTGGCGATAGCGGCGAGCTGTTGCGCATGCCGGCGCTTTCGAACGAGGTGGTCGATACGACAGCCGCGGGCGATACGTTTATCGGCGCGCTTGCGGCTGCCCGCCTGGAGGGCCTTCCGCTCTTTGGGTGCATGGCCGCAGGTGCTCGTGCCTCGGCGGTAACGGTGTCGCGTTTGGGCGCGCAACAGTCGATTCCCACGCGCGCCGAAGTTGAGCGCGTGTTTGGTTTAGACGATTTAGTAATAGACGGAGAAGCGGAGTAGAACAATGGCAATCAAGAAGCTGATCCTTGATCTGGATATGGGTGTGGACGATGCGATGGCGCTCGCCTATGCAATCGCGAGCCCCGAGGTGGAGCTCGTCGGTATTACCACGTGCTTTGGCAACGTGCGCGTCGACCAGTCGGCGCATAACTGCCTGGCGGTGCTCGACCTGTTGGGTCGCCCCGAGGTGCCGGTGTACCTGGGCGCCGATCGTCCCATAAAGGCGACCGAGCCCTATACGCCGCCGGCGTCCACCACGCTCATCCACGGCAAGAATGGCATTGGTGGCGCAAGCGTGCCCGCCTCGCCCTACGAGCCGGTGGGCGCGACGACGGCCGAAGGCAACGCGGCGGTCGATTACCTGATCGATGCCGCGCGTACCTATGGTCCCGACTTGGTCTATGTGGCGACCGGTCCGCTCTCCAACCTGGCGCTTGCCCTGGAGCGCGATGCGGCGGCGATGATGTCTATCGGTCGCGTGGTGGTGATGGGCGGTGCCCTGACCGTGCCCGGTAACGTGAGTGCGGGTGCCGAGGCCAACATGGCGAGCGACCCCGAGGCCGCTGACGCCGTGCTGCGCTCGGGCCGCAAACTCACCATGGTTGGTCTTGACGTGACGCATCGCGTGGTGCTGACGCGCCGCGACATTGCCGGTTGGACGGGCTCGGGCACCATGGCGGGCTGCGCATTTGCGAGTATGGTCGAGCACTACATTGGCTCGTACGAGATGAACGCCCCTTACCTGGGCGGCTGCGCGCTGCACGATCCGCTTGCCGTTGCCGTGGCGATTGATCCCACGCTCGTGGGCGCACTTGGTTGCAACTTGCGCGTCGACCTGCTCGGCGAGTATCGCGGCCGCACTATCTGCGACGAGCATCGCCTGTCCGACCCCGACAAGAGCGCGCTTGTGGCACTCACCGTGGACGCCCCGCGCTTTCTGTCCGAGTTCAAGGCGCGCATGGCCCGCATCCTAGGCTAGGCTCGGGATCGAAGCACGCCCATCTGCTCGATGTGGCCGCTGGCGGGCCGACGGTTGATTTCCGATCTCAGCCGAACACATTGAGCAAATAGGCCATTCCCGCAGTT
>WGSI01000019.1:0-45543 GCA_014871745.1 Collinsella sp. | reverse complement strand
GCACATGGCGTACGTAACAAAGTCGTGACGCGTCTGCTTGTCTTTAAGAAACTTCATAACGCTCACCTACACCTTCTCGGGGACGTACTTGCCCAAGAGGCCGGCAGGCTTGACGAGCAGGACGATGATCAGAACACCAAAGACGATGGAGTTGGCAAGGCTCGTGGAAATGTAAGCCTGTGCCATCGCCTCGATGATGCCGATAAGAATACCGCCAACAAAGGCACCGGGAATGGAGCCGATGCCGCCGAAGACGGCAGCGTCGAAAGCCTTGATACCAGGCATGGCACCCGTGGTGGGCTGCAACACCGGCGAGTAGGAGCACAGGAGTACGCCGGCGATGGCGGCGAGGGCGGAGCCGATGGCGAACGTCATCGAGATGGTGCGGTTGACGTTGATGCCCATGAGCTGAGCAGCGGCCTTGTCCTCGGACACGGCTCGCATGGCCTTGCCCATCTTGGTCTTACCCGTAAAGAACATCAGGCCGGCCATGATAACCAAGCAGGCGACGATGGTGACGAGCGAGACGGCGCTTACGTTAAACTTGGCCAAGAACTCCGGCACCGGAAAGGTGACGAGCGAAGTGAAGTTCTTGGGTGTGGCGCCCCACAGAAGCTGCGCGGCGTTCTGCAGGAAGTAAGACACGCCGATAGCCGTGATCAGAACGGCCAGCGGACCTGCTTGGCGCAGCGGCTTATAGGCCAGACCCTCAATGAGGACACCGAGAACCGTGCAGACCACACAAGAGAGAACTACAGATGCCCAGCCCGGGAGGCCGAGATACGACGTGGCGCAGAACGAGACATAGGCACCGACCATGATGACATCGCCGTGAGCGAAGTTCAGCATCTTGGCGATACCGTAGACCATGGTGTAGCCCAACGCGATGATGGCGTAGACGCTGCCCATGGACAGGCCGTTGACCAGGTATTGGATAAAGACCGTCATGTTCCACATCCCCCTTTCGAATAGGTTTCCAGTTGATGTATGAAACAGGGACGTTACATCGTCCCTAGATACCAAGCAAGCAGGGAAGGCCACAACCTCCCCTGCTTGGGATCAAAACCGCTCTATGTAAGGCGGCCTATTATGCCTGTACGTACTTGCCGTCGGTGATGACGTACGCAGTGGGCTCCTTCTGGACCTGGCCCTTATCGTTCCAGGTGAGCTTGCCGGTCAGACCGTCAACGGTAATCTTGAGCATAGCCTTGGGCAGCTTCTCGGAGACCTCGGTCGGGTCGGCGTCGACACCAAGACCGGCCTCCTTGAGGGCCTCGGCCACCGCGTGCACGCCGTCGTAGGCGTCGGCGGCAAACTGGTCGGGGGTATCGCCGTACTTATCCTTGTAAGCGTTGACGAAGTCGGCGTTCTTCTCGTCGTCGGCGGAGAACGGGGTCATGAGCAGCAGACCCTCGGCAAGAGAGGTGTCGAAGCCCTCAACGCCCAGGATGCCGTCCATGCCGTCGCAACCCATCATCTTGACGTCGTAGCCCATATCCTTGGCGTTCTTGAGCAGGACGGACGCCGGCGTGTAGTAGATCGGCGCGAAGATCATGGTAGCGCCGGCCTGCTTGGCCTTGGTCAGCTGGTTGGTAAAGCTCGTAGCAGAATCGTCCTTAAAGGTCTCCTCGTCGACAATCTCGAGCTTGGACTCAGCGGCCTGGGCCTTAAAGGAATCCGCGATACCCGAAGAATAGGCGTCGCCGGAGTTGTAGAACAGCACGAACTTCTCATCCGCATACTTCTCTGCCAGGAACTTGGCAGCGTTGACGCCCTGGTTGGGGTCGGTGAAGCAAACCTGGAAGACGCAATCCTTGCCGTCAGTGACGTCCTCGGAGGACGCGGACGGGGTGATCATGAACGTCTTGGGGTCGTTACCACACTCAGCGGCAACGGCAACCGACGCACCCGTGGTGGTCGGGCCGACGAGGGCCTGCATGCCCCAGTCGAGCAGGGTATTAAAGGCGTTGACGGCCTTCTCGCCGTCGGCCTGGTCGTCCTCGGCCTTGCTGGCAAGCGGCAGCTCCTTGGTGGAGAAGTCCTTGCAGCCAAGCTCGACGCCCTGGGTAACGGACTTGCCGTAAGACGCGGCGGCACCGGTCAGCGGGCCGATGGTGCCGATCTTAAACGAAGCGTCGCTCGAAGCGGAACCGCTGTCGCCGCCGTTGGAGGAGCAGCCAGCTAGAATGGACATCGCCCCCAGACCTGCTGCGCTCGCGATAACGCTCCTGCGATTCATAACAGGGTTCAATGACTTACCGGTGAGGCTCGACATGCGGCTCTCCTCTCAAATCTCGTCGGGTTTTGGTTACCCGACAGGCCATCCTTCGCCGTGTTCGGCGTTCGCAAAATAGTAGACGCTTTAGTTAGGAAAAGTGGCGGTTATTTCGACTTTTCTTTGGATTTGTTCATTTATCCATATTTCTGCGTATTTCTATTACTTTATGCAGTAAAGCCACTTTATTGTGTAAAAGCAATGTTTCCGTTCTGTTACAAGCGTCCCCGCCCTGAATAAAACAGCCTCACCGGTCGCGCTTTATGCGCGCTTAGGCGGCGATGTACTTGCCGTCCTGGATCACATAGGCCGTAGCGGGCTTTTCGACCTGGCCCTCGTCATTCCACGTCAGCTCACCCGTCAGGCCCTCGATCTTGATCTTGCGCATGACCTTGGTCGGCTGGTTGATAAAGCTCGTGGAGGAGTCGTCCTTAAAGGTCTCGGTATCGACGATGTCGAGCTTGGATGCCTTGGCCTGCTCGGCAAAGGCATCGGCGATCTCGCCCGAGACGGCGACGGCGGCACCGGTGGTGACGGGGCCGACGAGCGCCTGCATGCCCCAGTCGCACAGGGCAAACCTTATGGTGCAAACGTTGACAGTTTGTTACGGAAGTTCGTTTGTAGCGAGCGTGTTTCCAATGTTTCCGCAGCGTTTCGGGGGTGCCGTTTTGTGCGACTCCTGTTAACTGGCGAGCACGCGCCCTCGGTTCACGCTAGAATGCACTCAACCTTTAAGCGGTTATTCCATCCATAAGATGCACGAAGGAGCTATCTATGAGCGAACCCCTGCGCACCGTGAACGTCGGTCTGATCGGTCTGGGAACCGTCGGCGGCGGCGTGGCCCGTCTGATCAAGAGCCACCACGATGAGTACCTGGCCGCCTACGGCATCGACCTTAAGCTGACCCGCGCCTGCGCGCTTGCCTGGGAGCAGGCCGAGGCAGCAGGCATTGAGCGCGAGGCCTTTACGAGCGACTGGCACGATGTCGTCACCGACCCCGCCGTCGACATCGTCGTCGAGCTGATCGGCGGCGAGCATCCCGCACCCGAGATCTTCACACCTGCCTTTGAGCACGGCAAGCACGTCGTCTCTGCCACCAAGGCCCTGCTGGGCCGTCACGTCGAGACGCTTGCCAAGAAGGCACGCGCGTGCGGCGTGCAGATTAAGTGCGAGGCCAGCTGCGGCGGCGGCATCCCCATCGTGAGCACGCTTGAGCACGATCTGGTGGGCAACAAGATCCTGACCATCGCCGGCATCCTCAACGGCACCACCAACTACATCCTGTCGCGCATGGACGCCGAGGGCGCCGATTACGCCGACGTGCTCGCCGATGCACAGGCCAAGGGCTATGCCGAGGCCGACCCGTCCGCCGACGTCGACGGCTTCGATGCCGCCAGCAAGACGGCGATCCTCGCCTCCATCGGCTTTGGCACCCGCGTGACCACCGATGATGTGTACCAGCAGGGTATCCGCACCATCGGCGCCGAGGACATCGCCCAGGCCCGCGAGCTCGGCTACACCATTAAGCTGCTCGGCATCGCCCGCAACACCGACGCCGGCGTCGATGTTCGCGTGCATCCCACGCTCATCCCGGCAGACCACATGCTTGCCAAGGTCAACGGCGCCATGAACGCTGTTTACGTAGTGGGCGACGCCGTGGGCGAGACCATGTTCTACGGTGCCGGCGCAGGCTCCTTCCCCACCGCGAGCGCCGTCGTGGGCGATATCCTGTCGCTCTCCGAGCAGATTAGCCGGGGCGTGGCTCCGCTGCCCGAGATTGAGCCCTATGGTCACAACCTCGCCTTTAAGCCCATGGACGAGCTCCAGACCAAGTACTATGTGCGCCTGAAGGTCGCCGACCGCGTGGGCGCCCTGTCCGAGACGGTCGACATCTTTGCCAAGCACAACATTTCGATCTCGCTCATCAACCAAGTCGAGGACGGCAAGTCGGGTGTCAGCGATGCCTGCTCGGTCATCTTCCTGACGCACCGCGCACTCGAGAAGGACGTCCAGGCTGCCGCCGCGGAGCTTGCCAGCGTCGACTGCGTGGCCGAGGTCGCCAACGTCCTGCGCATCGAGGACGTCGGGGCCTGGACCGAAGGCGTCATGGCCAACTAGTTCGGTTTACACCCCACAACGCATTTGCTCGAAGGGCTCCCGTCTGGTCTTGGACGGGAGCCCTTTTATTTGCACGCTCGGGGCGCATTGACGCGATCCGCGTTTGAACAATTTGACCGTTCGGTGTCAACCAGGGATACCGCTCACCGATAAGCAGACATGTTTGCTTTTGTCCGCCGCTATCCTGTGCTGCGTACGTCCACCCCCGAAGAATGGAGGCACCATGTTGCTCGAGGGCAAGAAAGCAATCATCACCGGAGGCACGCGCGGTATCGGCTATGCCATCGCCTGCCGCTTTATCGTGGAGGATGCCACCGTCACCGTCTTTGGCTCGCGTCAGGAGACCGCCGATGCGGCCGTTGAGAAGCTGACAGCCGTCTATCCCGACGCCAAGGTCTGGGGTCGCTCCTGCGACCTCACCTCACTCGAAGCCGTGACCGAGGCCTTTACCCAGGCTGCAGCCGATATGGGCGGTCTCGATACGGTCGTCAACAATGCCGGAATCTCCCAGCGCTCACCCCTTTTGGACTACACGGCCGAGGAGTTCGCCAAAGTCATGGACCTCAACGTCGTCGCTGTCTTTAACGGTCACCAGGCGGCCGCCAAGATTATGACCGAGGCCGGTCACGGCGGCACCATCACTACCACGAGCTCGATGGTCGCCAAGTACGGCCAGCCCTCCGGCGTCGGTTACCCCACGTCCAAGTTTGCCGTCAACGGCATGGTCCAGTCGCTCTCGCGCGAGCTCGCCCCCATGGGCATCCGCGTCAACGCCGTTGCCCCTGGCGTGACTAAGACCGACATGGTCGCCAACCTGCCCGAAGAGGTTATTAAGCCCATCATCGCCACTATTCCGCTCGGCCGCATGGGCGAGCCCGAGGACGTCGCCAACGCCTTTGTTTTCCTAGCGAGCGACATGTCATCCTATGTCACGGGCGCCGTGCTCCCCGTCGACGGAGCCGCCCGCTCCTAAAGGTCGCAAGCCACGACTTCGAACCTCAACGAGGCCCAACGCAAAAGGCGCGCTGTCTGCATCAACCGCAGGCAGCGCGCCTTCTATTATTTGGACGGAACCCGTATCCCGGTATTCCTTACTACTTACCGTCGTCGTCCTGGGCTTCATCGCGCGCATAGAGCTCCAGCATGCGGCGGCGGTATTCGTGTACGGCGAGCTTGGCGCGCTCAAGGCGGCGGCGCTCACGCGGAGTCAGCTCGGACGGGTCAACCTCATCACCATAGGTCTTATCGGCAAGAAGACGCGCCGCGTCCACGATGCGGGCATCGATGTGGCCGCTCGCCGCCTCGGCGGAAAGACGCTCGGCAATCGTATCGAGCGTAGGCAGGCCCTCGAATACGCGACCATGACCATGCGAGGTCAGTAGCTCGTGCTCGCGTGCGAGCAGGCTCGCCAAATCATGATGGGCACGCAGGATGTCGAGCGCATCGGATGGATGCTCGGCGACTTCTGCCACGGCGGCGACCGGCGCGGCGTCGACCACGCGGTAGAAGAGCTGCGCGAGCAATGGCATCAAGAACACCGTGATGGCACCGGCGGCAACCATGACCGACGCAATATCTTGCGACAGCGCGCCCGCGTTGACGGCCACGCTCGTTACGGCAACGATGATCGGCAGCGCCGTGGTGCAGTAGAGCGCCACGGTAATGCGGCCATACGCCGACACATCGCGCGTCACGGGACAAATGCTCATAGAGATGAGAATGGGCACGGCACGAATGATCAGCAGCGCCAAGATAAAGCCCACGAGCAGCCCGGGGCGCGACACCACGGCCGTCAGGTCGATCTTAGCGCCCGACACGGTAAAGAACACCGGGATCAAAAAGCCGTAGGCCAGGCCGTCGAGCTTGGTCTCAAGCGTATGGTTGCCCTCGGGGATGATATAGCGCAGGACAAAGCCGGCGGCAAAAGCGCCCAATACGATATCGAGGCTAAAGATGGCCGAGAACGCCACGAGCGTGACCAAAATAAGCACTGTCAGGCGTACGAACGTCTGCGACGTGGTATCGGCGCGCTCCTCGACAAACGCAAAGAAGCGGCTGCCGACGCGTTTGGAGCGGCTGGGGACCACGGCAAGCAGCACGCACACGGCGGCAAATAAGCCCAAGATCAGCAGCGTCTCGATGCCCGTACGGGCAGACAGCAGTACCGACATGGCGAGCACGGGGCCGAGCTCGCCCCACGTACCATAGGCAAGAATCGAATCACCGACGCGCGTTCCGGCAAGCAACCGCTCGCGCAAGATGGGCATGAGCGCCCCAAGCGCCGTCGAGGTCAAGGCGAGCGTCACGGCGATACCGTCGAAATGGCTGACCGAGAACCACGGGGTAAAGCGCACGGCAAGCCAGGCGATACAAAATGTGACAGCCCACGTGGCCATACCGTAGCGGCCTTCGACGCCCGTGATGTTCTTGGGATCGATCTCAAAGCCGGCAAGCAGGAACAAAAATGCCAGACCGAGCTCTGACACGAGCGAGACCTCGGCATCTACATGGATGACGCCAAGCATATGGGGTCCCAGCACCGCGCCGAACACGAGCAAAAAGACCGTTTCGGGAACGGGCTTTCCGGGAATCGCCGAGGCGATGAAGGGGCTTGCAAAGGCCACGAGCGCGATGATGGCGAGTGAAACGAATGCCATGTGATGCCTTTCTCTTGTTTGCGCATCACTGTAGCACCCTCGCCGTCCTCAACGCGCCGCGAGCTGTCGTATCATAGTGAGGTTTACAAACATGTGGCTCAAGGCGACCGCAGGGCAGACCCCGCAAACCGACCGCTGCCGCATACCGTACCGTACGCCCAACCGATCAGGAAGGCAGGAACCAATGGTCTCTCGTATCTACGTGGAGAAGAAACCCGGGTTCGACGTCGAGGCTCAGCAGCTCAAGGGCGAGCTGACCGAGATTCTCGGCATCAAGGGCATCGAGGCCCTGAGGATCATCAACCGCTACGACGTCGAGGGCATCGACGAGGAGCTTTTCCGCTCCTGCGTGCCGACCGTCTTTAGCGAGCCCCAGGTCGATGTGACCTACGACGAGCTCCCCGCAAGCGATGGCGCCGTCTTTGCCGTCGAATTCCTGCCTGGCCAGTTTGACCAGCGCGCCGACTCCGCCAGCGAGTGCGTGCAGCTCATCAGCCAGGGCGAGCGCCCCGCCGTGCGCTCCGCCAAGGTCTATATGATCTCGGGCGCTCTGGACGAAGCCGCCATCAAGGCCATCAAGCACTACGTGGTGAACCCCGTCGAGGCGCGCATCGCCTCGCTCGACTTGCCCGAGACGCTGTACATGGAGACCCCCGAGCCCCAGCCCGTCGAAGTGCTCGACGGCTTCCGCGAGCTCGATGAGGCCGGCCTTGCCGCCTTCATCGCCGATCGCGGTCTTGCTATGGACGAGGCGGACATCGCCTTCTGCCAGCAGTACTTCCGCGATGAGGACCGCGACCCCACCATCACCGAGATCCGCGTGATCGACACCTACTGGTCCGACCACTGCCGCCACACCACCTTCGGCACCGTCCTAGATGACGTGACGATCGACGACGCCGTGGTGCAGCAGGCCTTCGACCGCTACATGGAGATGCGCCATGAGCTCGGTCGCGACGCCAAGCCCGTCTGCCTCATGGACATGGGCACCATCGGCGCCAAGTACCTTAAGAAGACCGGCGTCATGACCGATGTCGACGAGTCCGAGGAGATCAACGCCTGCACTGTCAAGGTGAAGGTCGATGTCGACGGCGAGGACCAGGACTGGTTGTTCCTGTTTAAGAACGAGACCCACAACCACCCGACCGAGATCGAGCCCTTCGGCGGTGCCGCCACCTGCGTGGGCGGCGCCATCCGCGACCCGCTCTCGGGCCGCAGCTACGTGTACCAGGCCATGCGCGTCACCGGCGCCGGAGACCCCACCGTCCCCGTGTCCAAGACGCTCGAGGGCAAGCTGCCGCAGCGCAAGCTCGTAACCACCGCTGCCGCCGGCTACTCCAGCTACGGCAACCAGATCGGCCTTGCCACCGGCCAGGTCAACGAGCTCTATCACCCCGGCTACGTGGCCAAGCGCATGGAGGTCGGCGCCGTTGTGGGTGCTACCCCGGCAAACCACGTGCGCCGCGAGTGCCCCGCCCCCACCGACAAGATCATCCTGCTGGGCGGCCGCACCGGCCGTGACGGCATCGGTGGTGCCACCGGCTCCTCCAAGACCCAGAACACCGAGTCAATCGAGACCTCGGGTGCCGAAGTCCAGAAGGGCAACGCCCCGGTCGAGCGCAAGCTGCAGCGTCTGTTCCGCCGCGGCGATGCCTGCCGTCTGATCAAGCGCTGCAACGACTTTGGCGCCGGCGGCGTCTCGGTCGCCGTGGGCGAGCTTGCCGATGGCCTGTATGTCGACCTTGATACCGTGACCAAGAAGTACGACGGCTTGGACGGCACCGAGCTCGCTATCTCTGAGTCCCAGGAGCGCATGGCCTGCGCCGTCGCCGACGGTGACGTCGAGGAATTCATGGGCTACGCCGCCGAGGAGAACCTGGAAGCAACCGTCATCGCCGAGGTTACCGCCGAGCCGCGCATGCGCATGGCCTGGAACGGCGTCGCCATCGTCGATCTGTCCCGCGAGTTCCTCAACTCCAACGGCGCGCCCAAGCACCAGGTCGCCCACGTGTGCGCCCGCAGCGTGTGGCAGCCCAGCTGGGCCGGCACCACGCTTGCCGAGCGCATGACCTCGCTTGTCACCGACCTCAACGTTGCCTCCAACAAGGGCCTTTCCGAGCGCTTCGACTCCACCATCGGTGCCGCAACCGTGCTTATGCCTTTTGGCGGCAAGACGCAGCTCACCCCGAGCTCTGCCATGGTCGCCAAGTTCCCCGTGGACGGTGAGACCACCACGGCAAGCGCTATGGCATGGGGCTTTAACCCTTATCTGATGGAGGCCGACCAGTTTGCGGGCGCCTACCTGTCCGTGGTCGAGTCCATCGCCAAGCTCGTGGCCGCAGGCTTTGAGCACAAGCGAGCCTATCTCTCCTTCCAGGAGTACTTCGAGCGTCTGCGCACCGAGGCCGAGCGCTGGGGCAAGCCCACGGCAGCCGTCCTGGGCGCCCTCATGGCCCAAGTCGACCTAGGTGCCGGCGCCATCGGTGGCAAGGATTCCATGAGCGGCTCGTTTGAGGACGAGGCCGGCGAGCTCAACGTTCCGCCGACCCTCATCAGCTTCGCCGTGGCCGTGGGCCGCGCGGCGCGCGCCGTCTCCCCCGAATTCAAGGGCCTGACGCACCGCGTCGTCCGCATCGCCCCCGCCACCTATGGCCAGGACTACCGCCCCGACGCCCAGCAGCTGCTCGCCGCGTTTGACGCCGTCGAGGCGCTCACTGCTACCGGCGACGCCCTGGCCGTCTCCACGCCCGGCTACGGCTGCGGCGCCGAGAGCCTCTTTAAGATGTGTGTCGGCAACCAGATCGGTATCGAGCTTGCCGAGGACGTGGACGTGGAGAGCCTCTTCACCCCGCTCTATGGCAGCTTTATCGTCGAGCTCGCCGAAGATGCCGAGCTGCCCGAGGTCGCCGACGGCGTTGTCGTCGAGCCCCTGGGCACCACCGTCGAGGGCTATGTTATCGACACCGGTTCCGAGGTCATTGAGCTCTCCGAGCTCCAGGAGGCCTGGGAGAGCGGCATCGAGGGCGTCTTTGCCTACCGCAGCGCCGGCGAGACCGCCGAGGTCGAGACCATCGACTTCCGTGCCAAGGATATCCACGTGTACGGCGGCGCCAAGATCGCCCGCCCGCGCGTGGTAATCCCCGTGTTCCCCGGCAACAACTGCGAGTACGATAGCGCCCGCGCTTTCCGCGCCGCCGGCGCCGAGGCCGACACCTTCGTGATCAACAACCTCACGCCCGAGGCCGTCGCCGAGAGCACCCACGAGCTTGCCCGCCGCATCCGTGCAAGCCAGATCGTCATGATCCCCGGCGGCTTCTCGGGCGGCGACGAGCCCGATGGCTCCGCCAAGTTCATCACGGCGTTCTTCCGCGCTCCCGAGGTCACCGAGGCAGTCCGCGATCTGCTCAAGGCCCGCGATGGTCTGATGCTGGGCATCTGCAATGGCTTCCAGGCCCTGGTCAAGCTCGGCCTGGTACCCTACGGCGACATCGTCGATGCCACGCCCGATGCGCCCACGTTGACGTTCAACACCATCGGTCGCCACCAGAGCCGTCTGGTGCGCACCCGTATCTCGTCCAACCTGTCTCCATGGCTGTCGCTGTGCAGCCTGGACGACCCCTACACCGTCGCCATCAGCCACGGTGAGGGCCGCTTTGTCGCCAACGATGAAGTGCTCGCCCAGCTCATCGCCAACGGCCAGGTCGCCACGCAGTACGTGGGCGAGGACGGCAAGCCCAGCATGGATCTCTCCGTCAACCCCAATGGCTCCGCACTCGCCATCGAGGGCATCACGAGCCCCGACGGCCGCGTCCTGGGCAAGATGGGCCATGCCGAGCGTCGCGGCGACAACCTGTACCGCAACGTGCCCGAGCATGTCCCCGGCGACAAGTTCATGCCGATCTTTGAGAGCGGCGTAGCCTACTTCGCCTAAACCTTTCCCATCGGGTACAATCCCTTCGGGTAACAACACCCGCCACCGACACATCCGGTGGCGGGTTCTTTTTTGCTTCGCACATGTAGGAAGGACATCATGGAAAGCCGCAAGCCGTATCTCGCCACCCTGCCCGGACTCATCCTGGGCTGTCTCGTCTGCTGTGCGTTCTGGGGGTCGGCTTTCCCCTGCATCAAGATCGGTTACGGGCTCTTTGGCATCCCCACTCACGATAGCGCCTCACAGCTGCTCTTTGCGGGCTTGCGCTTCACGCTTGCCGGCGCCCTGGTTATCGTTGGGATGAGTGCGGCCCAACGCCGCCCCCTCATTCCGCAGGCTCGTGACATCAAGCCCATCTTTGTCTTGTCACTCTTCCAGACTATCGGGCAGTACTTCTTTTTCTACCTAGGACTCTCGCGCGCCAGCGCCATGTCGAGTTCCATCATCGAGGCCAGCGCCAACTTCCTCGCAATTCTCTTTGCCGCCTTGGCATTTCACACCGAGAGGCTCAATACGCCCAAGGTGCTTGGCTGTGTGCTGGGCTTTGCAGGCGTCGCGCTCGTCAACCTTTCGGGCGCGGATGGCACCTTTGGCTTTACGCTCGACGGCGAGGGATTTATCTTGGCTTCCACTGTTGCGGGCGCCCTGTCGACCTGCCTCATTGGCATCTTCTCGCGCGAGCATGACGGCGTCTTGCTCGCCGGCTGGCAGTTTTTAGTCGGTGGCGTGGTCCTTACCGCAATCGGGTTTTTGATGGGCGGCACGTTTTCCCCCACCGAAATCGCCCCCGCCATCGCGCTCATCATTTATATGGCGCTCATTTCCGCCGTCGCGTACTCGCTGTGGTCCCGCCTGCTCGCCGTCAACCCCGTCAGCCGCGTTTCGGTCTTTGGCTTTATGAACCCGGTCTTTGGCGTGCTGTTGAGCGCACTGCTGCTCGGCGAGGGCGCTGGCACGAGCCCCGTTACCGTACTTGTTGCCCTGCTGTTGGTCTGCGGCGGCATCATCATCGTCAACAAACCCAAAAAAGCCTAGCGAACCGCCCTTATTTAGTAGAGGAGATTCACATGCTTTAGCTTAATGGAGTACATCGGTGAGCTGAGGGCCGCAACGCACGCCAGCGTTCGCCCTTTTTTTCTAGCGTATCTGGACGCCGGCTTTCTTCTTCTCGCGCTTTACGCGGTAAAGCTCCGCGTCGGCAGCGCGAAGCAAGTCTTGCCAGGTATCGACGCCATCACCAACCCGTGCGTAGCCGATGGACATCCGCAACAGATACGGGACCTCGGCGCGCGCGAGCTCGTCGCTGATTGCCGCGCACAGACACATGATGTCCTGCTCCGCCGTCGCCTTTTGAAGCACCACAAACTCATCGCCGCCATAACGTGCGATAAAGCCACCAGACGCCGAGCAGACCTCTTTGAGCGTAGCAGATATGACCTGGAGGGCATGATCGCCCTCAACATGTCCATACCGGTCGTTAATCTGCTTAAAGCCGTCAGCGTCCATCATAAGCAGATATACATCTTCGGCCTGATCCACATTTGAAAAGAGCGACAGCATATAGGTCTCAAAACGGTTGCGATTGTTGAGGCCAGTCAACGGGTCGGTCGAGATCAGCTGCTCCTGGTAGATGATGTAGAGCAGCAGGATGCTCAGCGTTATACCGACACAAAGGCCCGGTACCGAAAACAAAACCTGGAAGGTACCGCCCACCAGAGCGGGAACCGCAAAAAAGGCGAGGGTGCGATAAATGGCCTTCTTTTGCAGACTTTCGACTTTTCGAGTCTGAATAAAGGCATGCAAAGACGTATATATGATGTAGCAGTAGCTAACGATAGGCTGAATCATATAAAGCGCTCCGCGACGATATACGCCCTGTGCATCGATATAGAACATAGTGTGCGTCCAGTAGCTGGTAAATGCCAGCACGACCACCAATACGGTTGGCAACGTCACGAGCGCCACCCTATAGCGCGCGGTCAAAAGGCGTGAGCCCTGCACTGTCTCGGAATAGAAAAACCAAATGAGGCACGCGATGGCGAACAGCGAAAACGAGACCGCGTTGGAAATCCAGTTGGCCGTGATGCCTACAGGAGTGCTCACGCCGTCCGAGAGCGTCCAGATCATATCGAAGAAAATGTAGGCTGCAGACGTGTAGCCCAGCATGCTAAACAGAAGCTGCTGGGTGCTCGAGAACAAGGAGCGGCGGCTTCGTGCGGCAAGCCCGATAAGAACAATCATGCATAGCAGGAATATCTCAATTTTGAGTGCCTTAACCACTAGACGCCATCCATTCAATATTCAAGTGGTCAGAATCGCCCGATTCTGGTCTGGGCAACAAACACCCCCTACCCGCAGGGGTAAGGGGAATCATAGCAGAGCGCCCGAACGTCACTGCAAAACAGTCATCGTTCGGGCGCTCAAACGGCGCGAATTGCACTCCGGCATCATTGATGGGTAGCGATTGCTATTCGCCATCGATGTCGGTCGCGACGGCCTCCTCGATGGCCTCGACACCGGCAGGCGACAGATCCTCCTTGCCCTGGCAAAACTTCTTGTCGACCCAGCCGGTCAGAATCGGGGCCATGATTGCCGTGATGATGACGGCGGTGGCGATCTGCGCATACGCGGTGGGCGCAAGCTCGGCATAGCGCGGAGCGACCTCGGCGAGGGCGACCGGCGTGGTCATAGCCGTGCCGGCGATAGTGGAGCAGGCAACGGCCGCCTTGCCGTTACCACCGCACAGGCGCTCGAAGGCAAAGGTAATGGGACCGACGATAAAGAGCGTGATGAGGCCCAGCAGGATGCCCGAAATGCCGCCGGTGATAAAGCTCGAAAGACTCATGGACGCACCGAGCTGAAAACCGATAACGGCAATCGCAGGATTGGCGCCGGGAACCAGCAGGTTCTTGATGAACGGGAACAAGTTGCCCAGAACCATGCCGATAACAAGCGGCAGGATGGATCCGATGATGGTGCCGACGGGGATGTTGGCGAGACCCGAGACACCGAGGATGATCATCGTGACGGCGGGGCCGGCCGTAAAGAACAGGATACCGACGGCGCCTTGCTCGGACTCGTCGCCGAACTCGCCCATGATGCCGGTGTAGAGCGCCATGTTGCAAAACGTAATGCCGCCGATGATAGACACGGAGCTCAGACCTAGGAAGTTGTCGTTAAAGAAATATGCCACACCCAAGCCAAGGGCAGCCGCAACAACAAGCTTAGGAATCAGCACAACGATGCCGGTCTTGATGGCGCCCGGCGTGGACTTAAAGCTGATGCCGGCACCCACAAACAGCAGGATCGCGGCAACGATGGTGTTGGAACCACCGCGGCAGGCGGCGGTAAAGAAGCCGCCGATCTCAAAGACCTGCGGGCAGAAGGTATTGAGCAAAAGGCCAACGATCATCGGGTAGATCATGATGTCACCCGGGATACGCGGGACTTTGAATTTCTTTTGCTCGTTGGCGGTCGCTTCCTGTGCCATGAAACCCCCATTTCCGCTGACGCAGAACAAAAGCCCACGTCATACTTTGCTACAGTAAAGTTTGACCATGGTACCAGAAGAAGCAGACCGGCTCGGTGAGAAATTCGATACGTGTGCCGGGACGCTAAACGTGCTCCGCTCTTATATGAAGCTCAAAACGATATAGAACACGATGCCCGAGACGCAGCACCACAACATCGACTTTGTCTTGATTGCCACCGCCACGACGCCGGCGGCCGCAATCCAGGGAATCAAGCCCTGCCACAAGCCGGCGTCGAAAGCGCCAGGGCTTATCAAATCGTTGGCGACCAGCGCCGCAAAGGCGGCAGGCGGAATATAACCCAAGGCCTCGGTAACGCGGGGCGACAGCGTTCTCCCGCGCAAGGCAAACGCCGGGGCAATGCGGAAAAACGCGATGGCCGCCCATGACGACAGCCATAGAACCAAAAACTCATTAACGGGCATCGCGAGCGCCCCTTCCCTCGGCGAGGACATCGCACGCGAGTGCCGTGACAACGCCGACGAGCACACTTGCCGGCACGGCGATATTCGTCCACCCCAAGAACTTGCATATGGCGACGGACACCGCAGCCAAACCGGCAGCTACGACATTGCCGCGCGACAGTCGCTGCGAAAAGAGTAGGCAGATAAAGAGCGATGTGCAGACAAAACCCGCAATAGCGGTGGGAACATCAACAACGGCGCCGACGATGGCGCCCGTCGTACACGAAACGCCCCATGTTGCGATGAGGATCACGTTGAGCACAAAGGACTCGAGCGGACCCCAATCCTCCCCTTTAACCAACTTGGCAAGCGAAATGCCGTATGCCTCCTCGGTAAGTGTCGCGGCAACAGCCAGCGTCTGACGCTTCGAAGCACCCCTCAAATGCGGTGCGATCGATGCCGAGTAAAGCGCAAAGCGCGAGGAGATTGCGGCCACACTTGCGACAATCGATGCCGCAGGCACACCTGCCAGCCACAGGTTGCAGACCATAAACTGCCCGCTGCCCGTCACGAACGTGCTGCTCAGGGCAAAAACCATCCAGGGTTCCATTCCCGTCTGCGCCATAATCATTCCGCACGGCGCGGCTATCGCAACATAGGTAAGCATCACCGGCCAGACGGTTTTAACGATTTTGAGCACCATAACGTTCCTCGTCCCGACAAGATTTCCGAGCCGCATTCAACGACGCGGCAGAACCATCGCCCGATGGCAACCGAGTTCACCTACAATTGCCACCGGATCGAAAGACACAGAAAGACACAACTTTTTAGGAAGTCATTATGACAGCTATCGATCGAACGCGGGCTGCCGCGGCCTTCAAGACCTACACCGATGCCTACGATGCCGCCAATCCGCGTATCGCGCTCAAAATCGAGCATACGTACCACGTTGCCGAGGCATGCGATGCCGTGGCACGCGAACAGGGCTGGTCACCTCAGGACATTGACCTAGCGTGGCTTTGCGGCCTGCTGCACGATATGGGTCGCTTTGAGCAGCTGCGACGCTGGGACACGTTTAAGGATGCCGAGAGCATGAGCCATGCGGCGTTGGGCGTCGAGGTTCTCTTTGGCGAAAACCCTGCAGACGCGCCCGCGACAAAAAGTATCCGCGACTTTATCGACGATCCGGTAGAAGACGAGTTGATTCGCGCAAGCATTGCCTATCACAGCGATTTCCGTCTACCCGCGCAGCTCGACGAGCGCACGCGGCGCTTCTGCGATATTGTGCGCGATGGCGACAAGGTCGACATTATGCGCACCATCGCCGACAGCACCGTCGACACCATCCTCAAAGTGGATGAGGACGTGTTTCTTGCCAGCCACTTCTCGGCACCGACGCTGGCTGCCTTTGACGAGCACCGCTGCGTCACGCGCGATGAGCGCGATGAGCCCGCGGACTACTTGGTGGGGCTTATCTGCTTTATGTTTGAGCTCGTCTATCCGGCAAGCCGCGCGCTGACGCGCAAGCAGGGCGATATCTACCGCCTGCTCGACGCACCTTTTGGTATCGTGCGGCCCTTTACCGACCCCGCCACGCAAGCGACCTGGGAACGCCTAAAGAAAGAGATGCGAGCCTGGCTGGCCAGCGCCTAGCGCTCGAGCTGGGCCAGAAGCTCCTCGACAACTTCGACGGCGTCACCGACAACTTTGTACTGCGCAGCGCCGAAGATGGGGGCATCCGGGTCCTCGTTGACAGCGATGATGCACTCCGCGCCGCCGATGCCGGCAAGATGCTGGATAGCGCCCGAAACGCCGATACTCACAAGGAGCTTGGGCGAAACCGACACGCCGGTCTGGCCAATCTGGTGGCGATACTCCAACCAGCCTGCCTCCACAACGGGACGCGTGCAACCAAGCTCGGCACCCAAGGCATCGGCGAGTTTTCGCATCAGGGGCAGATTCTTCTTGGAGCCGATGCCGCGGCCCACCACGACCAGGCGCTCGGCATCGGCAATTGATGCCTGCTGCCCCCACTCCTCGGCGGGAATCGAGATCTCGACACGGGCCTTAACATCATTCGCAAGCGATACCTGGGTAATCGTGCCAGAGCGGCTGTAGTCAAACTTGGGTGCCCCAAAGATGCCGGGGCGCACCGTTGCCATCTGCGGCCGATGATTGGGGCAGATAATGGTGGCCATCAAGTTGCCGCCAAACGCCGGGCGGGTCTGCTGCAGTAGACCCGTCTCCGTATCCATCGAAAGCACCGTACAGTCGGCCGTAAGGCCCGTCTGCAAGCGTACGGCCACACCGGGCGCCAGCTCACGACCAAAGGCGGTTGCGCCGTACAGAATGGCCTCGGGTCTGCGCTCGGCCACCAAATCGCAGATGAGACGAGCATAGATCTCCGCATCGTTTTGGCGCAGTCGCTCGTCGCGGCAGACCACGACCTCGTCGGCACCGGCGCAGACCAGATGCTCCAGGTCCTCAAGCGAGCCCTCGGGGCCCATGCCGGCCAATGCCACCAGACGGCAACCGCGAGCATCGGCAAGCTCGCGCCCCTTACCCATGAGCTCGTAGGCCACCGGAGCCACGACATCGTGATCGTCGGTCTGAACGAATACCCATATGTCTCGATACGCATCGAGGTCAACCGCGCCGGCGGCCTCGTCGCGCTCGATCGAAATGGCATTGACGGGGCAGGCGTCGACGCACCCGCCGCACAAGATACAGCCGTCGGTCACATGGGCGCAGCGGTTGGGGCGCTCGCCCTCCATCACAATGCCACCCGAGGCACAGGCGCGAACGCAGCGGCCACAGCCAACGCACGCCTCGCTATCGATTATCAGTCCGCTCATCTATGCCATCCCCTCGATAATCTTGGCAATCTTTGCCGCCTGCTCGACCGGCGTGCCCTCGATGGCCTCGCACGTTTGGTCGCGGTCGGGCACAAATGAGCGCACGACCTGCGTCGGCGATCCGGTAAGGCCGCAACGCGAAGGGTCAGCATGTACATCGGCAGCACAGACCACCCGCACATCCGCATCTTCGGCCGCGCGAATGCCGGCGATGCTCGGCATGCGCAGCTGGCCGATCTCCTTGGCGGTCGTCATCGCGCACGGCATCTCCAGATAGACCGTCTCCTCGCCGGCATCGCAACCGTGAACGAGCGAAAGCGCACCGCACGTCGTAAAACCTGCGCCCTGCACGCAGCTCACATCGGTCACGCAGGGAATCTCGAAGGCGCCGGCCAGCTCGGGGCCAATCTGGGCGGTATCGCCATCTACCGCCATCTTGCCGCAGATGAGCAGGTCGAAGTCCTCGTCGAGCGCCTCGATACCGCATTTGAGGGCATAGGTGGTCGCCAACGTGTCCGCGCCCGCAAAGGCGCGATCGGTCAGCAGCAGCGCATCATCGGCGCCGCGGGCAATGCAGTCGCGCAGCAGCGATTCGGTTGCAGGGATACCCATCGACACCACCGTCACGCGCACATCCATGCCAAAGCCGATAAAGTCGTCCTTGAGCGCCAGCGCGCATTCGAGGGCACTTGCATCGAAGGGATTAATGACCGCCTGCTTGCCATCACGCACGATGGTATTGGTTTTGGGGTCCATCTTGACCTCGGTGCTTCCCGGTACCGCCTTGACGCACACCACCATATGGAAATCGCTCATCTTCACGCGCCCCCTTTCTGGACGAGTTCATCCAAGAGCTTCTCCGAAAATAGGTTGCCACGACCCAGCTGCCCGGCAGGATCGAGCTGCAGCTTGAGTCGAGCCGATTCGACCATGGCCTCGTGGCCGTACATCGTCTCCAAAAAGCCCGCTTTGATCTTGCCGACGCCGTGCTCGGCAGAGACGGCGCCGCCCATAGCCGTTACCTCCGCAGCCCACCGGGCAAACAGCTCACCACCGCGACGGTAGTCCTGCGCATCGCGCGGCAGGATATTCACATGCAGATGGTTGTTGCCGATATGTCCCCAGGCGGCAGACTCAAGCCCGCTTTCGGCCAGCGTGCGGCGATAGAAGGCAACGACATCGGCCAGGCGCGCGTTGGGTACCGACATATCCGACCCCAGTTTGGTAATGGTGGGGTCGGTGCGGCGACGCTCATCGATGAGCATGTTGACACTCTCGGGGACGGCGTGGCGGAAGAACCGCTGGCATTCGCGATCGACCTCGGTGCGCGCAACCCAGGTCGCGTCATCGCGGCCGCCCGCAAGCTCCAAAACCCATCCCAGGTGGTACAGCTCCTCAGTCGCTTGAGCCTCGTCGTCGCAGTCGAGTTCCACGTAAATACAGACCTTTGCCTCATCGTCGAGTGCCGGCAGCGAGGCAAACGCGGTCGACTGCTCGCGCTGGCGGCGAAGGATATCCAAGGCGCCGGCATCGAAATACTCAATAGCGGCGGCATGGGACAGCACGGGGCGCACGGAATCGGTAAAGGACACTGCCTTGTCCTCGCTGTCGAAAAAGCAGCTCACGCCCCATACGACCGAAGGTGCCGCCTGCAGGGCGATCTCGAGCTCGGTAATGACGCCGAGTGTGCCGCACGCACCGATAAAGAGGTCGATGGTGTCCATATCGTCCGCAACGAAATAACCCGACGCGTTTTTGGTCTTGGGCATGGTATAGCCGGGAAGATCCAGCTCGAGCGCGCGGCCTTCCGCTGTCACGAGCGACAAGTGGCGTGCGTCAGCGTGCGCCTGACCTCGATGAAGCTCAAGCAGGTCGCCGTCCGCCAGTGCCACGTGAAGCCCCGTAACGTGCGGGCGCATGGGGCCGTAGGCGTAACTGCGGGCACCAGAGGCATTGCACGCCGCCATGCCGCCCAGGCAGGCAGATGCCTCGGTGGGATCGGTGGGAAAGAACTGCTCAGGAGCTGCCTGGAACTCCTCATAGGCCTCAAGCGATACCTGATCCCAGTCAGCGGTCGGCAATGCCTTCTTACCCAGCTGCTTGCGCAACTCCGAAAGCACGACGCCCGGCTCCACGCGCAGCAGAAAACGGCCTCGCTCGTCGCGGCGAAGACCCAGGTAGCGATTCATACGAGAAGTGTTGAGGATGTGGCCGCCGTGGGGCACGGCGCCGGCAGCCAGACCGGTCCGAGCACCCTGGACCGTTATCGGAACATGCTCGGCATGGAGCTTTCGCAGAATGGCGCGGACTTCGTCCTCCGTTGTCGGAAACGAGATGCTCGACGCCTCGCCCGATGTGCGAGATTCATCGCGACCATATTCTTCGAACTCGTCGCCGAAGGGTTTGATGGCTGCAGACACGCGAACTCCCCCTTTAGTTAACTACAGTGTTTGCAGGGAGATGTTACCGCATCGTTTCGTCGACGTGACTGAGACCGTCTCCATAATTGGCGAATTTTACGTTTGCGCAATTCGGCGAGCGGCAGCGTTTTCTCGGCAGGCGCTCTATTTAACGCGCTCCTTCCCATCGCTGCCACGCATGCAATTGGCGCCCGAAAAAAGTTGAGATATTTTTTACCCTCTCTCACCTGCGGCGATGTAAATCCGTCAAGCATTTGGTCAGAAATTGGTCAAGTTACGGCTGATACGGTCGGCATCGACAGCCAAAGCCAATGGAAGGTTTGGCCCAAAAACAGGGAGGTTCCCATGGCATATTACTGGCCCCAGTACGGCGTCGCTATCGAAGTTGGCGACGACCCGTATCTTCTGCCCTTCGACGAGGAGGCATTTCCCGATGCGGCTGTCTATCACGTCACCACCGACGTGATTTGCGATCCCGAATCGTTTTCGGCACTCGCTCACCACATCGCCCACATCCACGACATCAAACTCGACCCAAACTTCGACGAGCTCATCTACTCGCGACGCCTCATGCTCCACATGCTCTTTGGTGCCGATCCGTCCACGTTCGCGCGCGTCTATACCACTAAGGATGCCGCATGAGCGCAAGGAAGCAGTCGAGCCCCCTAGGGTCAAAACATCGAAAAAGGCTCGGCGTTGTCTGCCTGGCCATCGCCTGCGCCCTTATCGCCGTCGGCCTTTACGCCTGGCAGTCAAAGCCTGTCGCCGAGACAGGTGCCTCGGTCACAGCGGCGGAGGGTAAGTCGCGCCAGGAAATCCAGGACGAGCTCGATGCCATCGTCCGCGACAACATGATGACGATCTCGGTCGCACCGGTCGCCCAGCTACAAAAAGGCGGCAAGCTGCGCGTCAACGTGCAAAACGTCCAGGATAACAAGTTTCCCCAGCGTTTCCGCGTGATCCAAAACGACGAGACCATCTATGAATCGGGCGTGGTCGAGACCGGCAAGACCGTTGAGACCTGCCCCGCAGGCGACATCAAAGAAGGTGAGGCGTATATCGAGATTCAAGCGCTCGACGCCAAGACCTACGACGCCCATGGCAATCCCACGCGCATCAAGGTGCGGGTTGCGCAGCCCGAAGACTAGATCTGCCACCCGTTGCGAAAACGCGCACCCACGCCGCTTTCGTCTGACCATCACGGAAACGGTCCGTGACGAATAGAAAGGAACGATTATGGACATCACCGGGAACTTGAGCGGGACCAGGGCGCTCGTCGTGGGCGTGGGGCTGATGCTTGCACTTTCAATGGGTGCCGCGCCGACCCCCGCCCTGGCGGAGGGACGCACTGGAACCACCAACGTGACTATCAGGACCCAAATCGACAACATCAAGTTCAAAGCCCCGACCGTCATCCCATTTGTCGCCAAGGCCGATGGCACGCTTCAGGGCCCTTCCGAGAATACAACCACCATCGACAATCTTTCGGCCTATGGCATCCACGTTGCCAACATGAAGATCGGCGCCAAGAACTCCTGGAGCATCGTCGCCGACGCCAAGACGGGAACCGCCCAGAACTCCATCGATTTTAAGGTTGGTCCGGACAAGGCACTCCAAGACGCTCACGCCGCGACGCAGGAAGCGGGCCTCGACCTTTCCAAAAATGCATCCTTCGACATGGGCTACCAGGGCATCGCCAATGGTACGGACAAGATTAAGCTCAAGACGAGCGGCAATGTCGCCCGCGTCACGCGAGACATCTTCCATGTGACTGGCGAGGGCGACCAGGTCGCAAGCATTACGTGGACGGTCGAGCCCGGTGCGCACACGGCCTAAGGCGATTGTCCTTGCCGTCATCATCGGCGTTGCAACGTTTGCCCCGATCGCCGCCTTTGCCCAACAAGAGCAGGCGCAGGCTGCCACGCAGGTAACTGTCGATCTATCGGAACTCGAACGCAGTGGCCAACATGAACCCCTCGCGCAAACGAGCGACACGCGACAGCTCCTGGCAGCAGGAATCGCCACGGCAGGCGCTAGCGCCATCGGCCTTGGCCTGCACATCAAACGCAGCCGGTAGCCACACGAATCGAGACCGTCCAGCATAGGTAAGGAGAACCCATGGCATCAAAGAACCTTTTGCCCGTTGCCGCGCTCTGTAGTGCGCTTGCCACCGGCATGCCCGTTGCCGCTCTAGCGACACCCGCCGTGGACGCCCCCTTACCTGCCGTCAACTGTCTCGCCACAAACCAGATGAGCACCATCGCGCGCCAACGCTTCTCGCTTGCGCAGGCAAGCATTTCGGCCTCGGGGTGCCTCCGTCGCTGCACGAACAGCTCGATAGTCGTGGATACCGAGCACTCGAGCACAGCGGACGGCCCCCTAACGGGATGCGTTATCTGCACATGGCGCGCAGCTGCAACTGATGCCGATGGCGATTCCTGCGACGTGGAGCTGTGCCTCGACATCACCCTGTCCGATGACTCGGCGGACGGGGCAACAGTCGCCTTCGACAGCACGTTTTTCGAAAACGGAGGGGGTGTATGCCTGGGCTGCGTCCCCTCGAGCGCCGATGGCACGCAGCCCGCTATCTCATTCACCGCATCGCTGAAAATGACCAAGGCGGGCACCGACGCCACGGCAAATGGCGAGATCGCTCTAATGTTCTACGCGAGCGGCACAGAAAGCCAGGAGATTCGGGGCAAACAGCGGACCGGATCGCTCAGCCTGACGCGAGGGGCAGATCCCGGTCCTGTCGATATCAGTACCGAAACGCAAGATGTGCATCACGTCCTTGTCGATCCGGCGCTCCTCGAGATGGAATGGAGCGGAGTAGGAGCGGTCGGACTCGCCCCCTCGACAGGTGACATCGCAAGCGACTCCAGCGAGAGCAGCGGTGAAATAGCGCCTGGGGACAATGGCGCACCAGGCGGCATAACACCGCCATCGAGCGGTCCTTCAGCCACTTTCAGCGAGCCAAGCGAAACAGCCACCGCAGTGGGCGGCACGCAAGCTGGCGAAAACTTGGGGTGTCCCATGCCGGCAGACATCGACGAGGGCAATTGTTGCATGATGGTCGCGCTCGACCGCACGGAAACCGTCGACGCCGCGAGCATTGAGGTCACCGCTGCCGATAAGCCCGTCCGCAAAGCAGCCATTATCGCATTCCCTAAAACCGTCGAAGTTGTTTTTCTGCCATCGGGCGAGGTCGTAGCCCCCACCTTGCTCACCTTGCTTGGGGCAAAGGGCACGGCCAACCAAATCGACAACCTCACGGTCGTCGACCCTGCGACCACCGCAAAACTGCACCTGTATGCCGTAACCTCGGATGGAGGCAAAACCGAGGAATTCGACGGTGAGAACCTCCTGAATAACCGGATACTCCATAAAATGGAAGACGTCTCGTATCAAATTGAGCTCGAGGGATTTGACCGAGCTCGAGATGCCGATATCATCGCCGCGGCCATTGAGTCCCCGCAGCGACTCATGACGCTGTGCTTCGATTACAGCCCCTATGTCGTGATGGGAGGCTGAGGCTTGGGCACCAAATGCCGTCGTTAATACCACTTATATAACGTATAGGATGAGGCATGACGCACCCTGCAGCCCATTCTGCTACGATTGCCAGGTTGGCATCAATATGGGAGGGTTCATGCCGGGTTTGGGAACGGTCATCAACGTCGCGCTTTTGATCGCAGGCGGTCTGCTGGGCCTCATGGGCGGGCGCTTCATTACGCCCCGCATCCAAGACACGCTCATGAAGGCGTCGGGGTTGTGCGTTCTGTTTATCGGCCTGGGCGGCACCATGCAAAAGATGCTCGTCATTGACGGGAAAACGCTGGCGACCACCGGCACCACCATGCTTATCGTCTCATTTGCCCTTGGCTCGCTCATCGGCGAGGCCATAAACCTGGAAGCCGGCATCGAAAATCTGGGCGAATGGCTCAAGCGCAAAACCGGCAGCGAAGGCGACAACGAGTTCACCAATGCCTTTGTCTCGACATCGCTGACCGTCTGCATCGGTGCCATGGCTATCGTGGGATCAATCCAAGACGGCTTGCTCGGCGACTGGTCCACGCTTGCCCTCAAGGGCGCGTTGGACTGCATCATCGTCTGCACCATGACGGCTTCGCTCGGCCGCGGCTGCATCTTCTCCGCCCTGCCCGTTGCCGTATTCCAGGGAACGATTACGCTGTTTGCCGGCGTGCTCTCCCCCATCATGACCGCCGCCGCCCTCGACAGTCTATCGCTCGTGGGCTCTATACTCATCTTCTGCGTCGGCGTCAACCTCATCCGTCCTCAGACCTTCCGCACGGCCAATATGCTCCCCTCCGTTGTCATAGCCGTCATCTACGCCCTCCTGTTCTAAATCTATCTACGTAGCGGTATCTCGAACACCTGTTTGATGCTGTGCTATGATATGAGGTCACCGAAGCTGCGTTAGGAGAGGAGAAACGGTGGCCGACCAGGACATCAAGATGCTCATCGAGCGCATTATAGCCGAGGCCCGGACCCATCAGTCTGCTCGCTTCTCAAACGAAGTCTATGCTGACGAGCCGATTCTCAAAACCGGTCGTCAGATGCAGAACTTCCTTCCCGACCAGTACCGCAAAATGCGTGAGATATCGCGTTGGCAAGAAGACCCCAAGGGTGGCGCGGGACGTTGGCTTTCGGAAGCCGAGCTTTTCTACCGCCAAGGCCTGCTGATGGCCGACTTTGAGGACGACTGTCCCTACAACGGCACATTCAAGTCGTACTTTCCCACCTATAACGCCATGAGCGATCGGCAGCTGCGCGGCTATTTTACCTGGCGCACCCAAGTGCGCCGCGGAACCGTCGAGGAAACGTCTACGTCCTTTGCCTTTCTGTATCTCTATGAGCTGATCTGCGGCATTGGCGTAGATGACCCACTCGATGGTTTTAACAAAATCAAGGCCTTTTGGGATGCCTATCGCGCCTTTGAACCCGGCATCGACCGGTTCGCACGCGTGTGGCTGCAGGACTACGCCGTGTTCCACGGACTCGACCCCAAGCTGCTTCGCGACTCTAAAACCGTCATGTTCGATAACGCCCTTATCGAGCTGCGGCGTGCGGCGCGAGACCTTGCGCCCGCGCCAACGCCGTCAGACCTGGCGCCTGCGCGTCGCAAGACCTCCGAGCCTACGCTCCCCCTTCCGCCCGACGAGGCGCGCGAGGAGCGACTCATGGCCGCCATCAACGCCCTCTCCACGTATAACCTCAATAACTCACGGCTCGATCGCAGTCACCATCGCGACCTACGCCACGTGGCATGCGCCGTGTATGTCCGTATGGCGCGCTACTATGACACGCACCGAAAGAGCGGTATCGTGGCGAGCTTGTTTGGGGAGGAGACGGCCATGCCCTATACCATGTTTGCCTCGGCTGTGTTCTTTGCGCCTAATCGCCACGAGGATTGCGAATACCGTCTGGACCCCATCCATATTTACCGTTGTCAAAACGGCTTTTGGGAATGCATGCGAATTCACGGCAGCAGGCAAAAAAGCAGCAAGCTTGGTGAGATGATGCGCGCCTGCGACCAACGCCTGCGCCTGGCCCTAGACCCCACCCATCCCCTAAAGGAGGAGAAGGTCCCCAAATATCTGGCCAAGATCATCGATGACGAGATCGTGGCATGGCTTTCGTGGGACGCCGCGCACCAGCCTGTCAAGATCGATATCGATTTGAGTCAGCTGGGGCACATTCGGAGCGCCGCCGCGCAAACGCGTGAAGCGCTTTTGATTGATGAGGAGCGCGAGGATGATGTGCCTATGGAAGCCGAGGCGACGCTTATCGAGCAACCGAACACCGAGTCTGCGCCCAGCATGACCGCCGGACCTGGCGAGATGGCCACACGGCAAGACGAACCCGACGAGCCGACTGTCTCCACCGAAGAGTTTGGCGTCGTGGCACCGCTCCTCGTGTCTGTGCCCGCGCCCGTAACGCCCGCGTCTGCCGAAGCTGCGAACAAACTCGCGCCCGCCGCAGATGCCTTCCTTCGCGCGCTCCTCGAGCGGAACACGGCGCAGGCCACATTGGCGGCGGCACAGTCGGGCAAGAGTGAGGACATGCTCGTCGATAGCATCAACGAAGCGCTCTTTGACCTGGTGGGTGACACCGTAATTGAATTTGGCGCGGCAGGACCGCACATTATCGAGGACTACGAAGCAGACGTGAGAGGATACCTAGACCATGAGTGATACCGCACCCGCAGCACCCCGCGTGCCCAAGCGCGTCGCCGCCGTCATTCTCAACTCGCTCAAGGGCGGCGTGGTCCCGCGCATCGGCCTTCCCTACATCACCGTAGGGCGCGAGGTCGAGATCCGCGCCCTGCTCACCGACCTGAGTCTCATCGCCGACGGCGGCGCGAGCTTCCGCTTTCTAGTCGGTCGTTACGGCGCCGGCAAGAGCTTTTTACTCCAGACCATCCGCACGCACGCCATGGGTGAGGGTTTCGTCGTCGCCGATGCCGACCTATCCCCCGAGCGCCGCCTGCAGGGCGGGCAGGGACAGGGCCTTGCCACCTACCGTGAGCTCATCCGCAACATATCGACCAAGACGCGCCCCGAGGGTGGTGCGCTCAACCTTATCCTGGATCGCTGGGTCGCCTCGTGTGCCGATGCCGATGAGTCTGCCGTCAAAGCCCAACTGGCCCCGCTCGAGGAAATGGTCCACGGCTTCGACTTCGCCCGCATGCTCCGCCGCTACCGCGCGGCCGTATCCGAGGGCGACGAAGAAGCTATGAGCCGCGTGACCAAATGGATTCGCGGCGAGTACCGCACCAAGAGCGAGGCACGCGCCGAGCTGGGCTCCTCGACCATCATCAGCGATGACGACTGGTACGACTACGTTAAGCTCATTGCGCGCTTTTTGGTCTGCAGCGGCTACAAGGGCATGCTGGTGCTCATCGACGAGCTCGTGAATCTGTATAAGATTCCCAACGCCATCACACGCCAATACAACTACGAGAAGATCCTGACCATGTACAACGACACGCTCCAGGGCAAGGCGCAGTACCTGGGCATGATCATGGGCGGCACGCCAACCTCCATCGAAGACCGCCGCCGCGGCGTGTTCTCCTACGAGGCCCTACGCAGCCGACTCGCTCAGGGCCGCTTTGCACGCGAGGACCTTAAGGACATGCTCGCGCCCATCATCCGCCTGCAGCCACTCACCTATGAGGAGCTGCTGGTGCTGATCGAAAAACTCATGCAGATCCATGCCGGATACTTTGGCTGGACGCCCACGCTTACCGAGAACGACTTGGTGGACTTTCTCAAGATTGAGTTCGGCCGCGTGGGAGCCGATACGCACCTGACGCCCCGTGAGGTCATTCGTGACTTTATCGAGCTGCTCGATATCCTGTGTCAGAACCCCGATGCAAATGTGGCCGAGCTGCTGCAAAGCGTCGGCGGCGACGCGTTGGCGCCGGCAGCCGCAACAGGCGACACCGGCACCGCAGACGGCGACCGCAACTTCGCCGAATTCACCATCTAACCTGCCAAAAAGGGACAGGTTTATTTTGGCAGGTTTTATCTGGGCAAACGCTGAGGCAGTAATGCAGCAAACCATTGCCAGCCGCGTTGAGAAGTTCGTATTTGAGGGGAGGTCCCGTGAACGCCTTTGACCGATATGCTCCGTTTATCCAAGACTTCATCTACTCCCACGATTGGGAGAGTCTACGCTCTATCCAGGTTGCAGCAGCTGATGCCATCTTTAACACACAAGATAATGTGCTCTTGACGGCATCCACGGCTTCCGGCAAAACCGAGGCAGCCTTCTTTCCCATCCTGACCGAGTTTTGGGAGAACCCGCCCGCGAGCGTGGGCGCCCTCTACATCGGCCCCCTCAAAGCGCTCATCAATGATCAGTTCGTCCGCCTCAACGACCTCTGCGAAGAGGCCGATATCCCTGTCTGGCACTGGCATGGCGATGTCTCGCAGTCGCACAAGGCTAAGCTCATTAAAAAACCGAGCGGCATCCTGCAGATTACACCCGAGTCACTCGAAGCGCTTTTAATCCATAAGCACATGGCGATCCCGCGCATGTTTTGCGACCTGCGCTACGTGGTCATCGATGAGGTCCACTCGCTCATGCGCGGCGACCGTGGCGGGCAAACGCTCTGCCTTATCGAGCGACTCTCGCGCATGGCCGGTGTGCAGCCTCGCCGCATTGGCCTTTCGGCTACCATCGGCGACCCCGAGCGCACGGGCGCTTTTCTCTCACAGGGAACGGGGCGCGACTGCGTTATCCCCCGCTTTGAAGAACCGCGCCGCGTGTGGCGCATCTCCATGGAGCACTTCTACAACTCGGGCCCCCAGGCGCAGCAGCGGGGATTCATGGGTACAGGTCCTCAAGAGGCCGAAGTGCTTGCGTGCGAGCGCATCGATGCGGCGGCATCCGCGGCACTGCCCGCCGGCGCCCAAGACATGCGTCACAGCGGACAGCTCACACAAGAGGAGCGCCGTCAACGTCGTGAGCGGGCACAGGGCAAGGCCGCTCCCAAGGACCGCCAAGTTTCCTCGGCCCCCGAGGGCGAAGTCGACATCCCCCAAGCACCCGAACAGGCATTACTCAACCCCACCGATACAGCACCAGACAACGCCGACCCCGGCATGGGATATATCTTTGAGCACACGCGCGGCCGAAAGTGCTTAGTCTTTGCCAACTCGCGCGAGGAGGCAGAGGCCGTATGCTCCATGCTGCGTAGCTACTGCGAGAGCCGGCACGAGCCCGACCGCTTCCTTATCCATCACGGCAACCTCTCGGCATCGCTACGCGAGACGGCAGAAGAGCTCATGCGCGACGAGGAACAGGCACAGACAACCGTCACCACCTCCACGCTGGAGCTCGGCATTGATATCGGTCGCCTGGAGCGCGCGTTCCAGATCGATGCACCGTTTACCGTCAGCTCCTTTTTGCAGCGCATGGGGCGCACGGGACGCCGCGATCTTCCGCCCGAGATGTGGTTTGTCATGCGCGAGGAAGAGCCCGAGCCGCGCACGATGATGCCTGAAACGATACCTTGGAAGCTCCTCCAGGGCATCGCGCTCGTACAACTCTATCGCGAGGAAAAGTGGGTCGAGCCGCCCGAGCTCGATCGACTCCCCTACAGCCTGCTCTATCACCAGACCATGTCGACCCTCGCCAGCACCGGCGAACTCACGCCTGCCGAACTTGCCCAGCGCGTGCTCACGCTCAGCTATTTCCACCGCGTCTCGGCCGATGACTATCGCGTACTGCTGCGCCACCTCATCAAGATCGACCACATCCAGGTCACCGAGGGCGGTGGGCTCATCGTGGGCCTCGCGGGCGAGCGCATCATTAACAACTTTAAGTTTTACGCCGTGTTCCAGGAAAACGAGGAGTTCACCGTTCGCAGCGAGTCGGCCGAGTTGGGCACGATCGTCAATCCGCCACCGCCCGGTGAGCGCATCGCCATCGCCGGACACTGCTGGATTGTCGAGGAAGTGGACTGGAAGCGTCATACCGTCTTTGCCACGCAGGTCAAGGGCCGGGTGCCGGCCTACTTTGGCGACTGTCCCGGTGACATCAATACACACGTACTCGAGCGCATGCGCAAGGCGCTCAACGAACACGCCGCGTATCCGTACCTTATGGGTAACGCACGGGCCCGCCTTGCGCAGGCTCGTCATACGGCCGAGATTTCGGGCGCGGGAACTAAACCGCTCATTAACCTGGGCGGCGATACCTGGGTGCTCTTCCCCTGGCTGGGCAGCTACGCCTTTTTGGCCCTCGAGCGCATGCTCAAGATTAAATGTGCCGCGGAGTTGGGCCTTCGCGGACTCGACCCATCACGCCCGTACTTTATGCAGTTTAAGATGAAGGCCGACGAGGAGACGTTCTTTGAGGTGCTCGCCGCCGAGGCCGAGAAGGACTTCGATCCCATCGAGCTCGTCTATCCCGACGAGGTGCCTTATTTTGACCGCTACGACGAGTTTGTTCCCGAAGAGCTCGTGCGCAAGGGCTTTGCCGAAGGCGTGCTCGACATAGAGGGCATGAAGCAGCGTGTCCGCAGCTGGAGCGACCACGCCTAAGACCCGTCTTTTTGGGACGGAGAGACTTACTTGTCGTGAAGGACGGTGCCGAGGAAGTCGGCGTCGAAGGGCACGGCTTCGGCAAAGGCATAATCGCCGTCACTGGCGACGAGCAGGTAGTTTTCCTCGCCGCCGAACTCCGCGTCGCCGCATGGGACCACCCAGGCGTGGGCGAATACCTCGAGTGCCGCGGCAACGCAATCGCGCAGGAACGTCACGTCGCTCCCCCTGTTCGCACTCACGATATTGGCAACATAGATGCCCCCGGGGTTCAGGCTGCCTCGCACCAAACGCAATGCCTCAACCGTCGCCAGCTCGCGTACGGGCTCGGCACCGCCAAAGCAATCGCTCACGACCACGTCGTAGCGACGATGACCCACGCTCGTCACGCCCAGATACGAGCGAGCCTCAGCGGTAATCACTCGCAGGCGATCGCCCACCGTGCGCTCCAGCTCGTCCAGGTAGAACCAACGGCGCGCCAGGCGCGTAATCTCGGCATCGTACTCAATGACGTCCATGCGCAAGCTCTCGTGCGACATCAGTGCAAACTTGGGATAGGCAAACCCGCCGCCGCCCAGCATGAGCATACGGTCGATACCATGCCCGTAAGCATCACGCATTGCGTCCTCAGCCTCAAACACGTCGTCAAACGCGCGATAGTACGCAAAGACGGGCTCCGCCCAACGCTCGCCAACGTAGCTTGCGCTTTGGTAAACGCCGCCTTGCACCAATACACGGACTTCGTCGCCTCCCTCATCGTGCACGCGTTTCACACGCGCCAACCCATGGCGGGTTCGCGCAACCTGCAGACAGGCAGCACGGACAGCGACAGCGGCCGCGCCAAGCGCCGCGGCCCCCAGAGCAACGCCGGCAACGACGCCGGCAGAAACACTCGGCTTGTTCATCTAGAGCTCCTTTTGCAGATAAAGGCCATGGTCATAAAATCCAAGATGACGATAGTACTCACGTGTGCCAATCGCGCTAATCACGTTGATACGCGCATAACCCGCATCCCGGGCAATCTCGCACGCACGTTCTACGAGCAAACGCCCTAACCCGTGATGCTGCGCCGCCTGGCCTTGATCGCCCACGCGCGCCGCCATGCCATACACGTGAACCTCGCGAATCATCGCCTCGTCCGACACCGTCGGCAACTCGTCCGCATGCGCGGCAACAAACGCGCGGTCGGGCAGCGACAGGCGCAAAAAGCCCGCGATTTTGCCCTGCGGTGTCACCCACTGCAAAAAGCGCTCGTGCGTCACCGGCGTCTCGTACGCCACTTCCTCGTCAAGGGTCAACTCGTCCAGGTCGGCGCCCGCCGTGCTGATCTCGCGATAGCGAATCTCACGCACCGTCGCACCGTCACCCCAAGCAGCCAAGCGGTTCTCAACGAGCTGGCGCAGGTTGGGTTTCTTGTTGCCCACCATGATGTCATCGGAGCTAAAGTCGCGGATCATGCGGCTGATGCGGCAGAACACCGGCGTCACCACGATGTCGTCGGCCAACACATCGAGCAGCTCGTCCTCGGTATAGGGGCGCCACTCGCCACGCTCGTAACAGCCCACCAGACGCGAGCCCTCGATGAGCGCGCACGGGTAGACCTTGACCTCGTCGGGCATAAAGGCGCCCTCGGTCATAAAGCGCTCGTAGTCGCACTTGTCCCCATCAGGCGTGGCGCCCAGCAAGTTGAGCATAAAGTGCGCGTGGATCTTAAAGCCAAACAGGCGCGCGAGCGAAAACGCCCGCTCGATCTGCGCCACCGAAATGCGGCGCTCGTTGATATCGAGTAGATGCTGGTCAAGACTCTGAATACCCATCTGAATCTTGGTGCAACCCAGGCGGCGGATGAGCGTGAGGGCCTGCGGCGTTACGGCATCGGGGCGCGTCTCGATAACGAGCCCCACCACGCGATGCTTCGCCGTCTCGTTGATGCGCTGCTGACGCTCAAGCTCCTCCATCGTTGCCGTCTGCCACTCGGCAGCCTCGCCCCATGGCGTACCGGGGCCGTACAGACGGCGCACTGCGCGGTTATAGCCACCAACGACAGCATCCACACGCCCCTGCTCGTCGGCAACGCCGGCAGCAAGCTCAGCCTCGTCTGTCGCAATGCCGGCAGCCCGATAGCGCTCGCGGCGCTCTGTTACCACCGGCGGCAGGGCATCGGCGGGAGCGTCATCGAGCAGGCGCCCTGCCTCGGCACGGCTGATGCCCGGACGCGCCAACATGGGGTTTGCCGCCACGCCGGCGACGGCATCGTCATTGAGCGCACGGAAAAGCTCCGACATAAACCACGTTTGATACCCTTGCGGATAGTCGCTCCAGGTGCCACCGAGCACGATGAGCTCTATCTTGTCGGTCGCATGCCCCATCTGCGAAAGCGCGGTCAGACGAGCGCTCACCTGCAGATACGGGTCAAAGCAGTTTTGCTCCGCACGGGCGCACGCCGGCTCGGCGTGCAGATAGCTTTTAGGCATGCGCAGGTCATTGGGGCAAAACAGGCAATCGCCCGAGCATGGCCAGGGCTTGGTAATGACGGTAATGGTCGCCACGCCCGAAGCCGTGCGACGAGGCTTCATACGCAGCACCTGCAGCAGTCGACGTTCCAGCTCGGTATCGACATTCCACGCAGCCCAACGAGCCGGCTCCTCACGTTTAACCCGCTGGTAGAACGGCAGCAGACGGCGCTTGGCCAAATCGCGTTTGTCGGCACCCTCACGGCGCGCCTCGGCATGTATCAGTTTGACGAGCGCCTTGTCGTCCACGGTCTCGCCGCGACGCAGGGCCTCAAGTATGTTCAAGATAATCTGTTCCATGCCCCCATTGTAAAGGCAAAGGCGCCGGAGCCCGTCACGGCTCCGGCGCCTCCATCAAACAGCGCAGCTATGGTTTATAAGTCTTCGATAACCGCCCGTCACTCTGAATCAAATGACATGTCGCCCGAACCAACCTCAAAACGATACGTGGCGGACTTATCGCCATTATCGAATTCAAGATTCAAAATGGTCTCGCCGTCGTAGTCAAGCGGAAGGAAATCGCTCTCGAAGTCGCCGCTGCCCAAGGTGAGGCTCGCCTTAAAGCCCGTAGAGTTCGGAACCGTCATCTCCACATCACCCGAGCCCACACTCACGTCCATCGACTTCGCGGGCGCCTGGTAGAGATCGAACGTCATGTCGCCCGAACCGACCTCGGCATTCAGGGTGTCGGTCACGGTGCCCGTAAACTCAACGTCTCCCGAATTCAACGTTATAACCAGATCATGGCACGCAATGTCCGCGACCGCCAGGTCGCCCGACCCTACATTCGCCGTAATGCCCACCAGGTTATCCGCAACATCTCGCGGCAGCTCAATGGTAATTGTGCGGTCAATCGCGCGCTTATCATCGTAGTCGAACTGACTGATCTTGAGCGTAGAGCCCTTGACCTCAGCAAGGTTCCGGGTAGCCGCATCAGAAGCAGACGTTCCCTTCGCAACGCGACCGCTTTCGATAACACGCACCGGGCCGCCAGAGACACATTTAACCTCGACCGTCCCCGACGTCACGTCCAAGTCGAGCGATTGGAACGCGTCGGCATCAAACGTTTCGCTCGAAAGCTGCTGAGGCCGAGCGGAATAGTTACCGCTATCCAAGAGATCATCGTCGTCAAACATATCGTCAAAATCAGACAAATCTCCAGATAGAATACCGGTCGTACGCACCATATCGGAATGAGCCAATAGCTGCGAAGCACCAAAGACAAGCCCGATGATAAGCACAAACGCTCCGATGCCAACACCCAAGCGTACCTTGGATTCATGCGAAAGCTTCATCATTCATCACCCTCTTTGGCAATCGGCTCAGCGGTGGCCGCGGCAGCCATGTCAGCGTCAACCGAAGCGGAAACGTCCTTCCCCTTAGTCATAGCGACCGCCGGTGCCGGACCAACCTGAATATCCCCGCGCGCCCAATCACCATCGAGCGCACGCGCCACCCAGTGATAGATGGGAATCGTAAAGAAGATCAGTGCGGCAAAGGGGCCGGCGCCAAACAGGAACATCAGCAAAAAGAACAGCAGCCAGCACACAGCCCAATACGGGAACGACTGGAACGGACCTTTCACCGGAGTCACGCTGGTCGCACCGGCACCCGTCACCTGAGCCGTCGCCGCATTGGCAGCCTGCGCGCTCCAACTCGCCGCCTGCGCCGCCTTGGCCGCGGCATCACTCGCCTGTGTTGCCGCCTCGGTGGCGCGCGCCGCTGCCTCATGGGTGCGGGCACGCTCCGCGGCCTCGGCCTCGCGCTGACGGGCGCGGTCCTCGTTCTCAAATTCGATATCGTCCTCGATCTCGTCACTCGGATTGAGGAGCTCGTCCAAACTCACGCCATAGAGTTTTGCGAGCGAGATCAGGTTCTCGGTATCGGGCGAGCTCTCCGCACGCTCCCATTTACTGACCGCCTGGCGCGACAGTCCCAGCTTTCGCGCCAACCCTTCTTGGCTAAAACCCTTGCTGCGACGAAGGTCGGCGAGCCGCTGCGCAGTTTCTACATTCATGGTTCCTCCTATGTGATGCCAGCCGTGCCGCCGGACCGTTTTTGTTCTTAAGGCGCCTTGCACAGTTAAAAATCTATCCGCCACCGCCAAAAGCATGCCACCTATTCTAGTGAGATTTTTGACAACCGGCGGTTGCGGGTGCATATGAGCTGCGGAAATGTGTCCAAACAAAGCAATGACCCGTAGCTTGGTTGTCCCCGTTGCGGCGTTAACGGTAGTATGGTCGTACTGTTTATTCCGCACCGCCAACGGAGGGAGTCCCGCGCCGTGAACCGCGATTTCGCCTCATCGCTCATCCAGCTCAACAACACGTTCTATCGCGAGCACTCCGCCTCCTTTTCCGATACGCGTCAGGCCCCGTGGCCCGGCTGGGTGCGCACCATGGACATTGCGCTCGAACAGCTCGACGTCGCCACGATCGAGCATCCCGTCCGCGTCTTCGACCTTGCCTGCGGCAACATGCGCTTCGAGAACTTTGCCGCCGGCGGCACGCTGGCTGCCAAAGGCGTGGACGGCACGAGCCCCTCGGCAGACGCCAGCTGCCCCTTCGAGTTCTATGGTGTCGACTCGTGCCAGGACCTGGCCATCGATGCACGCGGCCACGCCCTGCGCATTCCCAACCTGCACTTCCAGGAACTCGACGTACTCGACGCCCTTATGAAGCTCAACCCCGCCGAGACACCCGACGTGCTTTTCGACGCCCCGCTCGCCGACATCTCGGTCTGCTTTGGCTTTATGCACCATGTGCCGTCGTGCGAGTACCGTGTACGCGTACTTGATGCCTTGGTGCGCCAAACGCGCCCGGGTGGCATCATCGCCATCAGTTTTTGGGAGTTTATGAACGACGAGCGCATGGCGCGCAAGGCCGTTCGCGCCGAAGCCCGCGCCGAGCTCACCCCGCCGTTTGAGGGTTACGATTCCGCGCAGTTTGAAGCCGGCGACCACCTCATTGGCTGGCAAAACGACCGTCACGCCTACCGTTATTGCCATCACTTTGATGATCAGCAGATCACCGACCTGGTGCGCGGCGTCCGTACGTTCTACAAGAGCGGCGAGGTCCCCGTGCGCGAGCTTGAGCGTTTCCATGCCGACGGTCGCAGCGGCGAGCTCAACCGCTATGTGATTCTTAAGCGCCTGTAGGCATTGACGACTCGTCGCCGAGCCGCACCGCAACTTTCGGGCACATTGCGCCCACCCTTTTTCAACCCATTGACGGAACGTGCAGCTATGCGTTCCATACTTATGACCAAGGAGCCTCATGGGAGCCGTCCACGTTCGCACGCCTAAGAACTTTGTGCTCGAGGAGCGCCTGGAGCGCTACGCCGATGCGATTGAGACGAACCCCGAGGCCTATGCCGGAGATTGGCGCAAGGCCTGTGCGCCAGCTGGCAGCAAGCCCTTCGAACACCTTCACCTTGATCTTGGCTGTGGCAAGGGAACGTACCTTGTAGAGCGCGCGGCCCACGAGCCAAACACCCTCTTTATCGGCATGGACCAGGAGCCCATCTGCATCGCCTATGCCGCACAGAAAATCTGCGAGCAGGAGCTATCCAACGCACTCGTCCTGCCCCGAGGCGCCGCATCGCTGCCGCAGCTGTTTGCCGCAGGCGAGCTCAATGCCATCACCATTAACTTTCCCACGCCGCAGCCCAAGGCCAAGTACGCCAAAAAACGACTCGTCCATGTCGACCATCTAATGCTCTATCGCTCGCTCTTTGCAGCCGACGCCACCGTCACGCTGCGCACCGACAGCAAGCCATTGCGCGACTACGCCCTGGGGCAGTTTGCCGCGGCCGGCTACGACACGCTTTGGGTAAGTGACGACGTACGCCGCGACCATCCCGAGCATCCCGAGACCGAATATGAATGCCGCACGCGCGAGATGGGCGCCGTCGTCTATGGCATTTGCGCCACACCCGGTGCGCAGCCAACCGACGAACAGCTCACGGCGGGCCGCATGCAGGAGCAAAGCCTTGCCTGCTACCTGCCCGATAACCTCGATGAGCTCACCTATGTACCCCTGGGCATGGAAGAGGCCGTCGAGAACTTTAGAAACCGTGCCCGGAAAGGCAAGAAGCGCCTGCCTCAGGAACGCTAGCACCGCACGCCCATTTCCTGCATTTTCTCGCGCGCTGCCGCTCCGCGCCGCCGCTACGCCATAATAGTTGGCGGACAATCGCGAGAGAAAGCAAACACATGGCACAGACCACGACAGATACCGCCGCCAGCACCGTCTCCGGCGCCGGCGCCGCCAGCTCATTCTCGGGCGGCACGGGAACCGAAGCCGAGTTTGGCTCGCTCGGCGCGCTCTCCCCCACCTGGTGGGAGCCCGAGGATGGCAGTGAGCCCGAGCCATGGCTCACGCCCGACCAGGCCTTCGAGCGTTTCTTTGAATGGACGAGCGATCGCGGTATTGAACTGTGGGATCACCAAGAAGAGGCCCTCATGGACCTGGCAGCCGGCGATCACGTCATCTTAGGCACACCGACCGGATCGGGTAAATCGCTCGTCGCGCTGGGTATGCTCTTTATGGGCATGGCGCAGGGTAAGCGTTGTTATTACACGGCCCCCATCAAGGCCCTGGTCAGCGAAAAGTTCTTCGACCTTGTGCAGGTGCTCGGCCGCGATAACGTCGGCATGATCACCGGCGACACGCATATCAACACCAAGGCACCCGTCATCTGCTGCACGGCCGAAATCCTTGCTAACGATGCGCTGCGCGAGGGTGAGGACGCCGATGTGGGCTGCGTGGCCATGGATGAGTTCCACTACTTTGCCGACCCCGACCGCGGTTGGGCCTGGCAGGTGCCGCTGCTCACCCTGCCCCACACGCAGTTTATGCTCATGAGCGCCACGCTCGGCGATGTCACTGCCATCGCCGCCTCACTCGAGGAGCACACCGGCGCTGCTTGCGACTTGGTTGTCGACGCCCCGCGTCCTGTTCCGCTGAGCTACGACTATGTGACGACCTCCCTCGAGGGCACCGTCGAGCTCGCCATGCGCCGTGGCGAGGCCCCGCTCTATATCGTGCACTTTAGCCAGGATGCCGCCCTTGCGACGGCGCAGTCGCTCGCCAATTTTGGCATCGCCAGCAAGGCGCAGCGCGAGGCCATTAAGGAAGCTGCCAAAGGCACGAGCTTCTCCACGGCCTTTGGCAAGATTCTTAAGCGCTTGCTCGGATGCGGCGTCGGCGTGCACCATGCTGGCATGTTGCCGCGCTATCGTCTGCTGGTCGAGCGCTTGGCACAACAGGGCCTGTTGCCCGTCATCTGCGGCACCGATACGCTCGGCGTCGGCATCAACGTACCCATCCACACCGTGGTACTCACCGCGCTCACCAAGTTCGACGGCTACAAGATGCGTCGTCTGCGCGCCCGCGAGTTTCATCAGATTGCCGGTCGCGCCGGCCGCTCGGGCTTCGATACCGAGGGCATGGTGATTGCCGAGGCACCCGAGCACGAGATCGAGAATGCCAAGCTTATGGCCAAAGCGGGCGACGACCCCAAAAAACTCCGTAAGATTAAAAAGAAGAAGGCACCCGAGGGCTTTGTCACCTGGAATAAGCAGACCTTTGAGCGCCTGATCGAGACGCAGCCAGAAACGCTCAAGCCGCGCCTGCGCATCACGCACTCCATGGTGATTAGCGTGGTCGAGCAGGGCGGCGATGCGCGAGCCCGCGTGCACGACCTCATCGAGACAAGCCTGCAAACGCCCGAGGAAAAGGCCAAGCTCGAGGTTCGCGCCGACGAAATCTTCGCCACGCTCATCGATTCCGGCGTCGTCGTGCGCGCCGAGGTGCCGCCCGCACCCGATGCCCCGGCTGACGCCGCACCAGACATCGACTATGCGCTGACGGTCGATCTGCCCGAGGACTTCGCGCTCGATCAGCCGCTCTCGCCGTTCTTGCTTGCCGCGTTGGAGCTGCTCGATCCCGAGAGCGAGACCTATACCATGGACTTAATCTCAATGGTCGAGGCAACGCTCGAGGATCCCAAGCAGGTGCTGCGCGCACAGGAGCGCGCAGCACGCGATCGCGCTATGGCCGAGATGAAGGCCGACGGCATCGAATATGAGGAGCGTCTGGAGCGCATTCAAGACGTCACGTACGAAAAGCCGCTCGAGAATTTGCTCGACGCCGCTTTTGACAAGTACTGCCAGGAAGTACCCTGGGCAAACGACTATCAGCTCTCTCCCAAGAGCGTTCTGCGCGATATGCTGGAAAGCGCGAGCGATTTTAAGGGCTACATTCAAAAGCTCGGCATCGCCCGCTCCGAGGGTATTTTGCTGCGCTACCTGGCAGAGGCCTACCGTTCGCTCGACCGCACCGTACCCATCGAGAAGCGCGACGAGCGCCTGCGCGACATTATCTCGTGGCTGGGCTTTGTGGTGCGCTCGGTCGACTCGAGCCTGGTGGACGAGTGGGAGAACGCTGGCAACCCGGCAGCCCTCGACACCACGCCGCCGCAGGGCATCGACGAGGTCGTGGCGGACTGCCGCGGCTGCACGCTGTTGGTGCGCAACGCGCTCTTCCGCCGCGTGACCCTTGCCGCCCGCGAGCACGTTCGCGACCTGGGCGAGCTCGACGACGACTGGGGCATGAGCGAGATCCGCTGGCAAAAAGCACTCGACGCTTACCACGAGCAGCACGAGGAAATCCTCACCGACGGAGATGCCCGCAGCGCCGCGATGTTTTCCATCGATGAGTCCGACGAGAAGACCGCGCACGTATGGCACGTGCACCAGATCTTTGCCGACGAGGATGGCGACCACGACTTTGGCATCATGGGCGATGTCGATCTGGACGCCACGCAAGACGGCGGCGAGGTCATCTTCAAAAACTACCGCGTCGGCTTTATCGAGGACCTGCTCGAGGACTAGCCGAACATACTGGAGCGAAACAAGCGGGGCCGTTGGCAATATCGCCAGCGGCCCCGCTTTTGCACTATCTGCTATGCCTTACTCGGCATCCTCGACCTCATATGAATCCGCCTCGGCGGGCTCATCGTTTGTCTCCGTCGCAGCCCCGCGCGCCTCGTCAAACGCCGCCTTCATGGTCTTGTTGCCCCATGTGAGCTTGCGAATGGTAAGATCGTCGGCTTTCTTGTTGGCAAGGCGCAGATTGTTCTCGGAGGACAGCAACGCCTCCTTGGTTTTCTGCAGATGGCTAATCGTCTTGTCGATCTCATCGATTGCCGTTTGGAACTTGCGACTCGCGATCTCGCAGTTGCGGCCGAAATCGTTCTTGAACTTTTCCATCTTGGCTTCGAAGTTCGTGACGTCGATATTCTGCTGCTTGTACTCCGCCAGCTCCTGCTTATAGCGCAGCGAACCCATGGCGGCGTTGCGAAGAAGTGTAATCATGGGAATGAAAAACTGTGGGCGAATCACGTACATCTTCTCGTAGCGATAGCTCACGTCGACTATCCCTGCGTTATAGAGCTCGCTCTCGGGCTCGAGTAGCGTGCAGAGCACCGCGTACTCACAGCCTTTCTGGCGACGATCGTGATCGAGCTTCTTAAAGAAGTCCTCGTTTTTGTGCTTGGTCGCAGTCTCGTCGTTCTCGTTTTTCATCTCGAACATAATCGAAATGACCTCGTTGCCGCTCGCGTCGCACTCGCGGAAGATAAAGTCGCCCTTGGTACCCTCGGACGCATCGTTGTCTTTCTCGAAGTACGCGTTAGGAAACGCCGTCATGCGCAGACGGTTAAACTCGGTCTCGCAGTGCTGCTCGAGCGACTCGCCCACCATCTTGGTGGACAGGCGGACCTTCATGTCCTTAAGGCGCTCAATCTCTTCATCCTTGTAGCGAATCAGGTCATCGCTCGCGCGCTTGGCCTGCGCAAGCTCGAGCTCGTGTGCCGCCTTGGCCTGTTCCTCGCGAGAATCGCGCACCGCCAGCTCGCTCGTCAGCTTGGCACGTGCCTCATCGCGCTCTCGCTCCACCGCGGCGACCGCCTCCGACAGGTTCATTTTTGCCATCAGTTCCTGCTCGCGCAACTGGGCACGCAGACCCTCGGCCTCTTGCTCAGATTGTGCCTTTGCGGCGGAAAACTTCTCCTGTACCGTCGCGCGGTAGTCAGCAAGCGCGCGCTCAGCTTCACCGCGAGCAGCATCGAGCTCGCGCTGCGACTCTGCCGCGGCAGCGGCAAGCGCCATCTCCTGGGCCTTGTCCGCCGCGGCAAGCCTGGCCTGCAGCTCGGCAATCTGAGCATCACGTGCAGCCAAATCGTTTTGAGCAGCATTGCGCGCCACCGACTCGACGAGCTTGGCTTCGTCATCTTTGCGCTCCAGCTGCGCACGCAAATTGTCGATTTCTCGCTGAAGCTCGGCGTTTTCCTTTTGAGCATCGGCACGGGCCTCAACCGCCGCGCGCTGACTTGCGCTCTCGCGCTCTGTGGCAGCGCCCTCGAGCTTGGCGCGCAGCTCGGCAAGCTCAGCGTCGCGCTTGGCAACCTCTTGTGCCAGCTTCTGCTCCGCGGCGTTCTTCTGCTCGACAAGTTGAGCGTTGCGCTGAGAATCTGCCTTTTGCAAGGCAGCCGTCGAACGCGAGCGCTCAAGCTCCAGCGCCTGCTCGCCCTCGCGCTGGACTGCCTTCACACGCTCATCCAGGTCGCGCGAAAACTCGGCATTGCGCACTTGCTTGACGATGTCCGCATAGCCAGACGCATCGACCTTAAAAACTTCGCCACAATGCGGGCACTTGATCTCGTTCATAGCAGCTCCTCGATGGACGCAAATTTCAACCGACTACACTCTACCGCGCCGCACGGACAAAAAGGCGCCGCCGCCAGAATGGCAACGGCGCCAGAACCACCACAAAGGTGCCTGTCCCCTTTGTGGTGGCATGGGTCACTACAGGTCGCGATAGTCGACCAGGCGAAGATCAGGTTGAGACCCGAGCCAAGCGCGCAGCTCAGGGTCGATCAGCGCGTCGACTTCCTTGGTACGATCGGTCGTAAGCGAGCTGTTCTCGAGGATAAACCGATCGAGATAGCCCGGGTGGCACACAAAGACGACCGTCTCGCCGTCGGACATCTCGCGAACCGTCTGCATAATCGAGTCCTTGGGTTCGTAGCCCGGCTCCATCGAATGCATCACCATGCGCAGATCAGTATTTCCGCAACGCACCACCGCCGTGGGGTCGAAGCTCGCCTTTTGCTCCTTAAGGCCCAGCTCCTGGGCAACCGCCGAGATCGCTCGGTTAAGGTTTTCGCTCATGACGGCATGGGCCTCAAAGTAATCGGGCTCGCGGCCCACAATCTCGACAAAACGGTCGTGCTGTGCGCGGATCTCGATGCAGGCCTCGTCGAAGTCTATCAACTCCTCACCGCGCTTAAAATGCTCACGGAAGGTACGGCTGCTATGGAACTCGCCGCTCTCGTTGAGCATGCTCGGGATGAGCGCCGGATCGGCGCACGGCTTGCCCAGGCACACGTTGGTATGCTGGCCCACTGCAATATCGGCATCCGCCACGAGCGACCACCCACGCTCGGCCTCGGGCATATTAGGCATAAGGCCCGCCGAGCGCACCAGGCCCTCGTTGATGCTTCGGGCGATCCCCAAGTCGACGGCGTATGAATAACCGATATCATCGGCACGAATAAGCAATTGCTTCATAGCGACTCCAATCTATGTGAAAACCACCACAAAGGTGCACTGTGTCCCCTTTGTGGTGGTTCTGGCGCCCTATAGTCCAAAGAAGCCAAGGATTTGATCTCGGCTTACGGGCTTGTACTCGTTGGCGTCGAGGCCCACATCGTAGCGAAAGATAGGGCGCTCGCGATCGCGGTTGCGTGCGTTGGTGCGGTCTCCCCTGCTGTGGATATGCCCATGCAGCATGATGGCACCACGCGCCTTGCCATTCCAGCTGAGCATGGGGTAGTGGCTCATAACCAGACGATGGCCCTTGGCATAGCCGGGAGCAATCTCCAAGTAATCGCGCACGTCTTCCCATATATGCGGCGCGTCCGGATCTTCCCAGTCGCCGTCATGGTTGCCACGGATGAGCGTCACATTCTTGCATTCGATACGCTCGCGCAGGCGCACCGCCTCCGCCAAGGGCAAGCGATAGGTAAAGTCACCCAGAATATAGAGACGATCGTCCGCAACAACGCACTCATTGATGGCATTGATGACCTTACGATTCATCTCCTCGACCGAACCAAACGGTCGATCCATGTCGTGCAAGATATTCGTATCGCCCAGGTGCAGGTCGGCGGTAAACCACATCATCGTCCATGTCCTCATTTCGCAACGCGTCAAACTCGTGCTAAGTATACAGACACAGCGATGCGGCGGTTAGCCAAAGAGCCCGCCGAACAGGCCGCGACGGCGTTTGTCTTTCTTTTTCGAAGCGTCACCCTGAGTTTTCTTGTCCTGCCGCATCTTACGGTCCTGTTCCAGCTCATCGTCGTCGAGTAGCAGATCCCACTCAAACGAACCATCCGTCAAATCGAACAGGTCATCGTCGTCAAACATGGCAGCCTCCCTTACCGATTAGCGAGCATCCACCACATAGAGTCCAACGCGCACCTGATGCCACGGGCTGCGCTCGGGGGCAACCTGTTGCACGCGGGCCTCAAATACGTCCTCGTGGCCGTAATACATCATCAAGGACAGTGGGCCGACCTCGTTTCCCGGAACATAGCCAAGCTTGGTGTTGCCGTAATAGATCGCAACCGCCTCAGGGTCATGGGGATTATCGCGCTCGGCACACAGCGTCAGCTTATCGCCCGCTTTAAGATCGCCCAGGACCAAGGCGCCATCGGCATACTGAAATCACGCAATGTGAAATGACAGAAGAACACGTGAAGGCTCGTACATGGCAACTCCTCTAACGGCCGGATAAACCGGCGCTTAACCTTACTGAGAAGTTTACGGACCCGTGCGGACACAAATTCATCCTGTCTGCGTCTTTTCGACCGTTTGTCCCTACGCCATCTGATTCTAATGCACAAACATGCGCACGAACTTGTGCTTCCAGCTTGCGTAAGGAGCATAGCGGAATGGCACATCCAGCCACGTTACATTGTTCACGATGCTCTTCTTGTGGCTAAACGTATCGAAGCTCTCGCGGCCATGGTACTGTCCCATACCGCTCGCGCCCATGCCGCCAAAGCCCATATGGCTCGTGGCCAAATGCATGATGGTGTCGTTGACGCAGCCGCCGCCAAAGGGCACGTAGCGCACAAAGCGTTGCTGAACCGCACGGTCCTGGCTAAAGATATACAGGGCCAGCGGCGTCGGACGATCCGTAATAAACGCTTCGGCCTCGTCTAGGCTCTCAAACGTCAGCACCGGCAAGATGGGACCGAAGATCTCCTCCTGCATCACGGCGTCATCGGGGGCCACGCCATCCAAAATCGTCGGCTCAATCTTGAGCGAAGCCTCGCGCGCGGCACCTCCAAGCACGACCTTATCGGGATCGATCAGCCCGCGCACGCGCGCAAAATGCTTGGCGTTGACGATATGTCCGTAATCCTCGCTATCGAGTGGATGGTCACCAAACATACGGCGGACCTCCTCTTTGATGAGGCCCAGCAGCTCGTCGTGCACGCTCGTATCGACCAGCAGGTAGTCGGGCGCCACGCAGGTCTGCCCCACGTTGAGCCATTTACCAAAGGCGATACGCCGTGCCGCAACCTTCAAGTTTGCCGTCGCATCCACGATGCAGGGACTCTTTCCGCCCAGCTCAAGCGTCACGGGCGCAAGGTTTTTACTTGCGCGCTCCATGACGAGTTTGCCGACCGGAACGCTACCGGTAAAGAAAATCTTGTCCCAGCACTCATCGAGCAACGCTTCGTTCTCGGCGCGCCCGCCCTCGACAACCGTCACCAGACGCGGATCAAATGCCTCTTCACAGATTTGCTTGAGCACCGCGCTCGATGCCGGAGCATATGCACTCGGCTTGATGACGACGGTATTGCCTGCGGCAAGGGCGCCAGCGAGCGGCTCGAGCGTCAGCAAAAACGGGTAGTTCCAGGGCGCCATGATGAGCGTGACGCCATAGGGCACGGCTTGCGTTTTGCACACACTCACGGCGTTGGCAAGATCGCACGGACGCAGGCGCGGACGACTCCATCGAACCACGTGAGCAATCTGATGACGAATCTCGGAAAGCGACGTGCCGATCTCGCACATATATGCCTCGTCATGCGACTTTCCCAAATCGGTCTTGAGCGCATGGGCAATATCGGCCTCGTGCGCCCGGACCGCATCGCGTAAACTCACGAGCGCGCGACGTCGAGCATCGACATCAAACGTAGCGTGCGTCTTAAAGTAGGTGCGCTGATCGCCGACGATGCGCGCAATTTCCCCGGTGTTCATGGACCCTCCTAGTTCTCGCCCTCAAACATACCACCTGCAACGACTTCGTACATATGCTCGAGCTCCAAGCGGTCCATCAAAAGCGGAACGGGGTACAGGGGATTGGCCTCGGCATCGGCATGCGCCGCCATCTCAGGAATGTCGGAGCGGCGAATACCTGAGACATATTTGGGGATTCCCAGGGCCCCGTTCATGCGGTCGACCCAATCGATAAAGGCCTCGGCCGCAAGACTATCCTGTGCGGTAGCCGGCGCAATGCCCGCCATGCGAGCGAGGTCGGCAAGCTTGGGGGCGGCGGCGTCACCATAAGCGCGAAGCATGTGCGGCAGGATGATCGCGTTGGCCAAACCGTGCGGAATTCCGTATCGGCCGCCCAGACTGTGCGCGATGGCATGCACATATCCGACATAGGAGCGGGTAAACG
>WGSI01000018.1:0-46303 GCA_014871745.1 Collinsella sp. | reverse complement strand
CCCCCCCCCCCCCCCCCCCGGCCCTCGTGGAATAGATAAGGGGGATGCATGAGCTTTACGAGTGTGGCGCTTCAGATGTTGACGGTTTCGTTGCCCATTTTGTTGGGGTGGTGTATCGCCAAACTGGGGTTTATGAAAGCGGAGTTCGAGCGCGAGCTATCGCATCTGCTGCTGCAGGTGGCGCTGCCGTGCTTGGTGCTTTCGTCGGCGCTGGGCGATGATGTGAAGCTTCCGAGCATTGCCGATACGTTTTCGTTCATGGGTCTGTCCTTTGCGATGTATATGGTGGCGATCGTCATCGCGTTTGCTGTCACCGCTGCTCTTCGCGTTCCCAAAGGGACGGAATGCTCGTATCGCTTCGCCGTGCTTTTCGGTAATGCCGGGTTTATCGGTTTTCCGGTTATTTCGGCGGTGTTGGGAAAACAGGCGCTGTTGTATGCATCGATTGCGCTTATCCCCCTAAACTTGCTTATGTTTACCGTCGGCATCATGTTATTTAGCGGAATGGATGGTGGCCTCCAAAAACAGATGCGCAATATTGTCGCCTGCTGCAAGAGTCCCGGTCTCATCGCAAGTGTTGTTGTGCTTGGGATCGTGCTAACCGGATGGACCGATTGGGGCGTGTTGGGCGACTCGATTTCCATCGTTGGCACCATGACCACTCCGGCGGCATTGTTGCTCATGGGGTCGTCTATCGCCAAGTACCGTCCGCTCGAGATGCTCACCAACTGGCGCGCCTATGTCGCCGTGGCATTTCGCCTGGTTGTCGTGCCGGTGGCATGTCTTGCTGTCGCGCGCTTGTGGCCAGGCATGACGCCCATGTTTATCACGACGCTTGTGCTCGAGATAGCAATGCCGGTGGGCAGCAACGGTACGCTGTACTGCCTACAATACGGTAAGGACGCACGCCCCATGATGCAGTGCACGTTTTTGTCGATCATCTGCTCCATTCTGACTATCCCGCTCGTAACCACGCTGTGCGGGTAGGCATGCGGGACGGCCTCGCGCTGGGGCCTGCTCCGGGCGGGTTGCCTTGCTCCGGGAAGTGGGCTTCGCGAACTTCCCGGAGCAAGGCAACCCGCCCGGAGCAGGCCCTCTCGACCGTTTCGATATGCGGGGGCTGATTCTTTTTTATGTAATGGGGACCTTGCTGATGCTGCCTTGTGGACCGTGCATCCAACTATGGTCAGCCAGGATTACGTCCCCGCCCTCGTCCGTGAACTTTTCCGCTGGGCGAGGTGGGCCGCGGGTTATCCGCTCCAATGTTTCCAAATGAATACGCTGTGAGCCGGAAAGGACGATTTTCCCCGCAAACACTCTAGTATGCTAAAGTACCCAGAAGACCGGCGGAGCTATGCCGGTTTTCTGTTCTATATGAAACGCAGTATGAGGAGGCTCACCAGATGACGGCCACACCGTGGGGATTCCGGGACATATTGCCCGAGGAGGCTCAGGCGCGCGAAGAGATCGCATGTACGGTGAAGGGCTGCTTTAGGGAGCATCATTACCTTCCGGTCGAGACGCCGCTGCTCGAGGACAAGGGTTCGCTCGAGGAAGGCGGCCGCATTGCGGACACGCCGTTTAAGCTCTTTGATGACGACGGCCGCCTGTTGGTGGTTCGTCCCGACAACACGCTGCCGATCGTGCGCTTGGTTTCGACCCGCATGCGCGCTGCCGACTTGCCCCTGCGCTTACGTTACGAGGCGCCGGTGGTTCGCGAGTGTCAGCGCAATGCCGGTGGTTCGCGCCAGTTTACGCAGCTGGGCTTTGAGCTCATCGGTGCGGGAGATGCCGCGGGCGATGTTGAGATTGTCTCGCTCGTTGCCGAGGCCGTACGCGAGCTGGCACTTCCCGATGCGCGCATTATCGCAGGTAGCGTGCGTCCTTTTAAGGAATTGCTCGCGGCATGCGAGAATCGCCAGCTGGCTGCCGAGGCCCTGCGCTGCGTGCATGCCAACGACTTTGTGGGCCTCGATGCCCGCGTGGCTGCCAGTGCCGAGTCCGATGCCGTCAAGGCCGCCATTAGCGAGCTGCCGCGTCTGCACGGCGGTGCCGAGGTGCTCGACCGCGTGGACACGCTGCTGGAGGCCGCCGGTATCGTCGCGCCGCTGACGCGCGAGCTGCGTGCCCTGGTCGAGGGCCTGGCACCCGAGGACGCCCAGGTGCTGTCATTCGACTTCTCCATCATGAACTCTTTCGATTACTACACGGGCCTGGTCTTTAAGGCCTATGCCGGCGGCCTGCCCGATCCGGTGGGCTCGGGCGGTCGCTACGACTCCATCTTTACCGGCGCATTTGGCGACGGCATCGAGGTGCCGGCGGCGGGCTTCGCCTTTTCGCTCGAGCGCCTGGAGGCCGCGCGCACCTCGGTCGAGGACGCCGCTTCCGATGGCAATCACGCCGCGGGCCGTGGCGCCGAGGGCCCGCTGCGCATTGCCGTGCCCAAGGGCTCGCTTAAGGCCGATACGCTCGACGTGCTCGAGGCCGCGGGTCTGGACGTCTCTGAACTGCGTGACCCCGGCCGTCACCTGATTGTGCGCGGTCGCGACACGCGTGCCGGCGAGGGCATGGTCGGCGATATCGAGTTTGTCATCGTGCGCCCCAGCGACGCGCCCGCCTTTGTGGGCTGCGGCGGTGCCGATTGCGGCATCTGCGGCTGGGATTCGCTTATCGAGGCCGACCTTAACCTGCTGCAGCTGGTCGACCTGGGCTATGGCCTGTGCACCTTTATCGAGGCGGAGCCCGCATGGCGCGCCGGTCAGGCCGAGCGCAACTATGCCCGCCGCGGTTCGCTTCGCGTGGCAACCAAGTACCCGCGCATCGCGAGTGCCTGGTATGCCGAGCGCGGCGTGAACGCCGATATCGTCTCGCTGCACGGCAACATCGAGCTGGGCCCCATCGTCGGCATGACCGATCGCATCGTGGATATTACCGCCACGGGTGCCACGCTGCGCGACAACGACTTGGTCATCACCGGTCGCATTATGGACTGCACGGCCCGCTTCTTTGTCAATCCGGGCGCCGCTCGCCTGGATCCGCGCGTGCGTAACCTGGCAGATCGCCTGGCGGCGGCCGTGAAGGACAAGCATTTTGAGCCCGTTGCGGGCTCGGCACAATAGCGCGAGCACGCACGGGCGCCCCAACGTACGGGCTGCGGGCCGATCGGTGCCGCCGCCCGGCCTCTCGTTTTTCGAACATAACCTCGACCGATAGGGGATACCGATATGAAGACCATCAAGCTTGCTCCCGGTGAGCGTCTCGTTACCAATCAGCTCAACCGCAAGGGCGTGCTGCCGCAAAACATCGTCGACGCCGCCCGCGATATCGTGGCCAACGTGCGCGCCAACGGCGATGTCGCGGTGCGCGATTACTGCCAGCGTTTTGATGGCGTTGAGCTGCAGAGTTTCCGTTTGCCGCAGGAGCAGATCGATGCCGCGCTCGAAGGTCTCGATCCGGCCTTTGTCGCCGCGCTCGAGAAGGCCGCACGCCAGATTCGCGAGTTCCACCAGCGCGAGGTCGAGCAGAGCTGGTTTACTACGCGTGTGGACGGCACGATGCTCGGCGTTAAGGTGACCCCGCTCGCGGCGGCCGGCATCTACGTGCCGGGCGGCCGCGCGCAGTATCCCTCTACCGTGCTTATGAATGCCATTCCCGCCAAGGTCGCCGGCGTCAAGCGCGTGGTCATGGTGACCCCGCCGCAAAAGGATGGCCTGATCAATCCCTACACGCTCGCGGCCGCCAAGCTCGGCGGCGTGGACGAGATCTATATGGTGGGTGGCGCCCAGGCCGTGGCCGCGCTGGCATACGGTACCGAGACCATTCCGCGCGTCGACAAAATCACTGGTCCGGGCAACGCCTTTGTCGCCGCGGCCAAGCAGATCGTCTCGGGCGACGTGGGAATCGATATGGTCGCTGGCCCCTCCGAGGTCTGTGTGCTGGCCGATGCCACGGCCAAGCCCATGGTGGTCGCGGCCGACCTGATGGCCCAGGCCGAGCACGATCCGCTGGCAGCCTGCTATCTGGTGACCTGCGACGAGCAGTTTGCGCGCGAGGTCGAGGTGGGTATCGACACCCTGGTGGCGCAGTCTCCGCGTGCCGAGATCACGCGCGCCTCGCTCGATAACGAGGGCACCATCGTGGTGGCCGCCGACATGGCTGCCGCCGTCGAGGCAGTGAACACCGTGGCGCCCGAGCACCTGGAGCTGCACTGCAAGGATGCGATGGGCCTGCTCGGCGGCATTCGCAACGCCGGCGCCATCTTTGTGGGCGCTTGGAGTTCCGAACCGCTTGGCGATTACGTTGCCGGCCCCAACCACACGCTGCCAACCGGCGGTACGGCCATGTTCTCCAATCCGCTTTCGGTCGAAGAGTTCGTTAAGCGCTCGAGCGTCATTTGCTATACACCCGAGGGCCTTCTCTCCGACGCTCCCGCGACGCAGCGCCTGGCCGAGGCCGAGGGACTGTGGGCGCACGCGCTATCCGCCGCGCTGCGTCGCCGCGTGCTGGAGCAGGGCGAGGATGCCGTGAGTGCCGAGTCGCTGGCCGCGGCCGATCTGACCAAGGTCGCCTGGCCGGGCGACGCCGTGGCGACGGTTGCCGAGGGCGTGGACCTGGCGGCTGCGCGCGGTGCCGCTGGCGCGGTCGTCGAGGAGGCCTAAAATGGCCGAACTCACTCCCCGCATGAAGGAGCTCGTCCAGCCCTACTTGGCCGGCATTGAGCCCTATGATCCCAACTTTACGCCCACGCGCATCAACCTTTCGGCCAACGAGAACACCTATCCCGTGCCGGCTGGCGTGCGCGAGGCGGTCGACGCCGCCCTGGCCGCTACACCGCTTAACCGCTATCCCGATCCCATGCCCTGTGACCTGCGCGACGAGCTTGCCGCTTGGCATGGTGTGGCGCGCGAGAATGTCTGCGTGGGTAATGGCGGTGACGAGCTGCTCTATAACTACCTGCTGGCGTTTGGCGGCGCGGGACGGACCCTGCTCAACTGCCCGCCGTGCTTTAGCGAGTACGCGTTCTTTGCGTCGCTCTGCCAGACCGAGGTGCGCGACGTGTGGCGCGACCCCGCGACCTTTGAGCTCGACCAAGCGGCTGTGCTCGCGGCGGCGCCCGAGTGCAACCTGGCAATCGTGACCTCGCCCAATAACCCCACGGGCGACGTGGCGCCACTCGACTTTGTCGCGGCGCTGTGCGATGCGTGCCCCGGCATGGTAATGGTCGACGAGGCCTACGTTGAGTTTGCCGACGATTCGTTTGGCGCGGCCACCACGGCGCAGGGACTTATCGCTGAGCATCCCAACCTGGTGATTTTGCATACGCTGTCCAAGGCGTTTGGCGCCGCCGGAACGCGTCTGGGTTACGTGATCGCGGCATCGGAGGTCATCGACGTGTTTGCGGCGATTCGCCAGATCTACTCGGTTAACGTGCTGAGCCAGGCCGCGGCGCTTGCCTGTGTGCGTGCCCGCGACGCGTACGCGCCCGTGGTGGCACAGGTCACATCCGAGCGCGAGCGCGAGCTGTGCGCCCTGCGCGCAATGGCTGCCGAGGGCCTGCCAGTGGAGGCATGGCCGAGTGCGGCGAACTTTGTACTCGTACGTACGTCGCATGCCACGCGCGTGCGCGAGCGTCTGCGCGACGAGTACTCGATTTTGGTGCGCGACTTTAGCTACGCACTGGGGCTCGCGGACTGCCTGCGCATCACTGTTGGCACGCCGCAGGAAAACGATGAGGTGCTGGCTGCGTTTGCCGCGCTGGTGAAGGAGGAGATGTAGATGGGCCGTTATGCCGAGGTGACCCGCAAGACGGGGGAGACCGACATTGTCGTCAAGCTCGACCTGGACGGGAGCGGCGTGTGCGATATCTCGACCGGCGTGCCGTTTTTCGACCACATGCTCAACGCCTTTGGCCGCCATGGCCTGTTCGATTTGACGGTGCATGCGGTGGGCGATGTTGAGGTCGATGCGCATCATACCGTCGAGGACACGGGTATTGTGCTGGGCGAGGCGTTCTGCCAGGCGCTGGGCGACAAGGCGGGCATTACACGCTTTGCCGACGCGGCGATTGCCATGGACGAGACGCTCGTGATGGCCGCCGTGGATATCTCGGGCCGCGGGCAGGCCTATTGCGAGCTGCCCGTGCCAACCGAGCGCGTGGGCACCTTCGATACCGAGCTGGCTGTCGAGTTCTTCTACGCTTTTGCGCGCGACGCCAAGCTCACACTGCATGTGCGCGAACTGGCGGGCGGCAACTCGCATCACATTATCGAGGCCGCCTTTAAGGCCGTGGGCCGCACAATGCGCCGCGCCTGCGAGCTCGATCCCCGCGTGCAGGGCATCCCCAGCACCAAGGGCTCGCTGTAACCGCCACAAAGGCAAATACCACCACAAAGGGGACAGGCACCTTCGTGGTGGTTTTGGATGATGGGAAGAGGAGGGTCGCGTGGGCGAACCGAAGATCGTGGTGGTCGACTACCATAAGGGTAACTTGTCGAGCGTCGTGCGCGGGCTTGTGCGCGCCGGTGCCGCTGCCTGCACGTCGGACGATCCGGAGCAGATCTGCAACGCCGACGGCCTGGTCATCCCGGGCGTGGGCGCGTTCTATGACGCGATCGCCTTTATGCGCCAGAGCGGTGAGGAGGCGGCTGTGCTCGACGCCGTTGCCGCCGGAACTCCGCTGCTCGGCATCTGCCTGGGCCTTCAGCTATTTTTTGAGCGCGGCAACGAGGGCGTGCCTGCGGACGAGGGCGCGATTGCCGGCGGTAACGCCCCCGAGCAGGCTGGCAGTCCCTGGGTCGATGGGCTGGGCATTATGCGCGGCTCGTGCACGCGCTTGGAGTCGAGTCGCCTTAAGGTGCCGCACGTGGGCTGGGACCAGGTGCACATGACGCCCGCCGGTGCGGCCGATCCACTGCTTGCCGGTTTTGCCGAGGGTGCCAACATGTATTTCACCCACAGCTATGCGGTGGCCGACGATGCCGATGCCGCCGATGTGCTGGCGCGCACGCACTATACGCGGAGTTTCCCGTGCATCGTGCGCCACGGCAACGTGTGGGGCTGCCAGTTCCATCCCGAGAAATCCTCCGCGCTGGGTCAGCGCATCCTTAAGAATTTCGTCAGCATCGTCGAGGAGGTCGGCCGATGATTCTGTTTCCCGCAATCGATTTGATCGGCGGCAAGGTCGTGCGCTTGGAGCGCGGCGACCGGAGCCGCTGCAAGGTATATTCCGACGACCCCGTGGCCGTCGCCCGCTCCTTTGCCGAGCAGGGCGCAAGCTGGGTGCATGTCGTCGACCTGTCCGCTGCCTTTGGCGAGGACGAGGACGCGTGCGCTGCCAACTCGGCAGCGATCGAGGCCATCTGCGGCGTCGATGGTCTGTCCGTGGATGTGGGCGGCGGCGTTCGCTCGCTCGCGCGCATCGACGAGCTGGCCGGCTATGGCGCTCGCCGCATTGCACTGGGTACCGTGCTGGTGACCGAGCCGGGTTTTGCCGAGGTGGCAGCCCAAGGCTTTGGTGGGCTACTGGTGGCAGACATCGCCGCGCGCGACGGCCAGGTCAAGGTGAACGGCTGGCGCGACGGCGCGGGTATGGCGCTCGACGATGCCGTGGCGCAGCTTTCCGAGCTGGGCTTTAAGCACCTGGTCTATACCGATATCGCGCGCGACGGCATGCAGACGGGCATCGGTGTGGCGGCGTATCGCCATGTGGCGCAGGTCGCGGGCTTTCCCGTCGTGGCTTCGGGCGGTATCTCGACGCTCGACGACATCCGCGCGCTGGCCGCGGTGGGTGAGGGCACGATTGAAGGTGCCATTACCGGTCGTGCGCTCTACGAGGGCAACTTTACGCTGGCCCAGGCGCTGGCCGCTGCCCGAGGGGAGGAGTAGCCCATGCTTACCAAACGCGTGATTCCCTGTCTGGATGTTAAGGACGGCCGCGTGGTCAAGGGCGTCAACTTTGTGAGCCTGCGCGATGCGGGCGACCCGGTGGAGCTGGCGCGCGCCTACGACCGCGAGGGTGCGGACGAGGTTGTCTTTCTGGACATTACCGCCACGAGCGACAATCGTGCGACGACCATCGAGATGGCGGCGCATGCGGCCGAGGAGCTCGCCATCCCCTATACCGTGGGCGGCGGTTTTCGCGACTTGGCGGGCATGCGGACCATGGTTGCCGCCGGCGCCGACAAGGTGTCGCTTAACTCTGCCGCCGTGCGCGATCCGTCGCTGATCAGCCAGGCTGCCGCGGCGTTTGGCAGCCAGGCCGTAGTCGTGGCGATCGATGCCAAACGCGTGGGGCTGCCCGGGGAGCCGGGCGCCGATAAGTGGGAGGTCTTTACGGCGGGCGGCCGCAACGCCACGGGTATCGACGCGGTGGCGTGGGCCGAGGAGGCGGCTCGTCGCGGCGCCGGTGAGATCTTGCTCACCAGTATGGATCGCGACGGCACCAAGGCTGGCTTCGACCTGGCACTCACCCGTGCCGTGGCGCGCGCGGTGCCGATTCCCGTCATCGCGAGCGGCGGCGTGGGCACGCTCGAACATTTTGCCGAGGGCGTGATCGAGGGCGAGGCCGATGCCGTGCTGGCAGCCAGCGTCTTTCACTTTGGGACGTTCAGCATTCGCGAAGTCAAAGAGTATATGGCCTCTCAAGGTATTCCTGTGAGATTGGATTTTTAAATGGAGCAAGTGACAACTGCGTCCGAGCTCAAATACGACGCCAAGGGGCTGATTCCTTGTGTGGTTCAGCAGTACGACACCGGCGAGGTGCTTATGGTTGCTTGGATGAACGAGGAGTCGGTGGGGCTGACGCTCAAGACCGGTACCACGTGGTTTTGGAGCCGTAGCCGTCAGGAGCTCTGGAACAAGGGCGCGACGAGTGGCAACATGCAAGAGGTCAAGGAGCTCTGGGCCGACTGCGATAGCGATACGCTGCTGGTCAAGGTCGACTCGCCGGGTCCGGCCTGCCATACCGGCAACCGCACCTGCTTCTTTAAGAAACTCGCGTAGGGCGGGCGCTCGGCTAAGCGCTTGGCCAACCAGAAAGGATTGAACCATGGGTGTGCGCACCGCGAATGTTCAGGATGGAAATATCGGCGAGACGCTGACGGGGCTGGCCGAGGTGATTCATGGTCGTCGCGACGCGTCGCCGCAGGAGAGCTATACCGCTCGTCTGCTGACCGACGTCGAGGATGAACTGCTCAAGAAGCTTGCCGAGGAGGTGAGCGAGGTCATCATGGCCTGTAAGGATAACGACCACGATCACATTCGCTACGAGGCCGGCGACCTGGTCTACCACCTGCTCGTGACGCTCGAGCGCTACGGCATTACCCTCGACGAGCTGGCCGGCGAACTCAACGCCCGCCGCCACTAGTCATTGGGTAGTCATTGGGGACGTTCTTAAACGACTAGTCGTTTGGGACGGTCTTTGCCGGCGCTGCCAAATAACATGCCCAATTACTACGATGAAACTGGATCTGCTTACCACGCGTCGGTTTTGAGCAAATCGTCAACACTTCTACCTGCGGTTTTATTTTCCGCATTAAGCCGATGGTCGGAGGTTTGCGGTTCATCGTAGTAAACGGGCGTTCTTTTTGGCGGGCGGTGTTGCTCGGGCGTCGGTGGTGAGCAAAACGACCTGTTTTCCTCCGTCCCCAAGGGGTCATTTGTGAAGAGTGTCCCCAATGACTGGTCTTAGGCGAGGGGCGTGGATTCCCATTCGCCGGTGAGGTGGGGGATGTCGAAGGTTCGATAGCCACAGTCGTAGGCGTGCGCCTGGGCCTCGCGGATGTTCCAGCAGATGTCGCAGGCGCGGTGTGCGTCCGAGCCAAAGGTAATGGGCACCTCGGCATGGGCAAAGCAGCGCAAGAGGCCGGTCGCGGGGTAGTAGTCGTCGAGCCCCTTGCGCGGCGCGGCAGTCGAGACCTCAACGCGCCGATTCGTGTCGTGTGCGCATTCTGCCATCTGCCCCCAGAACGGCGCGGGGTCAAAATCGGGCGCAAAGCCCTCCTTCGAGAAGCGCGTGACCAGGTCGGGGTGAGCCATCACATCAAAGTTAAGCGGGCTCTCGCAAGCACGGCACCAGTCATCGACATAGCGCTCCCATACGCCGCGCACGCCTAAGTTTTCCCAAACATGCAGGTCGGTGTCATCGTCGATCCAACCGCAGCGCGAATCGGGCGTATCGGGACGAGCGACGTCCTCCGTCCCCGCCGTGTCCGCAGCACCGACCATGATATCGCCGGGGTTGCCGATCCAGTGCACGCTACCCAGGCGTACCACGGCGCCCCGGGACCAGCGCTCAACCAAAGGCTCGCAGCCTTCGTACCAATCGCACTCAAAGCCATAGATAAGCTCGAGCTCCGGCGCGATCTGCGCGGCAAGCTTGCGGGCATCCTCAAAAGCCAGACGATGTGCCGGCAAGTCACCCTCGACAACCTGTACCTCGCAATTGGAATCCATGCTGGCAGGCAGGGTAAGGTGATCGGTCGAGACCATGGCACGGCAACCGGCTGCAGCAGCGGCGCGAACGTTGTCCTCAAACGAGGCGTGTCCGTCCGAGAACGAGGTGTGGGTATGGCAATCGACCAGCGGGCAGGCGGGCATGGCGACTCCTTTGCATTTGGCGAATCCGCTCCATTGTAATGGCGCGACCCCTGACGCGCCGGGAACGCTGCAAGTCGAAACCGACCGGAAAGGGCAGGCGGCGCACGCCGACGTCCGCGACGGGCAAAAGTCCCGCCCATCCCATGACGACACCCCCACGCCGCCCGCGATGTGTTAGCGTTTGGGTGAACAAAACGAGCCCGTGCGGAAAGGAGCCGGACCGTATGCCATGCGATAGCAAATCTCCGCTGTCCCGCGAGACCGATGCGCCCGAGACCATCGTCAAACTGGAATGCGATATCGACGACGCGTCGCCCGAGGTGCTCGCCTACGCCGCCGACCGCCTGCGCGAGGCCGGTGCGCGCGAGGTGCATTGGCTACCCCTCTATTGCAAGAAGGGCCGTCCCGGCTGGCAGCTGCAGGTAATCTGCACCCACGAGGATATCGAGCGCCTGCAGACGATTATCTTTTTGGAAACCACGACCAATGCCATCCGCCGCCAGGTTATGGAACGCGTTTGCCTGCCACGCCGCTTTGAGCGCGTAGCGACGCCATGGGGCGAGGTGTTCGTCAAGGTAGCCACCCTGCCCGACGGCAGCGAGCGCGCAGCACCCGAGTACGAAGACTGCGCCCGTCTTGCCCGCGAGCATGACGTACCGCTCCAACGCGTGATGCAGGCGGCCCAGAGCGCGGCACTGCGATTTGAGTAACGCGGCCGGCGGCACGCCACGCCCAGCTCCATCAACCCCACCCGAAAGGACCACCATGAAATACCTTATCGCTTCCGACATCCACGGTTCGGCATATTGGACTGAGCGCCTGGTCGCCGCCATCGAGTCCGAGCAGCCCGACCGCATCGTCCTGCTGGGCGACCTGCTCTATCACGGTCCGCGTAACGACCTGCCGCGCGATTACGCTCCCAAGCGTGTGATTCCGCTGCTCAATGCCCTGGCCGACCGCATCATCGCGGTGCGCGGCAACTGTGACGCCGAGGTCGACCAGATGGTGCTCGATTTCCCGGTCATGGCCGACTACGCCACGCTGTTCGACGAGAGCGGCCGCGAGCTGTTCCTGACGCATGGCCATGTTTTTGGCGCCGGCATGCACAACAGCGTCGACCACGCGCCTGCGCTGCCCGAGGGCTCCGCGCTCGTCTACGGCCACACGCACATCAAGGTTAACGAGGAAAGTGAGGCGCACCCGGGCCTGTGGCTCTTCAACCCCGGCAGCGTGAGCATTCCCAAGGACGGTACGCACAGCTACGGCATCTACGAGGGCGGCGCGTTCCGTCACGTGATCATGGAGGAGGAATAACCATGGCACAGCATATGGCTCAGCAAAATGCCGAGGGTTCGCGCGACCTGTCCACGCTGGTCGACGCGTCGGCTGAGCTGCAGCATCTGGTGCAGACCATCTGGCGCCTGCGTCAGCCCGACGGCTGCCCGTGGGACCGCGAACAGACGCACCGCAGCATTGGCAAAAACATGATCGAGGAAGCCTACGAGGCGCTCGATTGCATCGAGGCGGACGACGTGGCACATCTGCGCGAGGAGCTGGGCGACGTGCTCATGCAGGTAGTGTTGCATGCGCAGATTGCGGCGGACGCCGGCGAGTTTACGCTGGCCGATGTGGCGCGCGATATCGACGCCAAGCTCATCCGACGCCACCCGCACGTATTTGGCGATGCGGATGCCGATAACTCCGACGAAGTGCTCAAGATCTGGGACGAGGTCAAGCTTGCCGAGAAGGCTGCCAAGGACAAGGCCGTGGCGGCGGGCGAGGCTACGCCCGAGGGCCTGCTCGACGGTGTGCCCACGCATCTGCCGGCGCTGATGCAGGCTCAGAAGGTATCGCGCAAGGCGGCTGCCGTGGGCTTTGAGTGGGAGACGGTCCAGGACGTGTGGGACGAGGTAGCCGAGGAGCGTGCCGAGTTTGAGGCCGAGGAGCCCGGCTCGCCCGAGCGCGAAATGGAGTTTGGCGACCTGCTCTTTGCCTTGGTCAACGTCGCGCGCAAAGAGGGGATCGACGCCGAGAGTGCCCTGCGCGCCAGCACGGCCAAGTTCCGCCGTCGCTGGGCTGCGATGGAGGCCGCCGTGCACGAGGCGGGCGATGACCTCGCCGCCTGCTCAACCGCTCAACTCAACGACCTGTGGGACCAAGCAAAAGCAAGCGAGTGAGGCCTGCGTCTCTCACGGCATCCATTCGTAGAGAGGTCTCTACAAGCAAAAAGCCATATACAACGGAAGATGTGCCAGCTGCGCTTCGGCATCCCACTCGAGTTGTTTAGGGTGCAACACGTAAGCCATCCCAATCTTCTTGTTAAAGCGCGCGCGGAATCGGTCGAGGGAGATGGTTCCGTATCTGCGTGGCGACTTAACTTCGATGGGGCTGATGCGCGGCTTTCCGGCGGCATTGACATAGGGTCGGGTAACGAGGAAGTCGATTTCCATGCGCTCCTCCCCCTCCTTCTTTCCGCTTTGGGAATAAAAGAAGAGCCTGTGTCCATTGGCCTTTAGAGATTGGGCAACGTAGTTTTCGGTAAGCATTCCTTCGTTCAATCCGATGTCGCCGCGAAGCACGGCTCTGTAAACGTCTTCATCGGTATCGTTGTTGTCAGAGAAGGCAAGCGTTACAAGCAGGCCGGTGTCTGCCATGTAGCACTTGAGGGCCGTTTGCTCCATGCTGAGTGAAAGGCCCACGCTCGGTTCGCTTGCGGCATAGCAGATATTGGCAATTCGCGCGTCTGCCAGCCAAAAGAAGGCTTCTTCGTAGGTGCGCATGCGTGCGTTTTTATCAAGTGAGGAAAGCTTGAATCGTTTTTCGTGCCTAGAGAGCTGACCCGGGATGCCATCGAGTACGGAGACGACTTTGAATTCGTAACCGGTTGCAAAACGAGAGATATCGTTGCGATAGAGCTGGACGATTCGGCGCTTCGAAGCGTCGACGGGCGCAAAAGCGCGCTGTTCAACATAGATGGATACCGGCTCAGGCATGCCACCTACGAGCATGTATTCGCGCATAAGGGAGAGCGCTCTGCGATGTAGGGCATCGGGGAGCGGCTTCATCTTGTTAAAACTCATGCGAATGAGATCGGCCAGCCCCTTTTCGTCCATGCCCCAAAGAAACTCCTCAAAGTCGAGGGGCTCAAGTTCCAGAGACTCTTCCTCGGATGGGATGACGATATCTTTAATGTTCTGCTTGATGCTGAGTAGGGATCCAGTTTCGATGTAGTCGTAACGTCCGTCTGCAACGAGATACTTGATGAGTCCGCGTGCTTGCGGGTACATCTGGACCTCGTCAAAGACGATAAGCGTCTCGTGTTCATAGAGTTTGACGTTATAGAAAACCGAGAGATAGAGGAAGAGCGAGTCGAAGTCAGTGCGATAGTCCTCAAAATATTGCTTAACTTCGGCAGGTGCTTGAAAGAAATCAATGACAAGGCAGGACTTGTATTCGGTTTCTCCAAACGTGCGGGCAAGCGTGCTCTTTCCGACGCGGCGGGCTCCTTCAATAAGAAGTGCTGTTTTACCAGCGCTTTCATGCTTCCATTTTAGTAGTTTGTCATAGGCTTTTCGTTTAAGCATGGCTACCTCGTACACGATATCCAGAACTTTTATAACCTGATTATGCACGATATCCAGAACTTCAGACCCTTAGAATTGCACGATATCCAGAACTTTGCACGATGTAAAAGTACATTATTGGCTCTTTCATTCGCAAGCCAGGTAAAGACGGTATGCCGATAGAAGAATTTAATGGTGGGGGGGCGACCTCTAGAGATGAATGCTCGGTGCAAAAACAAGCGCCTCAAAGAATGATTTCTCCAATTCATATGTATCCCTCGGCTAACTTAGGGCATAATGCAAAAAGTGCGACATGGCTAACTTACGGAGGCGCACCGATGGTGCACAGTCGGCCAGTCGCTTGCATCAACTACGTTTCCAAGTGAGAGGGAGACAGCATGAGTGATATTTTGGACGTCTACGGTCGCGAGGTACTCGACAGCCGCGGCAACCCCACCGTCGAGGTCGAGGTCGTGCTCGAGGACGGCAGCTTCGGTCGCGCGATGGTGCCTTCGGGCGCTTCGACCGGTGCTTTCGAAGCCTGCGAGCTGCGCGACGGCGACAAGGGCCGCTATCTGGGTAAGGGTGTCTCGCAGGCCGTCGAGCACGTCAACAACGAGTGCGCTAACGCCGTCGTGGGCCTCGACGCCTTCGACCAGCGCGCCGTCGATGCCGCGCTGATTGCCGCGGACGGTACCCCCAACAAGACCAAGCTCGGTGCCAACGCCATCCTGGGCGTGTCGCTGGCCGTTGCCCGCGCCGCTGCCGAGTCGGCAGGCCTGTCGCTGTATCAGTACCTGGGTGGCGTCAACGCCCACCTGCTGCCCACGCCCATGATGAACATCCTCAACGGCGGCGTGCATGCCGACAACAACGTTGACTTCCAGGAGTTCATGATCATGCCCGTGGGTGCTCCGAGCTTTGCCGAGGGCCTGCGCTGGTGCGCCGAGGTCTACCACACCCTCAAGGGCGTGTTGCACGAGGCCGGCCTGGGCGGCGGCGTGGGCGACGAGGGCGGCTTCGCGCCCAATCTCAAGACCAACGCCGAGCCGTTCGAGTACATTACCAAGGCCGTGGAGAAGGCTGGCTTTAAGCCCGGCGTCGACTTCATGTACGCCATGGATCCGGCATCGACCGAGTTCTACAACGCCGAGACCGGCATGTACGAGCTCAAGGGCGAGGGCGTTGAGTACACGAGCGCTCAGATGGTCGATTACTGGGAGAAGCTTGTCGACACCTATCCCATCATCTCCATCGAGGATGGTATGGCAGAGGAGGACTGGGACGGCTGGGTCGAGCTCACCCGCCGCATTGGCAACAAGGTGCAGCTCGTAGGCGACGACCTGTTCGTCACCAACACCGAGCGCCTTAAGAAGGGCATCGAGCTGGGCGCCGCCAATGCGATCCTGGTCAAGGTCAACCAGATTGGCACGCTCACCGAGTCGCTCGAGGCTATCGAGACTGCCAAGGAGGCCGGCTACGCTTGCATCGTGAGTCACCGTTCCGGCGAGACCGAGGACTCCACCATCGCTGACCTGGTCGTGGGTGTTAACGCCGGCCAGATCAAGTCGGGCGCCCCGTGCCGCAGCGACCGTATTGCCAAGTACAACCAGCTCATCCGCATTGAGGACGAGCTCGAGGGCAGCGCGTGCTACGCCGGTAAGGCCGCGTTCTACAACATTCGCTAAACGGGCGAATTTGGCGAGGGGGAGGCTGACTCGGTTCCTCCCCGCCTTGGCTGGATGCCGCAAAGAACTATGGGCGCTGGGCCATACGGCTCAGCGCCTTTTTTATGTCGAGCAAAGGCTGGCGAAGGCGGCGCGGGCGCTCGTGCTATAACTAAAGGACTTAGCGCAAACAAACCTCAACCGCACAAGGCGCACATGGATCAGATTTACGACAACAGGTACTATTCCGCCGGTTCGCGTGAGCCGTCGCCTCGTCGTGCGCGTACCGCACAGCTTGGCGGGTCTGGTTATGCTGGTGCTGATCGCTCCAGGTATAGCTCGCCGGCGACTTCGCATCCCAATGCTCAGCCAAATAGTTCCTCGGATAGTCCGGTGCGCCCATCGCGTTCCAAGCATGCGTCGCGCCCTTCGACCCAGGCGTCCGACAAGCCGCGCCGTCCCTCGAACCGTCTTTCGGGCTCGGACTTCATACACTACGCCAACGACAACGCGGTGGTCAAGGCAATCTACGACTTTACCCATGGACCCCAGCGCGGGCTGTTTGTTGGCATTGTCGTTGTCCTGGTGCTCGTGAGTCTGTACTTTCCCGTGCGCGACCTCTACGTCGCCAAGCGCTCGAGCGATATCTTGGCCAAGCAGGTCGAGATTCGCCAGCAGTACAACGACGAGCTGCAGAAAAGCGTCGACAAACTGCTCTCGGAGGAGGGCATTAAGGACGCGGCGACCGAGGACCTGGGCCTGGTGATGCCCGGCGAGACCAAGATTGACGTGCTGGGCCTGGACGACGATTCGGACTCGTCGTCGAGCAAAAAGTCCTCGAACGCCAAGAAGGCCAGCGAAGTCGCCAAAGAGATCGAAGAGGTCGGCAAGGACGCGCCGTGGTACATCCAGACGCTCGATATGCTGTTTGGATTTAACGGCGTCGAGGGCCAGACGGTCGTGTCCAACGGCAAATAGCGCCCGGAGGGGAGCCTGCAATGGCAGATTGCAAACGCTATAAGGTAGCCGCGATCGACCTGGGAACAGTGTCGTCGCGACTGGTGTTAGCGCAGGTCGAGGCCGGGGCGATCGTGGAATCGTCCAAGCATACCGAGATCACCGACTTGGGCGAGGGCGTGGACGCGACGGGCCGCTTTTGCGAGGCGGCCGTTGAGCGCGTACTCGCCGCGTGTCGCATGTTTGTGGACGAGGCCCGTGCCTTTGGGGCCGCGTGCATCTGTACCACGTGCACGAGCGCCGCGCGCGATGCGTCCAATGCCGCGCTGCTGCTGGACGGCCTGCGCGATCTGGGGCTTGAGCCACAGGTGATTCCGGGCGAGGTCGAGGCACGCCTGACGTTTTTTGGCGTGACGCACGACTTTGCTGGCGAGCGCATCATTGTTGCCGATTCGGGCGGCGGATCCACGGAGCTCGCGACGGGCGTCTATGCACCGGAGCGCGGCATCTTCGCTCTGGAGGGAACGCGCTCGCTGGATATCGGTTGCCGCCGCGTGACCGAGCGGTTTTTCTCGACGCTGCCGCCTGCGGACGGCGAGCTTGCTGCCGCTGCCGCGTGGGCAGGTGAGCAGTTCGCCGCCTATTTTGAAGGCCTGCCCAGCGACTTTGAGCGCGCCGAACGCCTGGTCGCCGTGGGCGGCACCGTCACCACGCTCGTGGCGCTCGTTCATAAGCTGGAACCGTACGATTCGAGCTTTGTGCACCTGCGCGAGCTTTCGCTGGATCAGGTTTCGGCCGCTATCGAGCGCATGTCTGTGTTGGATGCGGACGGCATCGCCGCTCTACCGGGTGTACAGCCCAAACGCGCGGGCGTGATCTTGGCGGGCGCCGTGGTGATCCGCGAGCTCATGCGAGCCGGCGGCTACAAGACGCTCACTGTAAGCGAGAACAGCCTACTCGCCGGCATGGCCGCTACCATCAACGAGGTTCTCGACGGTGCGACCCCCACCATCGCCTGGACCCCCGCTCTCAGCACCCTCTTAATAAGCTGCGGTGAAATAGTTCCTAAATAAGCTGGTAAACGGTATAAACAGGACCTATTCCACCGCAGCTTAGAGTCCCACCGGCATCTAAAAGAAACGAGCCCGCATCCCTTGGGGACACGGGCTCGTAAACAATACGTGGTAGGGTCGGTGGGACGTCTGCGTATTTGCTGCGCAAATCCGCACCGGCTTCGGCCGCCTGCCGGCGCCCTCGTCGGCTCGCTGCGGACGCTGCGCGTCCGCCTGGTGCTCGCCCCCTCGCGGGTTCGAGTCCCACCGGCGTCCAAAAGAAACGAGCCCGCATCCCAACGGGACACGGGCTCGTAAGCAATCACATGGTAGGGGCGGTGGGACTCGAACCCACAATCCTTGCGGCGAGAGATTTTAAGTCTCCTGCGTATGCCAATTCCGCCACGCCCCCGTGAGACTAGAAGTCTAGCACAAGCCGTCCGTTACGCGTTGACGGCCATCGAGTGTTGGCCCGACTTCTCAAGGAACTCTTGGAACTTGGCCTCGTCGCCCTTGTTCTTGTACTGCAGGGCCAACAGGTACTCCAAGCGGCAACTCTTAACCTTATCGTCGCCGGCCTCCTCGAGCATGCGCTCCAGCTCGGGAATGTCGTTGTGGCGCTTGAGGATCATCGTGTCGTACATCAGCTGGCACTCGTGCGCGACTGCCTCGGCCTGACCGCCCTCAAAGCCCTTGATCTCGTGCAGGAGCTCCTTGGACTTTTTGCGGTCCTCCTGGCCAACGTAGTAGTTAAAGGCCTTAATGACCAGGTCGACGCGCTGCATCTTGGGCAGGTTGAGTCCCAGCAGCAGGTCGAACATCTCGCTGGCGCGCTCGTGGTCCTCGCGCAGCAGATAGGAGTTCAGGCGCAGGTAGTCGCGGTTGTAGCGCGGGTACAGCATGCTGGTGAGTTTGCCGTCGAGCAAACGATCGAACTCGTCCCACTGCTTGGCGGCCATGAGCTGCTGCAGGCGCTTAAACGTGGTGCGTTTTTTGACGCTAAAGAACACCGACACGGCGATGCAGATGATAACGACGGCGGTCCAGAGTGTGCGGGAATCGGGCATATTAGGGTCCTTAGTCGCTCATAAAGCGAGCGGTATGACAACACGTACTGGATGTATTATACGCAGCGCGCAAGCAAACTGGCATAAAAGCTCATCGAGGCCGAGTGACATCGCTCGCTGCGGTACACTTACCTAAAGTAAACCATGAAGGGAGACATTACCTATGAAGAAGATCGTTTTGGCTTGCGGTGCTGGCGCTGCTACTTCCACGCTCGTTGCCCAGAAGGTCGCCACCCTGCTCGACGCTAACGGTTACGCCGACAAGTATGAGATCGTGCAGTGCGCTATCTCCGAGGCCAAGGACTACTGCGATGAGGGCGCCGACCTGCTGATCGCCACCACCGTTGCCCCCGAGGGCCTCACCTGCCCGTACGTGAGCGGCGTGCCCTTCATGACCGGCATGAACCGCGTCGCTGCCGAGAAGGCCGTCCTCGACGTCATGGCTCAGTAGGCGCTGCCTGTATGAGTGAGCAGAACGCCAATCCGGTCGAGCTCTTTGGCATGCGCGTCGCCCATGTGGGCATTAACGCTGCCGACCCGGCAGACGCCTTGGAGATCGCGGAGCTGTTCTCGACGATGATGGGTTTGCCCGTCATCGAGACCCCCGTTTCGTACTTTAACGATTCGCTGGTCGAGATCATGAAGCAGAACGGTCGAGGCGCCAAGGGCCACATTGGCTTTGCCGTCAACGACATCGATGCGGCGGAGAAGTGGTTTGCCGAGCGCGGGCTCGAGGTCAACGAGGAGTCGCGCGTGCTGCTGCCCGACGGCGGCACCAAGCTCGTGTACTTTAAGCGCGAGTTCGCCGGCTTCGCCGTGCACCTGTGCTGCGAGTAGCGCACAAGCTGCTATAGCTAACGAAAAGGGATAGGGCCGCATGGCCCTATCCCTTTATTTATGCCGAGGGGCATCCCTACCGTGGCAGGCGAATCGTAAAGCGGCTGCCGACGCCCTCGACTGAGGTCACGCCGATGACGCCGCCGTGGCTATCGACGATCCACTTGGCGATGGCGAGCCCCAGGCCCGAGCCCTGCGCGCCGGCATCGCGTGCGTTGTCGGCACGGTAGAACCGTTCGAACGCGTGAGCTGCGGATTCCTGGTTCATGCCGATGCCCTCGTCCTCAACGTTTATGTCGATCGTGCCCGCGCCCGCATCCGGCGCCACGCCAAACGTGATGGGCGTGCCCGCGTCCGAATACTTGGCGGCATTCTGCACGATTACGCGCAGGGCCTGCTTCACGAGCGCCACGTCGACGGGCGCGTCGCAGCGCGGGTCGCTGACAAGCGCAGCGTCAAAGGCCAGTCGATACGTGTGCTCGGTATCGATCATCTGCGATTCCTCGCATACCTCGCCGACCAGTGCAGCCAGGTTGGTATTCGCGCGCCGCAGGACCGTGCGCCCGGCATCGCCGCGTGCCAAAAACAGCAGCTGCTCCACGAGCTCCTGCATGTGCTCGCTTTCGGCCTTGAGCGAGGCGATGGATTCCGCCAGCACGTCCGGGTCGTCTTTGCCCCAGCGGTCGAGCATGTTTACGTAGCCCTGAATCACCGCGATGGGCGTGCGCAGCTCGTGGCTTGCATCGTTGACAAAGCGCATCTGCTGCAGCTTGGCCTCTTGCATCTGGCGCAGCAGGCGGTTGAGCGCGACCTCGATGCTTGCCAGATCGGCGTCGCCGGTGGTGACGCTCGGCGAGTCGACGCTTGCGCGCTCGATGGCCTGCTCCAGTGTTTCCATCTTGCCGCCGGCGAGCTGCATGCGGCCGAGTTCGTTCACGCGCAAGGCCAAGTCGTTGAGCGGTGCCATGGTGCGGCGCACACGGCGGGCACCACCGAGCATGTTGAGCACGCTGATGACCTGCCAACCCACAACGACAAGGTAGAGAGGCCATAGTGCGACGAGGTCCTGCGCGAGGGGGAAGGTCTTGGTGGTACGCGCAAACTCGACGGTATAGGTGAGCGTTGCCAGATCCCAGCCGCGTGCGGGCGTCAGCGACATGCCGTGAACGGTGGCGCCGGGAATCCATCCCGCGGTAAACGCGCCGTCGGGCAGCGTCTGGTTGTATCCATAGACGAGGATCGCCGCCGCAATCACCATCAGCAGCAGATCGAGCCAGACGTAGCCCATCAGGCGGCGCCACATATAGCCCCAGTTGATGGCGCGGGCGATAGAGGTGACGCGCTTGGCCTCGGTGTTACGCGCGGCAGACATAGCCCACCCCGCGCACGGTCTGGATGATGCGGGCGCTGCCGGCGTCTTCGATCTTGGCGCGCAGGTGCGCAATGTGCACGTCGACGTTGTTGGTGTCGCCCACGTATTCGTAGCCCAGCGCTTCGTGCGCGATGCGCTCGCGCGTGAGCACGGTGCCGGCATGCGCCATAAGCAGGGCGAGAACGTCGAACTCGCGGGCAGTCAGCACGATGGGCGAGCCGTCGACCGTGACTTCGCGGCGGTCTGGGTCGAGCGCGACCGAGCCCACGGCGAGCGCGGCGGGGGAGGGAGAGGCAGCGGTCTGGGCCGTGTCGGTTGCCGGGGACATTGTGGCGATACCGGCGGCCGTGCCGCTCGCTACGCCAGCCCTGGCGCCGGCGCCGTCAACGCCCGAAGCCGCCCGCACGGCCTCCGAGCGCTTCAGCGCCACGCGGATCCGTGCGAACAGCTCCTCAATCGCAAACGGCTTGGTCAGGTAATCGTCGGCGCCGGCATCGAGCCCGGCAACCTTGTCCATCACGGCATCGCGCGCGGTGACCATAATCACCGGCACATCCTTGTGCTTGCGGACACGCCGCAAGACCTCCATGCCGTTGAGCTGCGGCAACAGCACATCGAGCAGAATCAAATCGTAGTCGCGCTCCAGTGCCAGGTCCACGGCGGTGCGACCGTCGGCGGCGTGCTCCACCTGGTAGCCCTCGTGCTCCAGCTCGAGCGTCACAAAGCGGGCGATTTTCTCCTCGTCCTCTACGATCAAGATCCGTGCCATGCGTGCCCCCGTCTGCGATTACTTGTCGTCGTTCAGATTTTGCTTGATGTCGTCCGCGGCATTGGCAGCGCTGTCCATCAGGTTGTTGATGCTGCCGGGCACGTCGCCGTCGCTATCGATGCGGTAGCGCATGCCAAAGAACAGGCCAAGCAGCATCAGCCAAATCGTGGCGCCCCAGGCAAACAGCGCGACGATGGGAATCAGGATGGGGATGTTGAGGATGATCGCATCGCGGCGCGTGGCGATAAACTTGGTGTCCAGGCTCAGGCGGAAGAGCTTTTTGAGGTACTCCCACACGCTGTCCATCTTCTTGGAGAAGTCGGTCTTTTCGCTCGACTTTTCATAGGCGGCCTGCGCGGCGACCATCTCGGCCGAGGGCTCATCGGCCGGCGCGGACTCGGTGGCGGCGTGCGCCGACGTGGTCTGGGTCTTGCCCTGCGACTCGAGCCAAATAATGGCATCCAGAACGTTGCCGTCAGCGGCGTCGAGCGCGGCCTTGGCATCGGTGTAGCTCACGTTGCACTTGGTGCGGATGGTTTCAACTTTTTCGAGGTCGTCCATGACCTGTCCTTTCGTTCGATGGGCGCGAGCGTTGCGTTCGGCAGTCTGCGTTGCGCCGCCCCGCCCTTGGTCGAACTCTATAGTGCAGGTTATAGATTAAGCGATTCTTGAGCCAAGATTAATGTTGGATGAGTTTTTGGGTGGTGTGAGGGAGGAGCGGAATGTGTCTATTGGGTTGCGCGGGGGAGAAACGACTCACCTTTTGGGCTGCTGCCGACGAGGTCTAATACTTTTCCCGAGAAGTGAACGAGCTAAATCGGACCCCCGAAGCATCGACACTTTAGAGGTGCCGTTTCCTGCGGTTTCGGTGCTGGAATCCTGCGATTTTGCCGACGAAAAATGTGGATGCTTCAGGGGTCCAAAAACAGACGTTCACTTCGCGGAAAAGTATTAGACCTCGATAGCGGGGGATGGGGTGCCGGTGCAAAACAGCGTTATGGGTTGGTCGAGCAGGTGGTTTTGAGGCGACTGGGACATGGCGGGCGGTCGATCACCTATACTGGTTGGGCTCAACTGGAGAGGTGATAACTAGTTATGAAATCAATCAATGTTGCAGCAGCGGTTATTCAGAAGGACGGAAAAATCCTGAGCTGTCAGCGCGGCTATGGCGAGTTTAAAGACGGCTGGGAATTTCCGGGCGGCAAGCTCGAGCCGGGCGAGACCGGCGAGCAGGCAATCGTGCGCGAGATTCAAGAAGAGCTCGAGGTCACGATCGGTAACCTCGACTATCTTTGCACGGTCGAACACGATTATGAGACGTTCCACCTGTCGATGCAGTGCTACCTGGCTAACATCCTTTCGGGGGAGTTCAAAGAGCACGCTCATGAGGATATGAAATGGCTTGATACCAATAACCTGTGGGATGTCGATTGGCTTCCGGCGGACGTTAAGGTTGTCGATGAGCTCGAAAAGAAGCTCGGGCTTAAGTAGACAGAAGGAGCGGGTGCCATATGGCGACTCGCTCCTTTTTTGTTATTACTCGGCCTCGCTCAAATCGCTGAGCATAAACTCGTAAATGTCCTGCCTCACGGGCGCATTGAGCTCATATTCGATTTCGACGGCGTTGTCGCCGCTCTTAGTTTTAATAGCTTCGAACTCGCCGGTCGGATGCATTTCGCCTAAGAAATAGAACTCCTTGCCACCCTTATCGTCCTTGTTCTTTCGCATAAACAAATACGTCTTCAGGCCGTTTCCCGGCCATGCCTGCAGTCGCAGAATCTCGGGGGAGTTGAGCGTGCGGTTGCCCTTCGAGATTGCGATGAGCTTGCTCGGCGAAACAAAGCGGTCTTCATACTGAATTGACTCACTAATGTCGGGCGCCTTGTCATAGTTAATGAACACGGGGAATGTATTGGTCTTCTCGTCGTAAAAATAGCCGCCAAGATTTTGGCCGTTGATGTTCTTTTCCCAGTTCATCAAGCGGCAAACCTCTTCGTACGTGTACTTGGCGTTGAGAACGAAATTTGTGTTTTCGTACGTCTCGGCATAGTCGAGTCGGTTGCGCGCGATACCAAAATCCAGCACCTCGAGAATCTGACGCTTGAACTCTGCGTTGCGCAGGGCGGTCGCAAACGCTTCGGTCAGACGAGGTCCGGTTCCATCGTCAATAAGTAGGGAAACGAAATCCTTAGGAGTGGCAAAGTCGCCCTTAAGGACTGCGATTGCCGACCTAACGGCGCTGTCCTTAAGCTGTGCGCGGTAGTTCCTAAGCGCAGCTTCGCGCATATGCCGGTAGCTCTCGTGTCCGGCTTCGACGAGCGTCTGAAGCAAATAGAGGTCTTCGAATCGCTTGCCCGCGGCAAGTTTTTGAGAAATAAATTTGAGAATCTTGGTCTGATCAGAGGTAAATTGAACCGTGTAGTCCGGCTCGTATTTGGAAAGAAATGCGTGGTAGGACCCCAGGCCGCTATTCTTGAAGATAAGCAGTGGATCGATGGAGCCGTTACGATCAAATTCGAGCAGCGAGGGAATCTTGCCGAGTTTTTGGCGCAAGTCGAGATATTCGTTTTTCAAAAACCTGACGGAGGTGAAATCGCCGCCGTCGATGGCCTTGTAAATGCGTGCCTCGGAAATACGATCGAAGCTCACGGTCGAGCATCCGGGGATCGCCGAATCGCCCTCTTGGACAAGACGGCGCAGGCGGTCTTTGTTATACGTCTTGTCACCCGAAAGCGCGATGGGCACCAAGAAGTTGCTCTGGTAGTTGCCAATAAAGTCGAGCACCAGTGCGTATTCCTTGCCATCATTCAGGCGCAAACCTCGTCCGAGCTGTTGAATAAAGATGATTGCGGAGTCGGTGCGTCGAAGCATGATGATCTGATTGAGCGAGGGGATGTCGACGCCTTCGTTCATGATATCGACCGAGAAGATGTACTCGAGCTCGCCGGCTTCAAGCCGGCTGATAGCGGCATCGCGGACTTCATCGGGATCTTGACCGCTAATCGCAGTCGTTCGATATCCGAGAGCGTTGAATTTGCGTGACAGTTCTTTGGCCTCGGCGTTTCGATTGCAGAAAATTAAGCCCCTGCGGTTGCTTTTGGTGGCGCTATATTCTTCGATCTTCTCGGTGATATGACGCACGCGCTCGTCGGATGTTAGGCGTCCGAACAAGGCGGTATCTTCGACCGTTTCGTCGTCGATCTCCAGATCGTGAATGCCAAAATAATGAAAGGGGGCTAGCATCTCCTCGGCCAAAGCGTCCTGCAGTGTGATCTGGAACGCGATGACGTGATTGAAAAGGGCAAAGACGTCGTAGCCGTCGGTGCGATTAGGCGTAGCGGTCATGCCCAGATAAAACCGAGGCGTGAAGTGCGACATGATGGATTGGTAACCCTGGGATCCCGTGCGGTGGGCCTCGTCGATGACGATGTAGTCGAACTCATCGGGACGGAAATCGTTCAGATGTTTGGCGACCGAAGAACACATGGCAAACACGCAGGTAGCATTGCTTATATGCTTGCCAGTTTGATAGGTGTCGAACGTATAGGTATTACCTAAGAGCCGTTCGTAGCTTGCACGGGAGGCGTCGATAATGCGCCGGCGGTGCGCAAGAAAGAGGACGCGCCGGGGTTTAAACGCGAGCACGTCGAACGCCGAAAGGAAGGTCTTGCCGGTGCCGGTTGCCGAGACCAGCAGGGCGCGGGTCTCGCCTTTGCGGTGGATTACGCCGAGCGCCTCAAGGGCGCGCTGCTGCATTTTATTGGGCTTGATTTCTTCGAGGTCGTTCATGGTTGGGCTAACAGTTGCCTGGAACGTCGGTTTCGATTTGGGCTTTGACGGACGTGCCGATCGATATGCGGCATAGTTCTCAATCCAGTCTTGGGAAAGCAAAACGGTTGAGGTGTCGTTCCACAACGAATTGAACTCGCCCCTCAGTTCGCCGAGTAGGCGGCTGTTCTCGACAGTCTGGTACAGCACGTTCCATTCTTTATTACAGGTGAGGGCGGTCTGCGTCATGTTCGAGCTGCCGACGATGACCGTGCTGGTTTCGCCCTTATCAAAAATGTATCCCTTGGCATGCAAATTACCCTGGAATACGCGAACTTCCATGTTGTCGTATTCCAGGAGCTTGCGAAAGACATCGGGTGAGTTGAAGTTGAGATAGGTGGACGTGAGCAGCCTGCCCTTAATGCCACGCTGCTTGAGCTCCTGGAACGTCTCGACCAGGATTTGAAGGCCGCCGTCTGCAACAAACGCTACGCAAAAGTCAAAAGAGCCGCAGGCTGAGAGCTGCTCCTTGATAACGGATAGTAGTGTTCCGCCTTTCGCCTTCGAGTTGGCGATGAGCTTGGGTGAATCGTTCTCGCGTGTAAGCGAGTCGAATTCAATATCAATCTGTCGCTGCGTAGTCATCCCGGCAAACCTTTCGAAAGACTATGTTGGCGCCAGGATAACAGATCGATCGTTCGTATTTTAGATGTATGACGATTGGGGTTGGCAGTTTGGCATGAGCTTGCACACGTGTCCGCACGACATGTGACACTTGCCCTGTCGCCCTGCTCTGCCGCGGCGGCATGCATCTGAACAGCGACCCTCTAAGGAGTTCGATATTGATGAGTGACAACACCAAGCATCTCGCAAAGAAGTGCGTCAAGGACGCGGGACCGTGCCTCGCGCTGTGCGCGGCCGGCGCAGCGGTCGCGCTGCTGGCTGTTCTGGGGCCGTTCGACGTGCTCCGAAGTGCCAGCTCTCTGCACGTTTGCATGGCCCTTGCCGGCGCCATGATAACCGGTGGCGTGCTCGATCTGATTTTTTGGGTGCTTGACCCGTTTGGATGGAAAAATGAAGGGTAAGCCCTAAGGGATGGATGCCCCGCAGCAACAGGAGGTCCCCGTGATCTGGTTTACCAGCGACGCTCACTTTGGGCACGAGAACATGCTACGGCTTAGCGATAGGCCTTGGTCGACTGTAGCGCAGATGAACGACGCCATGGTCGCCAACATTAACAGCAAGGTCGCTGCGGATGACGAGCTCTACATCTTGGGCGATTTCAGCTTTAAGATGACCGCCCAGGATGCCTACGAGCTGCGCAAAAGCATTACATGCAAGCGCGTTCATCTGCTGCCCGGCAATCACGACAAAGACTGGACGCAGTCTGCGGTAGCGGATGCTTTTATCGTTGAGCCGCCCATTTGCGTGCTCAAGATCGACCGCCAAAAAATCGTGCTGAGCCACTATCCCATGGTCGATTGGCAGGGCATGTCGCACGGCAGCTGGCATCTGCACGGGCATATCCACAGCTGCGGCGACGCGTACAACAAGTTCAACCTCAGACAGGGGTTGCTGCGCTATGACGTGGGCATGGACGCTAACAGCTACGCCCCGGTAAGTCTGGATGAGCTCAGGTCGTGGTTTGCGCAGGTAGACGAGCCGATGCGGTGCGTTAAATGGCCGTGTTGGGTCAACGCCACGGGTGACGAGCAGATCGAGCACGATCTCGAAGCCTATAAGAGGGAAGTGGTGATCCGATGACGGTCTATGTGACAGGCGATATTCACGGCGGCCTCGACATGCAAAAGCTGCGCGATTGGGAGCTTGGGGATAGTCTGACGAGCGACGACTATCTGATTGTTGCGGGCGACTTTGGCTTTCCGTGGGATTTCTCTGCCGAGGAGTGCGCCGACATCGCTTGGCTGGAGTCGCGCCCCTATACCGTGCTGTTCGTCGACGGCAACCACGAGCGTTTCGATCACTGGGCGGAGCGTCCCATGGAGCTGTGGCACGGTGGGCTGACGCAGCGCCTGTCGGATACCTCTCCCATACGGCGCCTGACGCGTGGCGAGGTTTTTGAGTTTGACGGCTCAACGATCTTTACCATGGGCGGCGCCACGAGTGTGGATAAGGAATACCGCATTCCTTATTCCAGCTGGTGGCCACAGGAGCTGCCGGACGAGCGTAACTTTGAGGAGGCGCGGACAAAGCTCGACAGCGTGGGTTGGAAGGTCGACTACGTGATCACCCACACCTGCTCTACGCGCATGCTTTCGCCCACGCTCTATCCGGGGCCTGGCTGGAATTATCCCGCCGTTGATCGGCTGACGGCATTTTTCGATGAGCTGGAAGACCGCTTGGATTACAAGCGCTGGTACTACGGGCATTTTCATCGGGATGCCAGCCCTGCCGAGCGCCATACTGTGCTCTACGACTGCATCGTTCGCCTGGGCGACGAACTCCAACCCTGGGATGTTGCGTAGGGGCGCGGACGCATGAGCTTCGTGGCGAACCAAAACCGATTTGTTAAGGGATTTACTCCCAAGCCGGCTTGCGCTCGAGCAACGTTTTCGCAGCTTCAGGCGTGGGAGAGTCAAGTATTTCGCAGAACGCATCGAACCCCTCTGGCGAAAGATGGGTTGTTGATACTTTGGCAATGTCGCTATCGAGGTGCTCGTCAGGGTGGGCTGCCGTCTGTTGCATGCCTGTCCTTTCATCCATAACGATGTTCTCCCGGTGTGCGCGGATAACGTCCCAGCTAAAGTGCTCGACCAGCTGCTCGGCAGAGCGTGGCGTGGCGTCCGGCGCGATGCCCGTTTGCCCGGCGAGCCAGCCCAGCAGCGCCTCGGGCGTGCCAAAGCGGGCGCGGAGCTCGCCCAGGTCCAGATCGCGGTCGCGCTTGGAAAGGCGGCGGCCATCCGGTGACATGAGCAGCGGAATATGTGCGTAGTGCGGCGTGGGAAGTCCCAGCAGATGCTGCAGGTAGATTTGGCGCGGCGTGGAGCCCAGCAGGTCGCATCCGCGCACGACCTCGGTGACGCCCATGGCAGCGTCGTCGACCACCACGGCTAGCTGATAGGCAAAAACGCCGTCGCTGCGGCGCACCAAAAAATCGCCGCACTCGGTGGCGAGCGCCTCGCATTGGGCCCCGTACGTGCGGTCCACGAATTCGATCACGTCGCCCGCGAGGTCGTCGATGTCGGGCACGCGCAGACGCGTGGCCGGGGCGCGCAGGGCGCTGCGGCGGGTAACCTCCTCGGCAGAAAGGCCTCGGCAGGCGCCGCGGTAGATGGGCGTGCCGTCGCTGGCGTGCGGCGCGCTCGCAGCGTGGAGCTCGGCACGCGTGCAAAAGCAGGGGTAGGTGAGGCTGGCGTCTTGCAGCTGGCGCAAGGCGCCCTCGTACAGGTCGAGGCGATCGTGCTGGTAGTAGGGGCCTTCGTCCCACTCGAGTCCCAGCCAGGTCAGGTCGTCAATCAGTTGAGTGGCAAGTTCCGGGCGCTTGCAGCGATCGTCCAGGTCCTCGATGCGCAACACGATGCTGCCACCCTGGCTGCGGGCCGAAAGCCACGCGCACAGGCAGCTGAACACGTTGCCCAGGTGCATGCGGCCCGAGGGCGACGGGGCAAAACGGCCCACGACAGGTGCGGGAACGGAGGCAGGCTGCGTCGTTGGCGCATCCGCGGCGGGCGTTGGTATGTTGCGTGTTTTGATATCCATGCGGACGAGTATAGCGCGGGGCACGGTAGGGAAGGCGTTTCCGTGGCTCGCAAGTTGGCGGCGCTGCGCATTGCGCACGGTAGGTCTGCGGCCCAACGTCTCGATCGCCGTACGCCGACTCGGCCTTATACACGACAGAAACCCCGGCAGCTCTTCGCAACTGCCGGGGTTTCCGCGGAAAAGGGGGACATGATCCTCGAGCGAACGGGAAAGGGGCAACCGTTTTCGCTCAATTGCTTTATGCCCCTCGACTGACGGCTCAATCAGCGCATGCCGCGCCCACACAAAGCCGCTACACCTGTGACGGAGCTGTGAAGTGGTATCTATCGTTGGCGCGGGACTCGGCCAAAGAACGTCCCAAACGACAAATTTGTTGCAGTCCGTCGGTTCAACCCAATGATCCGTTTTCCTCCGTCCCCAATAGATCATTAGGAACGTCCCTAAGTGCCAGACTCGGGTGGGACTTTTGTCCCATTTGACGTTCCGTTGGCCCAGATATTCGTCATGTGTGCCCGCAAACGTGGGACAATGGCGATGTTGGTTTTACAGACAAAGGATGTGCCTATGAACGCCCCCGTTGCCAATACTTGTCGGCAGCGCTGCCTGTTTGCGCGATTCGCTTCCGTCTGCGTGCTCGTCGCGCTTGCGTTGTTGCTGCTGCCTGTCGCCGCGCACGCCGACGGCTACTCCATGACCCAAACCTATATCGGTGCCACGGTCGAGGCCGACGGCTCGCTGACCGTTGTCGAGGGACGCCAGTTTGATTTCGATGACGACATCAACGGCGTGTTTTGGGAGATCAATACAGGCTCTAACCAGCAGGGCGGCGCGGCGGGCGTCAATGTGCTGAGCGTCGAGGAAGACGACACCGCGTTTAACAAGGTCGACAGCGCAAACAAAGGCGACAACGGCGTCTATACGGTTGAGCAGTCCGACAGCGGCGTAAGAATCAAGGTGTTCAGCCCCCACGAGAGCGGCGACAGCGCGATCTATTACGTGAGCTACACCATGACCGGTGCGGTTATGAACTGGGCCGATACCGCCGAGCTCTACTGGAAGTTTGTGGGCGACGGCTGGTCTGCGGATTCCGATGATGTCGAGATGGAAGTGTACTTCGCAAATGCCGCCGCCGGGACGGCGGCCGTCAAGGGTGATAACTTCCGCGCATGGGGCCACGGCCCGCTGACGGGCGACGTATCGCTCGATGCGGATGAACCCATGGTCACCTATACCATTCCCTGCGTGCATCAGGGCGAATTCGCCGAGGCGCGCATCACCTTCCCCAGCGATTGGGTGCCTTGGCTTTCCGCTTCGAGCGAGGAGCGCATGCCGACAATCCTGAGCGAGGAGAAGGCATGGGCCGACGAGGCTAACGCCCGCCGCGCTCACGCTCGCATGATTGCCAATGTACTTGCCGTACTAAGTGTTGTCGCGGCGGTGGCCTTTACCGGCACAATCGTTGTGCTCAAGCTGCGCCGCCGCAAGCCCAAGCCGCTTTTCCAGGACGAATATTTCCGCGATGTGCCTTCGGCTGACCATCCCGCTGTGCTTTCGGCCCTCATGAGCTGGAACGAGGTGCCCGATCAGGCATATATCGCCACGCTCATGAAGCTCACCGACGACCGTGTGATTAAGCTGGAGCAGGCGACCGTGACTAAGGCTAAGAAGGGTCTGTTGGGGCGTGAAAAAGAAGAGCAGACGTATCGCGTGACGGTGAGTGATGCGGGCTGGAAGTCGGCCAAGGGCATTGACCACATGGTGCTCAAGGTCTTCTTTGCCGGTGCTAAGCCCGACGAGAACGGCGATCGCTCGCGCACGTTCGACGAGCTGCAGCACTACGTCAAGCAGCACGCTACACCCGTGGGCGACAAGCTCGAGGACTATCAGAACACCGTTAAGGGCAAGCTGGCCGATAGCGAGTACGTTGCCTCGGACGGCATTGTCGCAATGGTGTTTTGCCTGGTTCTTGGTATTCTGATCGCCTGTATTCCCGCGGGATCCATCTTCTTTACCGACGGCGCACAGGCGAACATTATCGCCGCGGTTATCTCGGTGCCGATTGTGCTGGTGGGTATTGGCGTGGGCCTTACGTTCCGCCGCTTTACGCCGGAGGGCGCCGAGGTGGCGGCTCGCTGCAAGGCGCTCAAGCATTGGCTCGAGGATTTCACGCGCCTAAAGGAAGCCGTTCCGGGCGATCTAGTACTGTGGAATAAACTTCTGGTGATGGGTGCGGCGCTGGGTGTTTCCAAGGAAGTCCTGCGTCAGCTTGCCGAGGCTGTTCCTCCCGAGGTGCGCGAGGCCGACGGTTTCTACGACAATTACCCCTGCTACTGGTGGTACTACCATCATTACGGCAACGAGTCGCCGATGGATTCGTTCGACGGCGTGTATCACGAGAGCATCCGTGAGCTGGCATCGAGCTCCGACAGCTCGAGCGGCGGCGGAGGCGGCGGCTTCTCGGGCGGCGGAGGCGGCGGCGTCGGCGGAGGCGGCGGCGGAACGTTCTAGCGGTCGTAAATTATGGGATGGGCTTTTCTCGACAGCCGTCGGGGGAAGCCCATCCCTTTTTATGCGCTACCTACGAAGACTGTCCCCAACGACTAGTCACTGGGGACGTTCCTAAATGACTAGGTATGGCTGCTGGGCCTAGGCTGTTAGGTCGAGTTCGTAGAGGAAGCTTTCGCGCGGCATGTCGTGACGGCGCTCTTCGCGGTTGGCGCGGTGCGTGGCCGTGCGCTTAAAGCCATGCAGCTCGTAGAACTTCCACGAGCAGTTGGAGTCGGTGTACAGGTGCGCCCTCGTCGCCCCGCGCGAGGATAGGTACGAGACTGCGGCGTCGAGCAACACCGAGCCAACGCCCAGGCCATGGACGTCGCGATCTACGGCAAGCAGCGTGACCTCGTTGTCGTGTGGCAACGGGCTGCTTTCGAGCAGGCGGTTGTTGGTTCGGATGGTTGCGCGCACAAACGAGAGATACTCGGCGCAGGCATCGGGCTCCAGCTCGCGCATTTGCGATAGCAGTGCGCGTTCGGTATCCAGCCAATGTTCCTTAACGGTGGCGCCGGAGCTCTGTCCCGCACGCGCGAGCGCAATGCCGCGTGCCTGACCGTCGATTACGGCAACCTGCGAAAACGTCGAAGACGAAAGGCAATAGGCGAGGTCGCACGCGGCCTCGAGGCGGTTGTACTCATCGTTATCCGAATTGTTATGCCAAAGCTGCTGCAGAATCAACGCGATGGCGTCGAAGTCTTCGGTATCAAACGGTCGGTAGAGAACCCGCGAGACCATGGTGCCTCTTTCTTTTGCGGATGCATATCGAGCACAGTTCTACCACGCTATTGGCATCTAATTATGGTGCCCCTGTGTTCCATGAACTCACCGTGCCCGGTGCCGTGCCCATCCCCTCCGCTCGCAAACTTTTTCTGCATATGCGCCCGTTGCGGGGTGCATCGATGCGCTCGATGCGCTACATTGAATCAGTATTTTCAATGCCGCTGCGCGAGCGCTGCAGATTGACGTATCACCGACTCACAGAGCACGGCGGCGTACCAGACAGGAGGACTGCATGGGATCTGATGTGAAGATCGCACGCGCGTTGATCTCGGTTACCGATAAGACGGGCGTCGTCGATTTCGCACGGACGCTGGTCGATGACTTTGGCGTCGAGATCATCTCTACGGGCGGCACGGCTCGTGCCATCGAGGACGCGGGCGTCCCCGTAACCCCCATCGAGGAGTTCACGGGCTATCCCGAGATGATGGACGGCCGCGTTAAGACCCTGCACCCCAAGGTTCACGGCGCGCTGCTGGCCCGCCGCGATTCCGAGCAGCACATGCAGGAGGCGGCACAGCACGGCATTAAGCTGATCGACCTGGTCGTCGTCAACCTGTACGAGTTCGAGAAGACCGTCGCCAACCCCGAGGTCACCTTCGCGGATGCCATCGAGCACATCGACATCGGCGGTCCTTCCATGCTGCGCTCTGCCGCCAAGAACGCCGCGAGCGTTACCGTCATCTCCGACCCGGCCGACTATGATGCCGTCCTGGCCGAGATGCGCGAGACCGGTGGCTGCACCACGCTTTCCACCCGTCGTCGCCTGCAGGTGAAGGTCTACCAGACCACCGCCGCCTACGACACGGCTATCTCCCGTTGGCTCGCCGCCCACGCAAGCGACGTGGCGGACACCTCTGCCAAGCTCGAGATCTCGCTGGAGAAGGTCGACGACCTGCGCTATGGCGAGAATCCTCAGCAGAAGGCCACGGTCTATCGCTTTGCCGAGGGCTGCGAGAATACCGCGAGCTCGCAGTTCCCGCTCGTGGGCTCCGAGCAGATCCAGGGCAAGCCGCTCAGCTACAACAACTATCTGGATGCCGACGCCGCTTGGAACCTAGTCCGCGAGTTCGACGAGCCGGCCTGCGTGATCCTCAAGCATCAGAACCCCTGCGGCTCCGCCGTGGCCGAGGACATCACGGCCGCCTACGACCGCGCCTTCGCCTGCGATCCCAAGAGCGCCTTCGGCGGCATCATCGCCTGCAACCGCGAGGTTCCCTATGAGCTGGTTGAGCACTTTGCCGATCAGAACAAGCAGTTCGTCGAGGTTATCATCGCTCCGAGCTACACTGCCGAGGCGCTCGAGCGCATGGCCAAGCGCCCCAACCTGCGCGTGCTGGCCACCGGCGGCGTGGACCACGGCGCCCAGGTGGAGCTGCGCTCCGTCGACGGCGGCATGCTGGTGCAGGAGGTCGACCACGTGACCGAGGATCCTGCGACCTTTACGTTCCCCACCGACCGCAAGCCCACCGACGCCGAGATGGCCGAGCTCGAGTTTGCCTGGAAGGTCTGCAAGGGCGTCAAGTCCAACGCCATCCTGGTTTCCAAGGGTAAGGCCGGCATTGGCATGGGCCCGGGTCAGCCCAACCGCGTTGACTCTGCGCTGCTTGCCTGCGAGCGCGCCGAGGACTTCTGCGAGCGCGAGGGCGTGGAGAAGGGCGGCTTTGCCTGTGCAAGCGACGCGTTCTTCCCGTTCCGCGACAACGTCGACGTGCTCGCCGCGCACGGCGTGACCTGCATCATCCAGCCCGGCGGCTCCAAGCGCGACGACGAGAGCGTCCAGGCCTGCAACGAGCATGGTATTGCGATGGTCTTCACAGGGGCCAGGCATTTTAGGCACTAGAGGCTTTCCCAAGCACCCGACCTTGCCTCTCAAACCGTCGCTTGCGTACATTTAGTACGCGGCGCTCCTCTTTCGGGGCAATCTCGGGCACTTGGAAAACCCTTAATGGGATGTTGTTCTATCCCATTAAGCCGATCGGTCGCCTGACCGTATCGTCAAAATAATCTCTGCAAAAGACGGCTGCTCCGTTTGGAGGGCCGTCTTTTTGGTATAAGAGGACGGAATGACTAACACGAAAGGTATGACCATGCCCCAGATTGATGATGCCGAGCTGTTTGGCAATGCCGAGGATCAGCGTGCGTACGAGGACTTTTGCGCCAATCAGGAGGCGGTCGAGAAGTTTACGCTCGACAAGCCCGCGCTTGTCTGCCGTTGGCGCATGTCCAACAAAAAGGTGCCCATGCTCAACCGCCACATTCGCGCGCTGTCCGAGCGCCTGGTGCAGGGCGAGCCGCTTACCCACAACATGCTCAGCTGGGCCAAACAACACGTTGAGTGGTCGCTTGCCGAGGGTGATTACACCGCACACGACGGCGTGCTCATGCTGGTGATCGACATCAACGGCAACGCCGCCATGACGGTGGGCGAGTACGAGCCGCTGGCCGATACGTCGGCCAAGGCGCTACGTGCCCGCTCCGCCGAGGCCCGCTCCGAGGCCGACGAAACCGGCGTGGCGCCCGAGCTGCTCGCCGCCGTCGATAACGGCGAGCTGGCCTTTGTGGCGCCAGCGGACGAGTGTCTGTGCGGCACGGCGACGCTCGTTGAGCAGCTGGCCCAGACCAAGGGCATCCCGGTCACGCGCGTGGACATTCCCGCGCAGCTCAAGGGCGCGCTGTTCCTGGTGAGTGACGAGCACGGCGTGGTCCCCGTAACCGAGACGGACGCCGCCGAGGCCGACGCCGCCACGGTCGCCTTCTTCGCCGAAGGCTACGAAAAGCTCCGCGCCCGCCGCTAAATGATTTTTCTGGGACGGGGATTAAAGAATCATTTTGGTCCCCGCCACCGCTGCGAGTGCGAGGCGGACAAAACGCCCCCGCTCGCGAACAGTTCTGTCACCTGGCACCGCGCGAGGCGTGTACCTGCAGCTTTGCGGTCATAATGGGACAAGACAACCAAGAGGGGAGCGGAATCAATGGCGCTGATCTATATCGTTGAGGACGACGAGCCCATTCGTCGTGAGCTTGTCGACATCCTTGCCCGCGCCGGGTTTGAAGTCGAGGCCTGCGAATCGTTTGAGCATGTCTCGCGCGATATTCTCGCCACCGCGCCCGACCTGGTACTGCTTGACCTCACGCTCCCTGTCAAAGACGGCCAGCACATCTGCCATGAGGTCCGTCGCGAATCCGAGGTTCCCATCATCGTTCTCACGTCGCGCACGACCGAGATCGACGAGGTTATGGCCATGACGCTCGGCGCGGACGACTTTGTTCCCAAGCCTTACAGCGCCCGTGTGCTTGTGGCGCGCATCAACGCACTGCTGCGTCGCACCGCGGCGTCAGGCGAGCGCAGCACACTTGTCCACAAGGGGCTGGAGCTCGACCTCGCCCGCTCAATGGTCACCAACACGCAAACGGGCACCAGCACCGAGCTCACCAAAAACGAGCTGCGTATCCTCTCGCTGCTTCTGAGCCGCGCGGGCAAGATCGTTTCGCGCTCGGCCATCATGCAGGACCTGTGGGACTCCGACGCCTTCGTGGACGACAATACGCTCACCGTCAACATCAACCGCCTGCGCACCACGCTCGAAAAAATCGGCATCAAGGGGTATTTGACCACGCATCGCGGCCAAGGCTATTCGGTCTAGGGGCCGGCTATGTCGTTTGGCAAGTTCTTTAAAGATGCGCTGCTTCCCGTCGCCGTGTGGACGTGCGGTGTGCTGCTGAGCTGCTTTGTGCTGACGGTTGCCGGTGCACCCGTCTCTATCGTGGTCGTGGCGGTCGGCGTGTCCTTTATCTTTGGTATGCTCGGCATCGTGGTCGAGTACGCGCGTCGCCGCCGTTTTCTGCGTCAGCTGGAGCGCGCGGCCGAGGAGCTCGAGAGCCCCGCATGGGTGCAGGAGATGGTGCAATGCCCGACCTATGCCGAGGGCGAGCTCGAGTACGAGGTCTTGCGCCGGGTGGGCAAAGCCGCTTGCGACGAGGTTGCCGAAGGCCGGCGTCAGACCGATGACTATCGCGACTATATCGAGAGCTGGGTCCACGAGGCCAAACTGCCCCTGGCGGCGGCTCATCTAATTTTGGAAAACCTGGATGGCAGCGAAGACGACCTGTCTCGTGTGGATGACCTGGGCCGTGAGTTGGCTCGCGTGGAGCGCTATATCGACCAGGCGCTGTACTACGCGCGTTCGGAAGTCGTGGAGCGCGACTACCTGATTCGCCGCTGGGATCTCAAGACCTTGGTGACGGGCGCGATTAAGGCCAACGCGCGCGAGCTCATCGCGGCGCACGTGGCCCCGGTGTGCGAGAACCTCGACTTTGAGGTCTTTACCGACGAGAAGTGGCTCGAGTTTATTCTGGGCCAGCTCATTCAGAACAGCATTAAATATGCGCGCGAGGACGGCGCAAAGATCGTGTTTTCGGGCGCGTTGCTGGACGAGGGCCTGGCGAGCGAACGCATCGAGCTCACCGTCGCGGACAACGGCTGCGGCGTGAGCGCGGCCGACCTGCCGCGCGTGTTCGAGAAGGGCTTTACCGGCGATAACGGCCGCACCACCAAGCGCGCAACGGGCATTGGCCTCTACCTGGTGGCGCGTCTGTGCTCCAAGATGGGTATCGATGTCACCGCGGCATCCGAGCCCGGCGAAGGCTTCGTCGTCACGTTTGCCTTCTCGACCAACAAATTCCAATACTTTGAGTAGTCGTCGCGGTGTAACGTCCCGGAGCGTCATTCACGTTAAGACAATTATCCCAAACGGGATAATTCCATCATGATGTGCTATGATTATCCCGTTTGGGATAATCATAGGGGATTAGCATGCAAGACTGGAATGAGCGAACGATTTTTGACCCAGCTGAACTCGGTGCATATTTGCGTGAGCGCCGGAAGAAGCTCGGTTATACCCAACGCGATGTGGCTGATTTCAACCAGTGCAGTTTGCGCTTTGTGAGCGAGCTTGAGCGTGGAAAGGCGGGTGCCAATCTTCGCCAAACCCTTCAAATCGCTAACAGCTTGGGGGTCGATTTGATCCTGAGGGAGAGGGGCGACGGCTCATGGCATTAAAGGTTTATCGTGAGTATCGGGGAACGTTTGAGCTGGTCGGAGAATTTGAGAGGGCCGACCCCGTAAACGAGACGTTTGCATATGATGAGGGATATCTTGAACGCGACGATGCTGCCGCACTCTCAGCTTCTCTTCCCTTGCGACATGAGCCATATGCCAGCAATGAGTTTTCGGCCTTCTTTTCGGGCATGCTTCCCGAGGGCCCGGTTCGGCATGAGCTGTCGATGCGTTTTCAAATCCCCCAGTCAGACTATTTATCGATGCTCGAGCGTTTGGGCGATGAGTGCGTTGGTGCCTTGAGGTTTCTCGGCGATGAGAAATCGAGCTACGATCCGGGCTATCGTCCTCTGCAAGACGAGGATTTTGAGGCACTTTCTAAGGCGGAAGTGTTTGAGATTGCAAATGATATGCAGGATTCGAGGCTGTCGTTGGCGGGCGCTCAGTCTAAAACCGGTTGGTTTTTACCGCGCGGTAAAGATGCAAAAAAGGCCGGGTCGGGGGATTGGATGCTGCCGCTCGGCTCTGCCCCCTCGACTCACATAGTCAAGATTGCTTCAACTAAACATCCGGATTTGCCGTTCAACGAATTAATTTGCATGACGGCAGCGTCTGCTGCTGGGCTTGAAATTGCCCGTTCAGAAGCTTCGGATACGATTCCTGGTGCGTTCTTTTCCGAGCGTTATGACAGAATCTGGAGCAATGAGCCGCCGTCGATGAGCGGATTCGATGTGCCTCTGAGGCTGCATCAGGAGGATTTTTGCCAAGCGGTTGGCTGGCCTTCGTATATGAAATACGAGACACGTCCCGATAGCTGCTATATGGCTCTTTGCGGCCGATTGATAAGAGAGCAATCGTCTAACGTAATTGCTGATACTCAAATGTTCGCTCGTCAGGTAATGGTCGATTATGCGTTGGGGAATTGCGACTCGCATCTCAAGAACCATTCGTTTCTTTATAGTCCGAGTTGGCGGGAAAAGAGGTTGGCCCCTGCATACGATATTGTTTGCACGACGATAATGGGATACGACCATAATCTTGGGATTGATATTGGGGATCACCGGGTGATCGATGGGGTGACTCCTGAAGATTTCGAATTCATGTCTCAAGATTTGCATCTGCCACTCAAGATGATCAAGAACATCGCGGCGGAAGTGGCTGAAGAGGTGTCTGCCCAGCTTGCAGAACTTGCCTCTGCAACCGGAGATTTGGGTCGGGTCGCTCTGAAAATTCAGACGGATTCCGTTGAGAGAATGAGGGTTCTGGAGCAATTCTCAGCCTAAAGCAAAGCGGGGCCACCGTAATGGTGGTCCCGCTCTTGGAAGACTTGGGCACGTGGGCTTGCGCTCCGCGATGCGTTAGGCGTACGTTTGCTACTTCACGACCAAGATGTCGCAGTCGGTGTTGCGCAGCAGGAACGTCGAAATTGAACCCAGGAGTGCATACTTGATCGAGGACAGGCCACGAGCGCCGCAGAGCACCAGGTCGGGCTTGACCACGTCGAGCATCTCGTCTTTGAGCGTCTCGCGAATGCGGCCGGCGCGAATCATGACCTCGACCTCGGGAATGTCGGGATTGGCCTTGGCCTCTTCGAGCTGCTTGGCGATGGAGTTCTTAAATGCCTCCTCCAGTCCGTTGACCAGATCGACCGGATAGGAACCAGCGCTCTCGAGTGCCGTGGAATCGATAACGTGGCCGATAATCAGCTTGGCGCCGTTGTTCGCGGCGACCTTGATGGCGCGTGCGAGCACAAAATCCTGCTGCTCAGTACCGTCGAGTGAAACAAATACCTTGGTGTAGCCCTCGTTCATGGTTTCCTCCTTGGTCTATCGCACGGGCGTGGGGCTCGTGCGTCGGGCGGGCGCGGATGCGTGGCCGCCGGACACTTTATCTTGTTGCAGTTATACCCAAGGATTTGGGTTTGACCGCTCGCAATTCTGTGAACGGGCGAGTTTTTTGGTAAGGGTAGGCGCAGGCGCGCCGCCAACGGTTGATAATGGGACATCGCCCGCACCGTCCGCAGAACAATATCGGCGGGTGTCTAACGAGGGGGTCCCTTTGGATATCATTGAGCTTCTAAAATCTGCCTTCATGGGCCTGGTCGAGGGCATCACCGAATGGCTGCCTGTTTCGTCGACCGGTCACATGATCTTGGTGGACGAGTTCGTCAAGATGAACGTGAGCGAGACGTTCTGGAATATGTTCCTGGTCGTGATTCAGCTTGGCGCCATTTTGGCCGTCTGCGTTTTGTTCTTCTACGACCTCAACCCGTTTTCTCCCAGCAAGGGCAAGGAGGGCCGTCGCGACACCTGGGTGCTATGGGGCAAGATTGTGCTCGGCTGCATTCCCGCCGCGGCGATCGGTCTGCCGCTTAACGACTGGATGGAGGAGCATTTCTACAATGCTCCCGTCGTGGCGTTGGCGCTCATTGTGTACGGCGTGCTGTTTATCGTGATCGAGAACTGGCGCGCGAACAAGCGCGACCAGGCTGCTCTTGCCGGTTCGTTTGGTTCGCGTGCCGTGGTGGCGGGCGGACGTCCCGCCGGTGCGCATTTTGCCGCGCCCGCTGCGACTGCCGCCGCAGACGATGACGATAGCTTGGACTTTGGCTCCATCACTACGCTCGAGGATCTGAGCTGGAAGACCGCGCTGGGTATCGGTTGCTTCCAGGTGCTTTCGCTGATTCCGGGCACATCGCGCTCCGGCTCCACGATCATCGGCGGCCTGCTTTTGGGCTGCACGCGTTCGGTGGCGTCCAAGTTTACGTTCTTCCTGGCCATTCCCGTCATGTTTGGCGCGAGTGCGCTCAAGCTGGTCAAGTACTTTATTAAGGGCGGCACGTTCGGCACCAACGAAATCGCCATCCTGGGCGTGGGCTGCGTCGTCGCCTTTGTGGTGTCGCTCATTGCCATCAAGTGGCTTATGGGCTTCGTGCGCCGTCACGACTTCAAGTGCTTCGGCGTCTACCGCATCATCCTGGGCATCGTGGTGCTCGCGTACTTCTTTGTCCTGGAGCCTATGCTCGGCCTGTAACTTGGTTGACGCTGCGCGGCGACCAGAGCGACAACTTGTCATTCAAAGGGGGTGGCATGACCAAAAGGTCTATGCCGCCCCCTTTTCATGCCAATTTGTTCGCTCTGGCCGCCGCTCGCTGCTGCCATGACATCGGTGGCCCCCCAATGCACCAAATCCGCTGGGGCGGGCCTGACGGTGGCGCACGGAGTCGTGGTGTGATTTGCGTCGGTGTCCGCGCGGCTCGGTATACTGGTACGGCTCAAACTATGGCGCCGCCCGCAGGCGCGCCGTCCGTCAGATGAGGAGTCGCCCATGACCCAGCCCCTGCCCTGGGAAAAGAACGCCGCGGTACCCGTACCGCCCGCGCCGGAACCCGTGCCGCTCGATGCATACACCGCCCCCGCTGCGCCGGAGCCCGAGCTCGTTCCGCTCGACATCTACGACGCTCCCGCGCCGGCGCCCAAGCCCGCCAAACCGCTCGTCGACATCGACAGCCTTAATCCCGCCCAGCGCGAGGCGGTCCTGTCCACCGAGGGCCCGTTGCTGGTGCTCGCCGGCGCCGGCTCGGGCAAGACCCGCGTCTTGACCTTCCGCATCGCACATATGCTCGGCGACCTGGGTGTTAAGCCTTGGCAGGTTCTTGCCATTACGTTTACCAACAAGGCCGCGGCAGAGATGCGCGAGCGTCTGGCGGCACTCATTCCCAGCGGCACCCGTGGCATGTGGGTGTGCACCTTCCATGCTATGTGCGTGCGCATGCTGCGCGAGGACGCCGACCTGTTGGGCTACACCGGCCAGTTCACCATCTACGATGACGATGACTCAAAGCGCATGGTGCGCGACATTATGCAGGCGCTCGGCATCGAGCAAAAGCAGTTCCCCATCAACATGATCCGCAGCAAGATTAGCTCGGCCAAAAACGCCATGATCGGCCCCGAGGACATGCTCAAGAGCGCCGATAGCCCCAACGACAAAAAGGCCGCGCAGGTCTACCTAGAGCTGGAGCGCCGCCTGCGCGCCGCCAATGCGATGGACTTTGACGACCTGCTCGTGCGCGCGCTCGAGCTGCTGCGCACCCGTCCCGAGGTGCTCGATAAGTACCAAGAGCGCTTCCGCTACATTAGCGTCGACGAGTATCAGGACACCAACCACGTTCAGTACGAAATCGCCAACCTGCTGGCCGCTAAGTACCAAAACCTCATGGTCGTGGGCGACGATGACCAGTCCATTTACAGCTGGCGTGGCGCCGACATCACCAACATCCTGGACTTTGAGAAGGACTTTAAAAACTGCAAGACCGTCAAGCTGGAGCAGAACTATCGCTCTACGGGTCACATCCTGAGCGCCGCCAACGCCGTGGTGCGCCACAACTCGCAGCGCAAGGACAAGCGCCTGTTTACGGCCGAGGGCGATGGCGAGAAGATCCAGGCCTTCCAGGCGAGCGACGAACGCGACGAGGGTCGCTGGATTGCCGGCGAGATCGAGAAACTGCATGCCAAAGGCACGAGCTACGACGACATCGCCGTGTTCTATCGCACCAACGCCCAGTCGCGTATCCTCGAAGATATGTTCCTGCGCGCGGGCGTGCCCTACAAGATCGTGGGCGGCACGCGATTCTTCGACCGTGCCGAGATCCGCGACGTCATGGCCTACCTTAAGATGATCGTGAACCCGGCCGACGAGATGAGCGTCAAGCGCGTCATCAACACACCGCGCCGCGGCATCGGTTCCACCTCGATCCAAAAGATCGAGCAGCTGGCGCGCGACAACCGCTGCTCGTTCTTCCAGGCTTGCGAGATCGCGTGTGCCGAAACCGGCATGTTTAGCGCCAAGGTGCGCAACGGCCTGTCGAGCTTTGTGTCGCTGGTGCGCGAGGGTCGCCGCATGGACGGCGAGCTCAAGGACGTTGTCGAGATGATTGTCGATAAGACGGGCCTACTGCAGGCTTTCCGCGCCGAGGGCACCATGGAGTCCGAGAGCCGCGCCGAGAACATCCAGGAATTCCTGGGCGTCGCTGCCGAATTTGAGGAGACGCACGAGGACATCGAGGGTACGCTCGAGAGCTTGGAAGAGCTGCGCGCAGCCGGTGTTGCCGACGTGCCTGCCGGCGCCGAGCCCGAGCCCGTCGTGGTGAGCGCGCCTGCGCCCGAACCGGGGCCATCTGCCCCGGCATCCTCGTTTGAGGCACTCGTCGGCGCGCGCGATGCCGCGGGCTCCAATCCGCTCGATAGTCTGGCTGCTCCGGCGCTGTCTCCGCAGGATGCCCTGGCTGCTGCCATCGCGGGCAACGCGTATGCCGCGCCGACGGAGATGCCGGCGGGTGCCGTGCATGCCGACGAGATTGAGCGCACCTACGGTCCGCTCACCTGTAAGGCGCTGCCGGCACTCATGGAGTGGCTGGCCCTGCGCTCCGACTTGGATTCCCTGGCCGGCGAGACGCATGCCATCACCATGATGACCATCCACTCCGCCAAGGGCCTGGAGTTCCCGGCGGTGTTCGTGGCCGGCATGGAGGAGGGCATCTTCCCGCACGTGCACGACTTTGGCGGCAGCGATGACCCGGGTAAGCTTGAGGAGGAGCGTCGCCTGGCCTACGTCGCCATCACGCGCGCCCGCAAGCGCCTGTTCCTGACCTATGCGGCCACGCGTCGCACCTACGGCTCGACCTCTGCCAACCCGCGCTCGCGCTTCCTCAATGAGATTCCGTTTGAGGATATCGAGTTTAGCGGTATCGGTTCTGCCGGTTTTGAAGGCACGGGCTGGGAGAAGCGCGGCGACCGTCACGGCACCTTTGGCTCGGGCATGGGTTCGGATATGTATGGCGGCAAGGTGTTTGGCTCGCATACGCGCTCGACCGGCGGTTCCGGTTCGCGCGGTGGATCGAGCTTTGACGATTTCTTTGGCGGCAGCAGCTACGGGACCGAGCGCCATCGTGGGGTCTCGCCCGACGCCGGCCGTGTTGCCTCGACCTTTGGCTCGGGCGCGCCGCGAGCCAAAAAGCCGTCGTCCAAGGTGTCCCCGACGGTGGAGCGCAAGGTCGATCGCGCCAGCGCATCGCAGGACTTTGCCGCGGGCGATACCGTGAGCCATAAGACCTTTGGCACGGGTACCGTGATCTCGGTCGCCGGAGACATGATCGAGGTCCAGTTCGAAAAGACCGGCCAGACCAAAAAGCTCATGAAGGGATTCGCTCCGATCGTCAAGCTGTCATAATCCCGGCGGACCTGGGCGGGCGTATGGGGCAACATCGCCTGCTCGGGCAGTCCTGCTCGCACGGAGAGCACATTAAGTGCTCTCCGGCTCGTGCGGAACTCGCGATCGATGTTGCCCCATACGCCCGCCCAGGTCCTTAGATAACGTTGCTTGCGAACGTCGCTTTGCCCGTTCGCTTTTTGGTCTGGAGGGCCGGGTGGGCTGAATACTTAGACATGGCAAGGGGCTCCCCCGTTAAAGAACGGGGGAGCCCCTTGTTGCGTTTTGAATGGTGCGCTTGGCTTTGATGATTGATGATTTTATACGATTCAGTATAATTTCAGATAGACGCTAAAATGTAACCGAAATGAAAAGGGTGATTGTACATGCTGATAAACTGCCTCCCAAAAAGACTCTTCTCTTTAGAGCTCGCTATCGACCCGGAGCCAGTTGAGATGCAGATTCCTCGCATGTATCTTGAGCGGTATTCGCTTCGCTTGGCACGGCTCGGCATGTCTAAACAGGGCCGTTTTATTGTTGCGGAACCAAAGGAACCGCCCAGTGTCATTTCGGCGCGAAATCTCGTCAGTGCGGTGCGCAAGTTAGATGTTCACCCGGTGGTAATTTGCTGGGATGCTATGGATTTAGGTTTTATGCGCGCGCTTTCTTCGGAGGGAATCGCATATATCCGAGATGAGCGAAATGCGTTCCTGCCGTTTATCGGAGCCGTTATTTCCGATGAGGTGCTGGGTGCTTCTCCCGCTGCTCCGCTTTCGCCCCAATCTCAACGAATCGTCCTAAATCTCATTGCGGGACGATGGGTTGACTGCTCCGCCGGCGACCTAGCGCGTCTGTGTGGCAAAAGCGCGGCAAGCGTCAGCGGCTATCTTTCGGAAATCGCCGCTATAGCTCCTGGGTTGATTATGCGGGACGGCAAAAAGCGTATATTGTGCGACGCCGGGCTGTCGACCGAGACGTTGCTAGATGGGTTTGAGGACTATCTTCGCACGCCAGTTTTAGAGCGAATCCGGCTCAAGAAGGTTATCGAGAGAACAGAGCTACGTGCCGTTGATGCGCTGCTTTCCGGTGTGTCTGCCCTTAGCTATATGTCCGACCTTGCCCATGAAGACTCTGCTCCAACCATTGCTCTCGAAAAATATCAGCTAGAGGCCTTGAAGGAGCATATGGGCGACAGATGGCTGGAGGCTCAGTGGTACGAACCGGCGGCAGTTGTGATTGAGGTCTGGTCGTATCCCGTGGACGCGCCGTCCGATATTAGTTTTGACGCGACGGGTTTGCAGTGTGTCGACCCGTTTTCCTTATACGTTGCTTGCGCAAAAGCAGATTACAAAGAAGATCGTCTGCTCGACGCGGTCGAACAGCTCAGGAGGACGATATGTCAAAAGTGAGGGGAATAGAGCGATTTGCCGATGCCATGAGCGGCTGTAAAGGCGGTTACGTCCTTATTGGTGGAGGGGCCTGCAGCGTTCTATTTGACAATGAGGGCGATTCGTTTAGAGCTACTGAAGACTTGGATATCGTCGTAATTGTTGATGGGGAAGGCGTTGAATTCGCCACTGCATTGTGGGCATTTATCAAAGCTGTCGGATATGAGACTGGGAAGGTCGGCGATGGAAAGTGCACTTACTATCGGTTCTGTTTGCCCGAAGGATCAAGGCAAGTCCTAGACTATCCCGGCCAAATTGAGCTATTCGCCCGACATCCTGATTTTGTGCTCGAAGATGAAACGAGCGAAGTGGCACCTCTTTCCTTTGACGGGGCCGTATCAAGTCTTTCGGCAATTATTCTCGACGATGGCTACTACGAATTTATTCGCGACAACGCAACGAACGTAGAGGGCATTACGTTGCTCGATGCGCTCCATATCATTCCCCTCAAGATGCGTGCACACATTGATATCAATAGGAGCTATGAAGAAGGGCGCCATTGCAACGATAAAGATCGACGAAAGCATCGCTCGGATATTGTTCGACTTGCGGGTTTGTTGCCGCCTTCGGCTCGCTTGGAGCTAATAGAGCAAATGAGGGCTGACGCCGGAGACTTCTTTGCGGACTTTTCTTCTTATGTAAATCGGCAGACCGATCGTAAAGAGAGAGCGCGTCTTCAGGACACATTATCGTTTCTCGAAAAGGTCTACCTATAGGCACCTTGATTCGTTATGTATGGTGAGGGGCTCTCCCGTTTGATGAGCGGGGGAGCCCCTTGTTGCTTTTTGATTGTCGTAACTAGCCAGAGGCTCGCCGGGACGGGACGCGGGGTTTGGTCGATCGCGAGTTCCGCACGAGCCGGAGAGCACTTAATGTGCTCTCCGTGCGAGC